>JBEIJM010000190.1:0-5984 GCA_040380205.1 Gemmatimonadaceae bacterium
CGCGAGCTCGCGGCGCACCGGCGGCGGGCGCAGGCGTTCCTGCGCCGCCAGTGGTGCGTGCGGGGCGGCCAGCGCCACCGCCAGCGCGGCCGGCAGCATGGCGCGCACCGCGCTCGCGGGGATGATGGTGGGCGCGACGGTTGGTGCCTGGATCATCCCCCCCTCCCCCGGCGGGGTGATCCCCAGCCGGCGCATCCGACGGTACAGGTTGGCGCGATCGGTGAGCAGGCGCCGGGCGGCGTCGCTCACGCCCCCTCCGCCCGCCAACGCCGCCTGCAGCAGCTGCCGCTCGAAGTCGTCCAGCGCGTCGCTCAGCGGGATGCCGCGCGCCAGCGTGGCGGCCACCAGCGCCCCGCCATCGGCGGGGGACGCGTCGCGCGCCGTCCCGGGGAGCACGTCGGCCACCTCGGCCACCCCCACGCGCTGCCCGGCGTGCAGGATGGCGATGCGTTCCACCACGTTGGCCAGCTCGCGCACGTTCCCGGGCCACCGGTGCCGGGCCAGCGCGGCCAGCGCCTCGTCGTCCCACGCCACCAGCGGCTGCCCCGTGCGCGCGTGGTGGCGCGCCGTGAAGTGCCGCACCAGCGCCGGCAGGTCCCCCAGCCGGTCGCGCAGCGGCGGCAGCGTGACGGGGATGACGTTGAGCCGGAAGTACAGGTCCTCGCGAAAGCGCCCCTCGGCCACCGCCTGCGGCAGGTCGTGGTTGGTGGCGGCCAGGATGCGCACGTCCACGGGGATGGGGCCGGTGCCCCCCACCCGCTCGATCTCCCCGCCCTCGAGGGCGCGCAGCAGCTTGGCCTGCGCCTCCAGCCCCAGGTCGCCGATCTCGTCCAGGAACAGCGTGCCGGTGTGCGCCAGCTCGAAGCGCCCGAGCCGCCGCTCGCTGGCGCCCGTGAAGGCGCCGCGCTCGTGGCCGAACATCTCGCTCTCCACCAGGTCGCGCGGGATCGCGGCGCAGTTGACGCGCACATACGGGCGGTCGCGGCGCGGGCTGGCCGCGTGCAGCGCCGCGGCCACCAGCTCCTTCCCGGTCCCCGACTCGCCGGTGATGAGGACGCGCGCCTCGGTGGGCCCCACGCGCGCGATGCGCGCCTTGACGTCCTGCAGCGCCGGCGCGGTGCCCACCAGCTCCCCCGACAGCCCCAGGTCCTCGCGCAGGGCGCGCGCCGCGCGCCGCGCCTGCCGCAGCTCGAAGGCCGCGCCCAGCGCCAGCGGCACCCCCTCGGGGGTGAGCGGCTTCTCCAGGAAGGTGAAGGCCCCCAGCCGCGTGGCGCGCACCGCGTCGGCCAGCCCGGCGCGCCCGCTCATCATCACCACCGGCAGGTCGGGGGCCGCGGCGCGCAGCCGCTCCAGCAGCGCCAGCCCGTCCAGCTCCCCGGGCATCATGAGGTCCACCAGCGCCACGTCGGGCTCGTCCCCCTCGGCGGCGGCCAGCCCGGCGGCGCCGCTGGCGGCGTCGCGCACCGTCCACCCCTCGGCGCGCAGCAGCGCGCCCACCATGCGCCGGATGTTCGGCTCGTCGTCGACGATGAGGACCGAGGGCATGCGCGCGTCAGCCCTGGCGCGGCGGCACGGCGGCGCCCTCGCGCGCCTCCAGCAGCTTCGTGAAGTAGCGCTGCCCCTCGCTCACCCGCTCCAGCTCCACCGCCACCGTGTCGATGTGGCGCTCCACGGCGTCCAGCCGCGCGGCCACGGCCGCGTCCAGCGGCTGCTGCAGCTGTCGTCGCTCGGCGCGGCGCAGCCAGAAGCGGAGCAGCGGCGTCCCCAGCACCAGCACCACCAGCGTGGAGCAGAGCGCGACGGTGATGTCCACGGCGCGTTGCGGGATGAGCTCCTGCGTGGGAATGGCGAGCACCTCCGTCCCCTGCGCGATCGTCAGCGTGCCGTCCTTCCAGCTGACGGCGAACTTCTCCCCGCCCTCCGTGGTGAAGGTGACCGGGGCGGTGCCGGCGGGCGCGGCGGGGGGGGCGGAGGGAGCCGGCGGCTCCGGCGGGGGAGTGGGCGTCGCCCCCTCCTGCCACCCATCCCGGGCCCCGGCCACCGCATCGGCGATGGTCCCCTTGACCTGCGAATAGGGCGACCGGTCGGCGGGGGGCTGCGGCTGGGCAAGTCGGGGGCTCATGCGGCGGACTCCTGGCGCGGGGCCACGGGTAGGCGGATGGTCACGGTGGTGCCGGCAGCCGGCGCGCTGGCGGCGGTGATGGTGCCGCCGTGCGCCTCCACGGTTTGCCGGGCGATGGCGAGCCCCAGCCCCGTGCCGCCGGGCTTGGTGGTGACATACGGATCAAAGAGCCGTGCGGTGACAGCCGCCGGGATGCCGGGGCCGCTGTCCGTGATGGCCAGCGCCACCTGGCCGGCGGCGTCGGGGGCCAGCCCCACGGTGATGGCCCCCGTCCCCCCGCACGCTTCGACGGCGTTGAGCAGCACGTTGGTGACCGCGCGCACCAGCGCCTCGTGGTCGCCACGCACCAGCGGCACCGCCCCCGGGGCCACGGTGAGCGTCATGGAATCGGGGACGGTGGCGCGCGCCACGCGCGTGACCAGCTCCTCGAGATCCACCTCGGTGGGGGGGGCATCGGGAAGGCGCCCGAACTGCGCGAAGCTGCGCGCCATGGCGTCCAGCCGCGCGGACTCCTCGGCCAGGACGTCGATGGTTTCGCGCAGGGCGGGGGGGCCGTCGGCGCGCAGGCGGGCGACGGCGAAGCGGATGGGGGTGAGCGGATTCTTGAGCTCGTGGGCGAAGCGGCGCGCCGACTCGCGAAAGGCCTCGGCGCGTTCGGCGTCCAGCGCCTGGCGCCGGGCGCCCTCCAGCCCGTCAGCCATGTCGCGCATGCTCCGGCGCAGCAGGGCGAACTCCGGGGCGCCGCGCGCCGCGCCGTCGGGAGGGAGCGGGCGCCCCTGGCGCACGAGGGCGGTCCACCCCACCAGCTCGTCGAGGGGGCGGCTGAGCTGGCGGCTCAAGTGCCCCGCCACGCGCAGCGCCAGCAGCCCCACGATCGCGACCACGAGGATGGCGCCCAGCAGGACCAGGCGGATGGAGCGGTTGGCCACGAAGTCGGCGCGGCGGGCCAGCTCGACGCTGCGCCGCAGCTCCACCTCGTGCTGGCGCACCGCCTGCTCGGTGGCGGGATCGAGGGGGCGGGCGGCGGCGGCGCGCGCGCGCCCCAGCGCGGCGTCCCCCGAGGCGGCGATGCGCTCCCACGCGGAGCGGGCGGCCACCATGGAGAGGGCGCGGTTGGCGGCGCCGGCCCAGAAGACGGTGACCAGGATGGTGGGGACGACGGCGAAGGCCAGGAGGACGGCGAAGAGGCGCGTCTGGAAGCGCCCACGCCCGGTTGGCTTCCGCATCTCGTTCATGGATGGTAATTTAGGAGACTGGACCCCATTTCGGAGCGGCATGGCGACATCGTTGGCCTTGGCTCCCCTGTTTGCGGCGCGCGCCGACGCCCACCCCGGGCACGCGCTGGCCGTGTCGGGAGAGCGCCAGTGGAGCTACGGCGAGGTGCAGGGCCAGGCCACCGCGTTGGCGGCGGCGCTGGCCGACTTGGGAGTGGAGGCGGGCGATCGGGTCGCCATCAACCTCCCCAACGGCATCGAGTGGATCGTCGCCACGGTGGCGGCGGCCCAGCTGGGGGCGGTGGTGGTGCCGGTGAGCCTGCGGTTGTCGGCGCACGAGCTGCGCTACCAGCTGCGCCATGCCGAAGCCACCGTGGTGGTGACCATCGAGCGCTGGGCCGGGATCGATTTCCTGGAGCGGTTCGAGGGGTTGCTGGGGGACCTGCCGGCGCTGCAGTACGTGGTGACGGTGGGGGAGGAGGAGCTGTGGTACGACGACCGGATCTTCCAGTTGGAGGACCTGGTGTCGAAGGGGCGGGGGCGGCCGGTGCCGCGCCCGCCGGTGGCCGATCCGGCGGCGGACCTGGCGGTGCTGTACACGTCGGGGACGATGGGGAAGCCCAAGGGGGTGCAGCTGTCGCACGCCGCGTTGCTGGGCAATGCGGCGGCGGTGGGCGCCGAGTTGGGGCTCTCCCCGGCGGATCGGGTGTACAGCATGGTGCCGTTCTTCGCCACGTTCGGGCTCAGCGTCCTGCTGGGGGCCGTGGCGAGCGGGGCCACGCTGGTGTTGCAGCCGGCGTTCGAGCCGGCGGCGGCGCTGGCGGAGATGGCCGTGCGGCAGGTGACGGTGTGCGTGGGCGGTCCCACGCAGTTCCACCTCCTCATGCGCGAGGAGGGGTTTGATCCGGCGCGGCTGCGCCACCTGCGCACCGGCGTGCTGGCCGGGAGTGCGGTGGCCGAGGCGCTGGTGCGCCGCGTGCGGCGCTGGTGTGACGTGCGCGTCGCGTACGGCCTCACCGAGACCGGGCCGGCGGTGACGCTCACCCGTCCCACCGACAGCGAGGAGCGTCGGATGGGGACGGTGGGGCGGGCGCTGTCGGGGGTGGAGGTGATGGCCGTGGACCTGGTCACCGGGGCGTTGCATGGCCCCGAGGCGGTCGGGGAGCTGGCCGTGCGGGGCCCCGGGCTCATGCGGGGGTACCTCCGCATGCCGGCGGAAACGGCGCGGGCGCTCACCCCCGAGGGGTTCTTCCTCACGGGCGACCTGGGGCTCATCGACGAGGATGGGTATGTGAAGGTCGTCGGGCGGCGGCAGGAGACGATCGTGCGCGGGGGGCTGCGGCTCTACCCGCGCGAGGTCGAGGATCGGCTGCGGGCGCACCCGGCGGTGGATGACGTGTGCGTGGTCGGCGTCCCCCATGACGTGCTGGGGGAGCTGGCGTGCGCGTGCATCGTGCTGGTGGAAGGGGCGGTCGTCACGGGGAGCGAGATCCGTCGCTTCGCGCAGGACACCATGGCCGCCGACAAGATTCCCGATCTCGTGCGCTTCTTCGAGGCCTTCCCCATGACGGGGAGTGGCTCGGTGCGGCGCCGGGAGCTCGCGCGGGCGGTGGCGCTGACGGCGCACCCCGCGGGTGGGCCGCCTCTGGCCCCCCACGCGCATGACCCTGCGGCAGGCTGACCCGCCCGCCCGGACCCACGCTGTGATCCAACCCTGAGTTTCCATGAGTCGCTATGCCTCCCGGTCGGGCGCCCCGTCGCCCGCCCGCTCCGTGGCCCCGTTCCATGTGGGCCCCTCGGCCAAGGCGCCGTCCCCTGCCGGTGCGGGCTCGCCCCCGGCGCACAGCCCGAACGCCGCCCTCCTCATCGACTTCGACAACGTCACGATGGGGATCCGCTCCGACCTGCAGGGGGAGCTCCAGAACCTCCTCTCCTCGGACATCATCAAGGGGAAGGTGGCGGTGCGCCGCGCCTACGCCGACTGGCGCCGCTACCCGCAGTACATCGTCCCGCTCACCGAGGCGTCGATCGACCTGATCTTCGCCCCGGCCTACGGGTCGGCCAAGAAGAACGCCACCGACATCCGCCTGGCCATTGACGCGCTGGAGCTGGTGTTCACGCGCCCCGAGATCGGCACCTTCGTGCTCCTCTCGGGCGACTCCGACTTCTCGAGCATGGTCATCAAGCTCAAGGAGTACGGCAAGTACGTCATCGGCGTGGGGATCCGCGAGTCGTCCAGCGACCTGCTGGTGATGAACTGCGACGAGTACTACTCGTACAACGCGCTGGCCGGGCTGGTGAAGACCGGCGAGGACGAGTCGACGCGCTGGGACCCGTGGGCGCTGGTGACCGAGGCGCTGGGGCGCATGGTGCGCGCCGGCGACGTGATGCGCAGCGACCGCCTGAAGCAGGTGATGCAGGAGATCGACGCGTCGTTTGACGAGAAGAACCTGGGGCACCCGAAGTTCTCGCGGTTCGTGCAGGAGGCGCATGCGCGCGGGCTGCTGTCGCTGACCAAGCTGGAGAGCGGGCAGTACGAGGTGGGGGCGCCGACGGGCGCGCCGGCGGTGGCGGCGGTGGCCTCGGCTCCGGCGGCCCCGGTGGAGGGGGCGACGGCGCCGGCGGAGGGCGCGCCGGTGGCCGGTGAC
>JBEIJM010000191.1:0-5968 GCA_040380205.1 Gemmatimonadaceae bacterium
CGGTCACGCCGCTGGCGTACCTGGCGGTGACCGGGTGGACGCTGTGGCACATCGTCACCGAGCGCCCCGCGGAGGCATATGCGGGATTGGCGCTGGTGGGGGTGGGGCTGGTGGCGTGGGGGGTGCTGGGACGGGGGCGGCGTACCGCGTAGGGCGCGGGCAACGTCGCCGCCTACTCCGGAACCCCCGGCCCCTGCCCCGTCTGTCCCTGCCCGCGGAACCGCGTGCTCCGCAGCACCGACACCACCACGGCGGTGAAGCCCCCGGCAATCGCCGCCACCGTCAGGCGCGTGCGCCCGCGGTCCAGCGTGCGCCGGTCGCTGCGCGCCACCGCGTCCGCCGCAATCACCACCGGCTCGCGCGGCCCCTGACGACGGTCACCGTCCTCCAGCAGCAGCTGCGTGCCGGTGAGCACCACCGCGCCGTCCCCCTGCCGCTCGCGCACCACCCCCTCCACCATCCGCACCCCGGGGCCCAGCACGGGCACCAGCGCCCGGCTCCCCTCGGGGGTGAGCGTCACCTGCACCTCGTCCCGCACCGCCACGGCGGCCGAGCTGACTGGGCGGTAGCTGTGGCACCCGGCCGCGGCGGTCGTGGCTACCAGCGCCACGACCGCCCGCACCCGTGGGCGGGGGACCGTCATCGGGCCCCCCGCCACCGGGATCCCTCGCTCACGGCGTCCGCAGGTTGACGTTGGTTTCCGTCTCGGACAGCGGGATCGGGAAGCACAGCGACCGCCCGGTCATGTCCTCCTGCTCCCCGGGGCGGTTCTGCGCGGCCCACCGGCGGAAATCGCCCAGCCGGCGCCCCTCCAGCCACAGCTCAATGCCGCGCTCGCGCTTGAGCGCGGTCCACGCCTCGGTGGTGCTGGACGCGGACCACGGCGTCAGCCCAAGCGCCGCGCGACGCCCGTTGATCTTGTTCATGGCGCCCCCCACATCCCCGGCCGCCAACAGCGCCTCCGCCTCGATCAGCCGCATCTCCCACCCGGTGACGAGGTTGATCGGGGACTCACGGAGGGGATACTTGGTCTGGAAGTACCAGCGCACCTGCCCGCCCAGGCTGGTCACCGCCGCGTCGCCGAAGCGGATGGTCAGGCTGGAGTCGTACGCCACGCGCGGGTCCCGCGTGCTCTTCCGATAGGCGTCGTAGTATGTCCCCCACACCGTGTGGGCGCGGTACGGCTGGTTGGCCGACGCCCAGTAGATGCGGTTGTACTGGTCCACCGTGTTCACGAAGTACGACAGCCGGTAGGCGAAGGTGTTGGCCACCGCCGCCGCATCGGTGGCCGCCCCCGACAGGTTGTTGCGCAGCACCCGCACCGAGGCGCGCCCGGCGGTGGCCGCGTCGCGGAGCGTGGTGTTGTTGGCCGCCCCCGCCACCGTGATCGCCTCGGTGAACGCCGCCTCGGCGCGCTCGAGGTACACCGTGTACGGCTGCTTGGGCCCGCCGTCGATGATGCCGTCGCAGAAATTCTCCCCCAGGTGGCGGTTGGAGAACCCCACCCAGACGAGCGCCTGCGCCAGCGTCGTGCTGGTGGCGGCGCCGGTGCCCAGCACCCGGCGCACCCGCTCCGCGGCGTTCTCCGCCGTCCACCGGGCGCGCTGCGCCTGGTTCCACCAGTCGCCGCCGTCGTCGGCGGCCAGCACCCCCAGCTGCTGGCGCACCGAGATCCCGAAGGCCGCGGTGGAGCCGGAGGGGAGCACCTCGCGCGTCACCGCCGCGCCGGTGTACGCCACCCAGTTCATCGATTCGGCGAGGTCGCGCCCCGCGCCGTTCACCACCCCCGTGAGGGCGGCGGGCGTGTCCAGGAAGCTGGCCTGCACGGGGCCGGGGTTGGTCACCTTCAGGTCGCAGCCGGCGGCCACCGCCAGCGCCGCGACGGGCGCCGTGCGCACGAGCGTGCGGAGGGAGCGGGTCAGGGTCGTGGTCATGGTCGGGGGCCTCAGAACGTGAGCCGGAGCGAGGTCAGGTACATCGCCGGCGCGGGAATGTGCTCGGAGATGTAGCGGACCGGGGCGTTGAAACCGTCGTTCCCCGACATCTCGGGGTCGAACAGCGGCATGCCGTAGTTGCGGCGGAAGAAGTTCTGCGCCGACAGCACCAGCGCGCTGCTGGCCGTGCGCGGGATCAGCTTCCCCAGCGGGATCGTGACCGTGAGGTCGCGGATCTTGAAGAAGTCCGCCGGGAAGATGAACATGTCCTGCCGCGCGTTGGCCGGGATGCAGGTGAGCCGCTCGCGGGGCGTGAGGTCGCCGCCCGCGGCGATCACCGGGTAGGCGCGCTCGCAGCTGGGCCACAGCACCGACCGGGACAGCGCCTGGAACGACGCGTCCTCGTTCAGGAAGGCGCCCCCCTGGTACTCGCCGCGCACGGAGATGGAGATCCCCTTCCACGTCGTGATGTTGAGCGACGGCGAGAGGATCAGCGTGGGCTGCGACGGCCCGAAGGTGTGGTTCACCGTGGTGTCGATCGGCGCGCCGATGACGTCGGCGTTGCGGATGAGCCGCCCGCGCACCACCGGCGCCGGCTGCCCCACGATCACCCAGCCGAAGTTCCCGATGCTGAAGGAGGGCGCGCCCCCCAGGCTCAGCACCTTGCTCACGTTGGTGCTGGCGTTGAGCCCGGCGCGGATGGCGAGGTTGTCGCGCTCCAGCAGCGTGGCGTTGATCGCCGCCTCGATCCCGCGCTTCTGGATCTTCCCGGCGTTGCCGAGGGAGCTGGCCAGGAACCCCTGCGAGGGGACGTTGCGCACGAAGAAGAGCGCGTCGTCGGTGACCGCGCGGAACCAGGTGAAGTCCACCGAGAGGCGGCCGTCGAACAGCGTCTGGTCGAAGCCCAGCTCCGTCTCCGTGGTGCGCTCGGGGCCCAGGTTGGGGTCGCCCAGGTTGAGCGGGCGCACCGCCGGGGCGGTCCCCCACCCCACCGGGTTCCAGGTCTGCACCGCCGCGAACGCCGTGGGCGCCCGCCCGGCGGCGCCGTACGCGGCGCGCACCTTGAGCGTGCCGAACCGCTCCCGCCAGAACCCCTCGTCGGACACCACCCACGAGGCGCTGGCCTTGGGGTACGTCTGGAAGCCGAAGCTCTCGCCGAAGGCGCTGTTCCCGTCCACGCGCGCGCCCACGGTCACGAAGTAGCGGTCCTTGAAGCCGAGGAGCGCCTGCGCGAACGCGCCGCCGGTGATGTTCTTCAGCCGGTTCTCGTCGGCGTTGCGCAGCGACCCCGACGCCACGGTGGGCTCCGTGGGCGCCGGGTAGTTCTCCGAGTACGCCACCACGTCCCCCACCAGCGAGTTGACGTACTGCGTCCCCGCCGACAGGGTGGCCTTGAAGTCGTCGCTCACCTGCCAGTCGTAGTTGTTGGCCCAGTCCAGGCTGAGGATCTTGTTCTGCCACACCTGGTTCTGGATGATGCCGGTCACGGCGCCCGGGAAACCGTAGGGGCGCACGTTGCGGTTCTCCAGCGACGAGCGGTCGAAGCCGATCACCAGCCGGCTGGAGTAGTTGGCCAGCGGCGTCCAGGTGAGCGTGGAGCCCAGCAGCAGCCGGTCCACGAAGCTGTTGAGCCGCTGCCCGTACACCAGCTTGATGGTGTCGGGGTCGGCCTTGCCGAAGTAGTTGCGGTCGCGCCGGAAGGCGTTCAGCGTGACCCCCTGCGCGTTGTTCCCCGCCGGGGTCTGCGTGATGAGGTTGCTGGAGAACGAGCTGTTCCAGCTCATCTGCAGGTTCTTCATCGGCGCGAAGTCCATGTTCGCGCGGAGCTGGTACTTGCGCTCGTTGTCCAGCTGCAGCACGCCGTCGGTGTTGTCGGCGCCGAAGGAGAACAGGTAGCGCACCCCGCCCTGCGTCCCGCCGGCCACCTGCGCCTGCACCCCCAGCCGCCCGGCGTCGCGCACGAACGGCTCCATGTAGATGAGCGGCACCGCGTCGGTCCCGAACTGCTGCAGCCGCGAGAAGCCGCTGTTGAGCTGCGTGGTCCACTTGGGCGCGCCCTGCGAGCCGCGCTTGGTGAAGATCTGGATCACGCCGGCCGCCGCGTCGGTGCCGAAGAGCGTGGTCGCCGCCGCCCCCTTCACCACCTCGATCCGCTCGATGTCGTCGGGGTTGATGTCGTTGAGCGGGCTGCCGTAGGCGTTGGCGCCGCGCTGCGTCGCCCCCTGGAAGATGCCGTTGCGCGGGTACTCGTCGCTGCGCGTGCGCACGCCGTCGACGTAGATGAGCGGCTGGTTGCTCAGCGCCATCGACGTCGCACCACGCAGGCGGATCGCGCTCCCGCTCCCCGCGTTCCCCAGCCCGCCGGAGATGTTCACCCCGGCCACGCGCCCGGCCAGCAGGTTGGAGACGTTGGTGGGCACCTCGGGGAGGCTGGCCACCGACACCTGCCCGATGGAATTCCCCACCTCGCGCTTGCGCGCCGAGCCGGCGGTGCCGGTCACCACCACCTGGTCCAGTGACACCGCCGAGGGGGGTGAGCCGGAAGTCCGCCGTGGCGGTCGCCCCCTCGGCCACCACCACGCTGCGCTCCGAGGCCTCGTAGCCGATCAGCCGCGCGCGCACCGCCACCGTGCCGGCCGGGACGCGCCCGATCGTGAAGCCGCCGTCGGCCCCGGTCTGCGCCCCGTTGGGGGTCCCCACGATGAACACCTGCGCATTCGGGAGCGGCTGTCCGGCCGCGTTGGTGACCTTGCCGCGGATGGTGCCCGTCCCCCCCTGGGCGTCGGCGCGCGCCGCCACCCCCGCCAGGGAGACCATCAGGAGCGCCGCCAGGGCGCCGCTCCGTGCTCGTGTCGCTCTCATGCCAGGTTCCTCCAGGGGGACGTCGCTGCGCACCCGCGCGCACCGCGGGGCCTCGTGCGCACCCCCGCCACCGGGGATGCTGCGCGAACTTCGCTCTGCCAGGCGGCGGCCGATAGGGTAACGGCCGCAATGCCTCCTCAATGCCCCCTCAGGGCACCATTGATTTCCGCGAATCGGAATTATCCTTCAACGGGAAACCACGCACGCGCCCGCTCGTATTGACGAGGACGGGCGCGCAGGTTTCCCTGCTGGCGCCCTTTCCCCCTTTCGGAGCCCCGCATGGCCCTTGGCGATTTCCTGCGCAAGCAGTTCATCGACGTCATCCAGTGGACCGAGTCCGGCCCCGGGATCCTCATGCATCGCGTCCCCATGCGCGACCTGGAGATCCAGAACGGCGCCGCCCTCACCGTCCGCGAGACGCAGGCCGCCCTGTTCGTGAACGAGGGGCGCACGGCCGACCTCTTCGGCCCGGGGCTGCACAAGCTGGTCACGGCCAACCTGCCGCTGCTCACCAACCTCATGAACTGGGACAAGGCCTTCGAGTCCCCGTTCAAGAGCGACGTGTACTTCTTCTCCACCCGCCTGCAGACCGCGCAGCGGTGGGGGACCCCGCAGCCCATCACCATCCGCGACCGCGAGTTCGGCGCGGTGCGCCTGCGCGGCTTTGGCACCTATGCCTTCCGCCTGGCCGACCCGGCGCGGTTCCAGTCCACGGTGGGCGCCACCGACGCCGAGTACACGGTGGACCAGCTGGAGCCGCAGCTGCGCACCGCCATCCTCTCGGGGTTCACCACGGCCTTCGCCAACGCGCAGCTGCCGTTCCTGGACCTCGCCGCCAACCAGGCGGCGCTGGGGGCCCAGGTGCAGGCGGCCATCGCCCCGGCGTTCACGCAGCTGGGGCTGGCCCTCGAGACGTTCACCGTCGAGAACCTCTCCCTCCCCGACGAGCTGCAGAAGCGCCTGGACGAGCGGATCAGCATGAACATGGTGGGGGACCTGCGCGCCTACACGCAGTTCCAGGCGGCGCAGAGCCTTCCCATCGCCGCCGCCAATCCGGGCGGGCTGGGGGCGCTGGGCGCGGGGTTGGGCGCCGCCGCCGGCATGGGCGGGCTCATGGCCGATGCCCTCCGCGGCGCCGCCGCGCCGGTGGCGGGGGCGGCGGCTGGGGCGGC
>JBEIJM010000192.1:0-5956 GCA_040380205.1 Gemmatimonadaceae bacterium
GCGGGCGCGCGGACCGGACTCCCTGGACGGCACGGCGGCGACCGCCTTGGGGGCTCGGCCGGGGCGCGTGGGGGATGACGGCGCGACCGGGCACGTCCTGGCCGCCCGAAAGCGCACCGTGCTGCCAAACTCGGTGATGACGTAGTCCACCGAGTCCTTGCGCACCTCGTGTCGCAACCCCGTGCGGCGATCCCGGAACTGCAGGGTGCCGGCGCGCACCACTTCCACCGTCCCGCGCATCACCTCGCCGGTGCGCAGGTGCAATTCGTCGAAGGCGGCGGCCACCGCCGGCGCTCCCGCCACCAGTCGGCGTCCCTCCCCGCTGGCCCGGCGGGCGGGTTGCACCACCAGCAGCCGCCCCCGGTCGGCCGCGGTGGGGAGCAGCGCCCCGGTCAGTGACGGCACGCCCGGGCTGGCGTTGGGGGGGCCGCCGGGCACCGACGGCGTGGTCGTCGCGAGTGCACCCGCCGAAGGCCCTGCGGCCCCCTCCGCGAGGCGCTCCGGCGCCGGCGGGGCGACGGCCGGTGCGGCGCTGTCGTCGGGAGGCCGCTGCCCCGTCCCGCGAACCGCCGTCCCCGGAGGCGCCGGCGCGCCGGCCACCGCCGCTTCGGCCACCGCCGCCTCGGCCACCGCCGTATCTCCCTCCGCCGCCGACGGGGTGCGAGCCACCTGAATGCCGAAGGCCACCAGCAGCGCGGCGACCGCCCCCGCCAGCACCCGCGGCACCTGCGGATGGATGGGCGCCGCCACGCGCGGGCGCGGACGGCCCCCCGCCGGTAACCACGCCGGTGCCAGTGGCGCCGGCGGGACGGGACGCGGCGAGCCACCGGTGGCCCCCCGCCACGGCGCCGCGCGTCCCGGAGAAGGCGCGGGTATCGGCCCGCGTCCCCCGGATCGTATCCCCGCACCTCCCGCAGGCGGGGACCCACCGCGGCCCACCATGGCGGTGCCAGCGGGTGCGCCCCCCCGAGCGCTGGCCGGTGAGGTCGGCGGCGCCATCCGCACGGGGGCGGGGGGTGGTGGCGGCGCCACCTGCACGCGATCTAGCGGCAACACCCCCAAGGCCACCCCCCAGCACTCCGCCGCCCAGCGCGCCATCTCCGCTTGCACGAACCGTTCGCTGGTCCACTGCAACACAAAAGGGGACAGCAGCCGATCCCACTGCGCGAGCGCGACGGTGCCGTGGCCCAGCCGCTGACACCAGCCGCGGCGCACCGCCTCCACCACCAAGTCGGCGTAGGGGCGGTAGTCGCTGCCGGTGCGATCCAGCAGGCGGTTCCGGAACACCTCCAAGGTCGGCACACTCCATCCGGTCGGGTCTTCCCGCACCAGGTCGTGCAACGCCTCGCGCACGCGCACCCGCGGATCGTGCATGGTGCGGTCCGCCGGTCAGCGCGACCGCGCGTCGAGGGGGGGCAGCGGCTGGCCGGTGCGCGTGTCCACGCGCTGCACCGCCAGCACGCGCGCGGGGACGTCATCGCCCACGCGGATCCGGGTGCCCGGGACCAGCTCCACCATGCCGTTGCGCCCCGTCACGGTGGCGGCGCCGCCCCCCGGCACGGTCACCTGCCACGGCGTGCCGGCCGTGTTCACCAGCCACCACTTGCCCTGGTGCTGCGACACATAGGCACGCGGCGATCGGTCGGCCCGTTCGTCAGGGGCCACCCCCACGCGCAGGTGCCAGTCGTGCAACAGCAGGTGGTGGAACAGCACCTGGTGGTCGCCCTCATCCACCAGCCCTTGGCCCGTCTCGCGCAGTAGCCGCGCCACCAGAAGCGTGTCTGGCACTGCGTCGGTGGCCGGCCACCCCTGGGCGGCGGCGCCGGGGATGGCCAGCGTCCATCCTCCCGCGCTCCCCGGAGCCATCCACTGCAGGGTGCGATACAGCGCGCGCTCCCAATCGGCCGCGTCGGCGCGTCGCGCGGGGGCGTGCAGCCCCTCCACGAACGTGCGCTCCACGCACTGCGCCAGCGCCGGTCCCAGGGCGGCGTAGCGGCGCACCAGCGGGGCCACGGGCGGGTTGCTGCGGTCGGTGGGATGCTCCACGAACAGCGCGCGGGCGCCCATGGAGAGCCGCTCGTCCTCCTCCGCCGACCGGGTGCTGTGCACGCGGCGCCCCTGCAACGGGTGGCGCTGCAACAGCAGCTCGTAGATGAGCACGGCCAGCGCGTGGCGGTCGGTGGCGATGGACGGTTGGGCCCCGCCGGCCAGGACCTCCGGCGCGATGTACCCCGGGGTGCCCAACACCGCCGGGGGCGCGATCCCGGGGACCACCAGCGAATCGATGTCGATGATGCAGGCGTCGCCGCCGCGCAGGTCCACCAGCACGTTCTTGTGCGACAGGTCCGCGTGCGCCAGCCCCGCCATGTGCAGCCGACGCACCGCCCGCGCGAGCCGCACCGCCACCTGCAGGCGCGTGAGGAACGATCCGGCCTCGTCAGGCGGCACGAAGCGCCCGGCCTTGCCGCCGGTGAACCAGCGCACCTCCTTCTCCTGCCGCTGGCCGAACCGGTCGGTGAAGAAGAAGGCGGGGCGATACGCGGGGGTCACCACCCCGAGTGGCGGCCACACCAGGTGGTGCGCCTGCGCGAAGGCGCGGGGGATGGCGCGCTCGCCGTCCACCATCCCCACCGGCCAGTTGAATGCCTGCGCCCAGTAGTCGCCCGTCCCCTCGACCAGCGTGGGATTGTAGGTGGTGAGGATGCGGGTGAGCCGGTCCACCCGCTCCCGACGGTCCGGCAGGCGTCCGTGGTAGAACCCCACGGCCAGCTGGCGATCACGCGTGAGGAACACGCGCTTCTCGCCGCCGGTGCCCACCGGCTCCGCCTCCAGCTCCACCACGCGGCCGTCCGTCAGCGTGCACCGCACGGCCGTCATCCCGCAGCCCCTGGGCTCCGCACCACCGCCAGCGTGCGATCGTCGTTCTCGCCGCGCTTCTCGAACGCCAACCAGTGCAGCAGGGCGTCACCGGCCCCATCGGCCTCCCGCAGCGGGGCGGCCGTGCCGGTCAGCAGCAGCCCCTCCGGCACGGTGGCCGCCTCGCCCGCCAGCGAGGCCAGCAGCGCCGGGGCATGCCGCGCCAGCGGATACCACGGGTCTTCCACGCCGTCCGTGGCCAGCAGCAGGGTGCGCGCCTCCCCCGCCTCCAGCTCCGTGATGGACGCACGCAGGGCCGCCACCGCGCCGGCGTCGGGGAGGAAGTGCGCCACCTCCCCCGAATACGCGCCGCTGTGGGCCGCAATCGGCTGCCGGAAGGGCGAGGTCGGGCCTTCGCAGACGATGGCGCCGTCGCCCACCTGCATCAGCGCCACGCGCGCGCCCGTGCCGACGGCCACCAGCAGCGTGGTGCGCAGGTCGCGCGGGGCGCAGGGGGCCTCTGCCGCGAGGGTGTCCAGCGCCGCCTGCACGGCGTCGGCCGCGGCGCTCAGGGCGGCCGTCAGCGTGTTCCCATACTGCAGGGCTCGCAGCGCCTCGTGGACCACGACGTGCACGGCCACATGGGCGCCCACTCGGCTGTACACCGCCGACCCGGCGCCATCGGCCACGGCCACGCACCACCCCGCGGCACCGGTCCGCCACGCCATGGCGTCTTCGCGGTGATCGCCGCGATGGGCATGCAGGCGCCCCCGCCGGCTGGCCAGCAGCAGGCGCCCGCCACCGGACAGCGGTACATCCGCCGATGCCCCATCCGCGCGGGCCTCCACGTCGTCGGGGACCGGCGCATCGGGAGGGAGCACCGTCGCCAACAGCGCTGACCACCCCTCAGGGGACCACGCGGTGGCCGGGGGGAGGTGCGCCCAGGTGGCGACGGGCGGCTGGGGCGCGCTCAGGGGACGATCGTGATGCCGGGGGCGGAGGCGGGAGGGTGATCCCGTCGCCGTCCGCCAGCGCGCCCACCTTGGCGCTCGTCTGCCGCACGGAGGCGGAGACAAAGCGGAAGAAGGCCTTGAACGCATCCGGGGACATGTCCTGCATGCGGATCACCGTCTCGGTGACCTGCTTGAGCACGGTCGCATCGGCCTGATCGCCGCAGGCCACCGCAATGATGTTGGCGGGGCGGCGGTCGTGCAGGAGCTGCGCGTGGCGCGGCCAGTCGGTGTCGGTGGGGGCGCCGTCCGACAGGATGAACACCAGCGGGCGCCAGTCGCCCTTGGCGTCGGCGGTGGTGCGCACCAGCTCGCGGTCGAAGAGGTCAAGCAGGAGGCGCAGCCCGTCGCCGAGGTTGGTGTTGCCGGTGGCCACCAGGTCGGGCGGGGTGAAGAGCGCCACCTCGGTGAGGGGGACGGCCTGGGTGGCGCGGTCGGCAAAGGTCAGCACCGAGAGGTAGGCGCTCTCAATGGCCTGCGGGTCCCCCAGGAGGTCCCGATGCAGCTGGCGGATGCCGGAGTTGACGGACTCGATGGGGGTTCCACGCATGGAACCCGACACGTCGGCAAGGATGTAGACCGGGAGGCGGCGCATGGCGGTGGCGGCTGGGGCAGGGGGCGAGGCGTCGGCGCCTGTGGGAGCCCGGGTGGTCCCGGGCACGCTCTGTGGGGTGAATGCACCGCCGGGCATTCGGGTTTCTCCGCGGGGGGGCGGAGGCCGCGACCCGCGAGTCCGGACTGCCAGCCCTTCCCCCGATGCGCAAGGCCCCGTGAAGCCGAAGCGCCACGGGGCCGGGGTCGCGCTGCGGGCCGATGGCCCTGTGCGCGGTTGTTGCGCGTGCTGCCGTGCTAGTGGAGCGGGGCTCCGTCGCCCACGGTGGCGCCGCCGGTGGTGGGGCGGGCGCTGGACCGCTTGGGGGCGGCGGTGGCTGGTGTCGCCCCCGACGGCATGGCCGGCACGGCCAGCGAGTCCATGGCCGGGACCAGCGACGGGAAGGGGACGCCGTCCCAGTCGCTGCGCCCCCACATGGCCGGGTAGTGCTTGGCCATCTGGGCGCCGTAGAGGGGCTTGTACGCCCCGTTGTGGCAGGTGATGCACTGCGCCTTGGGGGCGTCGCCCATCTTGCCCAGCCGCACCGCGGGGTACACCGGCTGCAGCGGCGCCAGATAGCTGCTGTTGACGTCACGCAGCATGAGGATGCCGTGGTAGGCCGTGACACGCGCCGGCGGCGCCTCCGACCAGCTGGCGAACTGCCGCGTGTTGTGGCAGTAGGTGCAGTTGACCCCCAGCGACTTGGACTGCGAGATCATGAGGGCGTGCGTCCACTCCGTCTGCTTGACCGAGCTGCGGTTGGCGTTGCTGGGGGCCACCGCCTTGGAGATGACCCGGGCGCCGTCGCGGTCGAGGTAGTGCCGGAGGTAGTCGGTCTGGCTGCTGTAGAACCAGAGGCCGTTGGGGAGCGGCTTCCCCTGGTGGCAGGTGTAGCAGGTGACGCCGGTGTTCTTGACGTGCTGGCTGTACTGGCCGTTGATGTGCCGCGTCATCTGCAGCATGCGCCGCGCGACGAGCTTGGTGTAGAGCGGCTTGCCGTCGTTGGTGGTGTCGGCGGCCAGGTTGGCGATGTTGTGGCAGTACGCGCAGTTCCCGGTGCCGGCCACCCAGGTGCTCATGGCGATCATCGTGCGGTTGAACTCCGCGACGCTGATGTCGTTGAGCACCTGGACGTTCTTCCAGGGGAGCGGCCCCGGCGGGGAGGCCCCGGCCGGCGGGAGGGGCGCGGGGATCTTGACCGCCGCGAACTGGGCCTTGAGGTCGCCGCGGTTGTAGTTCTGCTCCAGCGCAGTGCCCCGGTAGCCCACCTGCACGCTGTCCGTGGTGTGGTCGCCGCAGGCGGCCGCGGCGAGGAGGAGGGCCGGCAGGAGCCGGCCCGCACGGGAACGGGTCATCATGGCATCCTCCCGCTGCTGGGCGGGACCGGGGGCGTGGCCGGGGCAGGGGTGGCGGGCGCCGCCGGGGGCCCCGCCGCGGGGGCGCGGTCGGGGCCGGCGGCCCCGGCGGGCGGGGCGGCCCCACAAACGGCCCGCACCGC
>JBEIJM010000193.1:0-5952 GCA_040380205.1 Gemmatimonadaceae bacterium
CGCCCCGGTCGCCGCAGCCCCGGTCGCGGCCGCGGCCGAGTCGACGCCGCGGCTGGCCCCCTCGGCCGCCCGCCTGGCGGCGGACGCCGGCGTGAACCCCGCCAGCGTGACGGGCACGGGGATGGGTGGCGTGGTGGCCAAGGTGGACGTGATGGCGGCCATGGCCGCCGCGGCGGCCCCCGCGCCGGCGGCACCGGCTCCCGCGGCTCCCGCGGCTCCCGCGGCTCCCGCGGCTCCCGCGGCGACCGGACGCGAGACGCGCGAAAAGATGTCCACGCGCCGCAAGCGCATCGCGGAGAACCTCCTGCAGTCGCAGCACGCCACCGCGCACCTCACCACCTTCAACGAGATCGACATGTCGGCGATCTCGGCGCTGCGCGACCGGCTGCGCGAGCGGGTGGAGAAGGCGCACGGCGTCAAGCTCTCGTTCATGCCCTTCTTCGCCAAGGCCGCCTGCCAGGCGCTCAAGGCGTACCCGGTGGTCAACGCGCAGCTCGACGGCGACCACATCGTCCACAAGCACTACGTCAACCTCGGCATCGCCGTGGCCAGCGAGGCGGGGCTCGTGGTCCCCAACCTCAAGGACGCCGACCGCAAGTCGGTGGTGGAGATCGGGCGCGACCTCGCGGCCGTCGCCAAGCGCGCCCGTGACGGCAAGCTCACGATGGACGACCTCACCGGCGGGACGTTCACCATCACCAACGGCGGGGTGTTCGGCTCGCTCATCTCCACCCCCATCATCAACTATCCGCAGGTCGGCATCCTGGGGCTGCACAAGATCCAGGACCGTCCCGTGGCGGTGGGCGGGCGCGTGGAGATCCGCCCCATGATGTACGTGGCGCTGTCGTACGACCACCGCCTCATCGACGGGCAGCAGGCGGTGCTCTTCCTGGTGCGCGTGAAGGAGCTGATGGAGGATCCCGCCGCCATGCTGGTGGAGTGACCATGACGGCGCCGCAGACGGTCGACGTGGTGGTGCTGGGGGGCGGGCCCGGGGGGTACGTGGCCAGCCTCCGCGCCGCGCAGCTGGGGCTCTCGGTGACCTGCGTGGAAGCCGACGCCACGCTGGGGGGGACGTGCGTGAACGTGGGGTGCATCCCCTCCAAGGCGCTGCTGCAGTCGTCGGAGCACTACGACTTCATCCGCCGCCACGCCGCCGAGCACGGCATCCGCGTGGACGGGGTGGCGCTGGACCTTCCCGCGATGATGGCGCGGAAGACGGAGGTGGTGGCGCAGAACACCAAGGGGGTGGAGTTCCTCTTCCGCAAGAACAAGGTCACCTGGGCGCGCGGCTTCGGCACGCTGCGCGCCGGGAACGTGGTGGAGGTGCGCGCCGCCGACGGCACGGTGACGGCGTGGCAGGGGCGCGCGGTCATCCTGGCCACCGGCTCGGTGCCGGTGCAGCTCCCCTTCCTGCCGTTCGACGAGGAGCGGGTGCTCTCCAACGTGGGGGCGCTGTCGCTGCCGGCGGTGCCGCAGCGGCTGCTGGTGGTGGGGGGCGGCGTGATCGGGCTGGAGCTGGGGTCGGTGTGGCGCCGGCTGGGCGCCGAGGTGGAGGTGGTGGAGTTCGCCCCCACGATCCTGCCGGGGAACGACGAGGAGCTGGTGCGGGAGGCGGACAAGGTGTTCCGCAAGCAGGGGCTGGTGCTGCACACCGGCACGCGGGTGACGGGCGCGGCGGTGCGCGCCGACGGGGTGACGCTCACGGTGGAGAAGGACGGCGTTGCCTCGACGCTGTCGGGGGACCATGTGCTGGTGAGCGTGGGGCGGAAGCCGTCGCTGGGGGGGGTGGACGCGGCGGCGCTGGGGCTGGCGCTGGGCGCGCGCGGCGAGGTGCTGGTGGACGACCAGCAGCGCACCAACCTGCCCGGCGTGTACGCCATCGGCGACGTGTGCGGCGGCAAGCTGCTGGCGCACAAGGCCGAGGAGGAAGGGGTGGTGGCGGCGGAGGTGATTGCCGGGAAGGGGTCGCACATGCACCACCACCTGGTGCCGGGGATCGTCTACACGTGGCCCGAGCTGGCCATGGTGGGGCTCACCGAGCAGGAGGTGAAGGCGAGCGGGCGCCCGTACCGGGTGGGGAAGTTCCCCTTCAGCGCCAACGGGCGCGCCCGGACCATGGGGGAGACCCAGGGGTTCGTGAAGTTCGTGGTGGACCGCGACAGCGACGAGCTGCTGGGGGCGCACATGATCGGCCCCAACGTGGCCGACCTGATGGCGGAGGTGGTGCTGGCGATGGCGTACCGCGCGAGTGCGGAGGACATCGGGATGACGGTGCACGCGCACCCCACCTTGAGCGAGGTCACCAAGGAGGCGGCGCTGGCGGCGCTGGGGCGGGCGCTGCACATGTGACCGGGGGACGGGGGGGCGGCGCGCCGTCCCCCCGTCACGCCCGCCGAAACGCCACACGCCGCCCCGACGACCTGCGTCGGGGCGGCGTGTGCGTGTGGGTCTGCGTCTGCGCGTGCGTGCGTGGGGCGCCCCGCGGGGCCCCCGGGCTCGCTCAGCGCGGCGGGGCGGAGCGGTCGGCGGGGCGATCCGCCGCGCGGGGCGCGGCGGCCCGCGAGGCGGCCACAGGAGCGTCCGCCAGCGGGGCCCCAGGGGACACCGGTGGCAGGGCGTTCATGATGGCGTCGACCAGCGAGGCGGGCGCGGTGCGGGCGCGGTGGTGCGCCACCTGCCCCATCAGCTCCCCCCAGAACCGCACCTGCGCCGGGGCTGCCGCATGGGCCTCGGCCTCGGAGCGCTCGCCGTCCAGCCAGCCGTGCACGGCGGCCTGCGCCAGGTCGGCGGCGGCCATGGTCGGCAGCGGCACCTCGCGGTCGGCCAACGGCCGGCTGGGGGTGGCGGGGGTCTCGTCGTCGTGATGGTCGAACATCAGGCGTACCTCTCCTCGAGCAGGGCCTGAAGCGCCTCGCGTGCCCGGTGCACGCGCATCTTCAGGGCTCCGACAGTGGTCCCCAGCAGGTCAGCCATCTCCTCGTACGAGCGCCCTTCCACGTGCTTCAGGATGAACGCTTCGCGCAAGGAGGGCGCCAGCTGCGCGAGCGCCGCGTCGAGGTCCCGCCGCAGCTCGGTGCGGTCGAGTTCCTCGTCGGGCAACGCGAAGCCGGAGGGCTGATCGTCCTCCTCGTAGCTCACGTGGGTGCGGCGGATGTTCTTGAGCCAATCCTTGCACCCGTTGGCCACGATCCGGAACAGCCAGGCATCGAACCGTCCGCGCACCTCACCCAGGTGATGGTACGCCTTGATGAACGAGGCCTGGAGAATGTCCTCCGCGACGTCCGGACTGCCGGTCATCCCGAGGGCATGCCGATACAGGGGATCACTGTACCGGCCGATCAGCACGGCGAAGCTCTCGCGGTCACCACCCAGAATGCGGGTGATGACGTCCTGGTCCGAATCGACCTCGGGGAGCGGGAGAAGGGGGTCCGTCATGGGCGTGTTCACGATAACGCCGGACGGGTCCGCTCGACACCCCTGCGAGATCGACCAGCGGACCGCGGGTCGCACCGATCGACTCGCGGGAAGGACGCGCCACGCGCGGGAAGGTCACGGCGCGGGCGCGGGAGGCTTTGGGGGTATCGGCAGGTGGGCAAAGGCACTCCAGTGGTGCTCCCGGATCAGGGGGCCATGCGCGTCGAGCCGCGGGGGCGCCAGGCGGATGGTGCCGGGCGCGGCCGGGGGAATCCCCCCGCCCGCCGTGGCCCCGGAGCCCTCCAAGGCTTCCCGGACGGTCCGGACCACCCCACACGGTACACCCACCCCCCCCAACCGATCAATCCAATGGGCGGCCGGGGCGGTCGCGAGCTGCTGCGCGAGGGCGTCGACCACCCGGTCGCGGTGGGTCAGGCGCCCCGCGTTGGTGGCCAGGGCGGGATCGTCCGCCAGCGCCGGCAGCTCCAGCGCCCGCGCCGCCGCCAGCCACTGGGCGTCGGTCCCCACCGCCAGCACCAGCGGGCGGTCGGCGGCGTGGAAGAGCTGATAGGGGACCAGGTTGGGGTGGGCGTTCCCCCAGCGGCGCGCCTCCGCGCCGGAGACCAGGGTGTTGGCCGCCACATTCGCCAACCCGGCCAGCGCGCTGTGCGCCAGCGCCACCTGCAGGCGCCGGTCGGCGGCGGGGAGCGGGCCCGAGTGCCGCTCGCGCGCCGCCAGCAGCGCCAGCAGGGCGATGACGGCGTCCTTCCCCGCCATGAGGTCGGCCAGCGCCACCCCGGCCTTCATGGGGGCCCCCGCCGGCTCCCCGGTGATCGCCATCCACCCCTGCTCCGCCTGCACCACGAAGTCGTAGCCGGGGCGCCGACTGTGCGGACCGAAGCCGGACACCGTGCACCAGAGCAGCCGCGGATGGCGGGCGAGGAGGGTGTCCGGGTCCAGCCCGTGCCGCCCCAGCACCCCAGGGAGGAAGTTGTCGAGGACCAGGTCGGCGCCGGCCAGCAGCGCCTCGACCAGGGCGCGGTCGGCCGGGTCCGCCAGGTCGGCGGCCACCGAGAGCTTGTTGCGGTTGGCGCAGTGGAAGTATGCCGCGTCGCCCTGCGGATCAAACGGGGGGCCCCATCCGCGGGTGTCGTCCCCTGTGCCGGGGCGCTCGACCTTGATGACCTGCGCCCCGAGATCACCCAGGGTCATGGCCGCCAGCGGTCCGGCCAGGACGCGCGACAGATCCAGCACCTTGATCCCTTGCAGCGGTAGTAGCGCGTTCATGGCTTTATGGTGTCCTGTACATGTCTCGTAATTGACGAGCTGTGACGCAAGAGTGCGCACGCCAAAATCCGCCCCGCCACCGGAACCAGACTGGCGCACTCCGAAGATCGTGCCCCGCGACGCCTTGCATAGAGTGCGGAAAATCATATAGTTACACGCGTTCCGGGAGGGCGGCGGCTCCGCCGGCTGGCGCGTCAGGCCAGCAGCGGGGGTCCGACGCGGCTCCTAGGCCGCCCCAGCTGGTTGACAGGAGAGCGCACGATCGATGGCTGACGAGCCGATGCTGGATGAAGCGCTGGAAGCCGAGGGGGATGCACCGCCCTCGGCGCCAACCCCGCGTCGCGGCCCCGGGCATCGGGGAGCGGATCAGCGGGATACCGCGGCCGAGATGGCCGCCCGGGCCCATGAGATCAGCCTGGAGGCCGGGAGCCGGATGGCCGGCGTCATGCGCAGTGTCGTGGGGGCGGCGGCCGGGATGGCGCCGTTCTCCGTGGACAGCTGCCGGGAGCTGATCCAGTACATGGTGCGGCGCGGGCAGATGGGGGTCGATGAGGCCGAGCTGCTGGTGCAGCAGACCGAAGCGGCCTACGTCGCCAAGTTCGGCGCGCTCCCCAAGCCGGAGCCCAAGGCGGCGCCCCCCAAGCCGGTCCCCTTGGGGCAGCTCCCCAAGGCCGTGACGGCGCCGGCGGCGGCGGCCGAAGCCGCGCTCCAGGCGCGCGCCGCCATGCGGATCGAGCCGCAGAAGCCGTCGGACCGGGTCACCTTTGCCCCGCTCCCCCCCAAGCCGGCGCCCAAGGCGCCGGTGGCCAAGCCCGCCGCGGTGGCCGCAAGCGACGTTCCGGCGCCGTCGGCACCGGAACCGGCCGCCACGTCCGCCACGAAGCCCGCCGCCAAGGCCCCCGCCAAGCCGGCCGCCAAGAGCGCCGAGGTCGCGGCGGAGAAGGGGGCGGAGAAGGCCCCAGCCAAGGCCCCAGCCGCCAAGGCGCCGGCGGCCAAGCCGGCCGCCAAGCCGGCCCCCGCCAAGGCGCCGCCGGCGGCCAAGGCCCCGGCTAAGGCGGCCAAGACGGCCACCCCCGCCAAGGCCCCCGCCAAGCCAGCACCGGCCAAGGCGGCTGCCAAGACCCCCGCCAAGCCAGCACCGGCCAAGGCGGCCACCCAGGCGGCCACCAAGGCCCCCGCCAAGCCGGCCGCCAAGGCACCGGCCAAGGCCCCCGCCAAGGCCCCGGTCAAGCCCCCTGCCAAGACGCC
>JBEIJM010000194.1:0-5820 GCA_040380205.1 Gemmatimonadaceae bacterium
ACCCGGTTGCCTCGCCCTGCACCCGCCGCCCGCCCCCCACGTCCAGCGCCACGCGCGGCGACAGCTGCGAGCGCGCCCCGGCGGCCACGTCCACGCGCAGGGGCCGCGTGTCGCGGTCCACCAGCGGCCGCGACGCCACCACCTCCGCCCCCACCAGCAGCGCCCGCAGCGGGAACGGCCGGTCCACCGACAGGCCGGCCAGCCAGCGTGACCGCTCGGCCACGCCATGCGGCCCCTCGTCATCCCCCGAGGCCGCCGGGGCGTCCCCCACCGTCACCTGCCCGTTCACGTGCACCCGAAAGTGCGGCGTGGTGCGGGTCAGGATCCCCTTCACCGTTGGATACAGCCGACGGGGCGCCTCGTTCCCCACGGGGAGCGTGGCCTCCACCCCCACGGCCATGGCCGGGAGCGCCGTCTCCACGTTCAGCATGTGGAGCAGCGCCACCTCCACGCCGCCCAGTGCCAGCGCGCCGGCGGGCGCCCGGCCACCCGGTGCGGGCGCCTCGCGGCGCTGCAGCGGGAACCCCATCTCGAACTGGGTGCGGTTGGCAAACCCCACCGCAAACTCCGGCTCAATCCCCCACTGGGCGCGCCGGCCGCGTCCTCCCTCCACGCGCAGCGGCGCCAGCTGCAGCTCCACCGCGCGTCGTTCCACCACATGGGCGTCCTCCACCTGCAGGGGGCGCCCCGTGTCCGTGTTGTAGTAATCCGTCTGCGCCGACAGGGTGCTGGCGAGGAGGGCGCTGGCCAGCGCCATCCCCGCAGCCCATCGGCCCAAGGCCGCGTTCCGCATGATGTCCCCAAGAAAAGCACACAGGCGCGCACCGGCGCCGAATGCGCCGGGCGGTCAGGGGTGCGCAGCGGGGCGCGGCGGGGGCGGTTCGGGGGTGCGCACGGGGGCCACCGGCGCGCGCAGGGGCCGATGCGGGGCATCGGCCTCCACCAACGCCACGGTGGCGGTCACGGCGGCGGGGGCGCTGGGCACCGGGGCCGTGGCGGCGCACCCGCCGGGGAGCGGGCAGGAGGGCGCCGGCGCGTCGGGGGACACGGGCGGGGCCTCGGGCGATGCGGGTCCGTGACTCGTGTGCCCCGCATGCCCGGCGTGCTGGTGTCCGGCGTGTCCGGCGGCCCCGGCGGGCGGCGCGGCCAAGCCGACCGCGGAGCCCACGGCCCCGGTGGCCGCCGACACCATCTGGCAGGCCGCCACCGACGCACCCCACCCCGCCTGCCAGGTCAGCAGGGCCAGCAACAGGGGGGCCAGACGTCGGAGGTGCCGCATGGCCGCAGTCTAATGCGGTGCGCCCGCCTCCGCCTGCACCCGCGGCGCCACCTCCAGCATCACCTTGAGCGCCGACCCGCCGCGCGCATGCGCCCACGCCCGCTCAAACTCGGCCAGCGGGTACGTGGCCGTCAGGAACGGCGCCGTGTCCAGCCGTGGCAGCGTGGCCAGCGCCTCGCGGAAATCCGCGCCGCTGCTCCCCACGCTCCCCACCACGGTCTTGTCGTACGCCACCACCTGCTCGAACGACAGCCGCTGGTCGCCGTACGGCAGCCCCAACAGCAGCAGCGAGGCCCCGGTGGCGCTCTCGCGCAGTACCGTCTCCAGCACGGCCACCTTGCCGGTGGCCTCCACGATCCAGTCGAAGCCGCCCACCCCCTCCAGCGTGGTGGCCGTGGCCACCCCGGGGCCCAGCAGCGCCAGCCGCTCGGCCAGCCGGTCCACGACCGTCACCTGGTGCCCGCGCAGCCGCAGCACCTGCGCCGCAAAGTGGCCGATGGTCCCCGCGCCAATCACCGCCACGCGCCGTGGGCGGTCCCCCTCCGGCACGGACCCCAGCCGCCGCAGCCCCTTGAGCACCACGGCCAGCGGTTCGGCCAGCGCCGCCTGCTCCAGCGACAGCCCCTCGGGCACCCGGTGCGCGTAGCGGGCGCGGGTCACCAGGTAGGTGGCGCAGGCGCCGTCGATCCCCATCACCCCCACCTCGCGACGCCCCGCGCACCGCACCGCGTCGTCCGCGGCGCACGGGGCGCACTCGCCGCACCCCTGGATGCACTCCACCACCACCCGGTCCCCTTCCGCCAGCCCCGTCACCCGCGGCCCGGCCGTCACCACCGTCCCCGCGCTCTCGTGCCCCGGCACGATGGGGTACGATGCCTGCCCGGTGCGGTAGTAGCCCAGCGTCCCCTCGAGGATCTCCAGGTCGGTGCCGCACACCCCGGCGTGCGACACCCGCACCAGCAGCTCGCCCGGGCGCAACGGCGGCAGCTCGCGCGCCTCCAGCTGCGCGCGGTTGGCCCCGCGGATCACCAGCGCCTCGAAGTGCCGCCGCCGGAACAGCGACGCCCGTCGCGCCGGGTTGGCGCGCCCGCGGCTGTCGATGATCCCCTTCACCGTCCCCCAGGTCTTCTCGTAGCGGAAGCGCAGGATCTCCCCGCCCAGCCGCCACAGCGCCCCGCGCGCCGCCGCGCGCCGCAGGTCCTGCACGCACCACGCCGCCTCGCGCCACAGCTCCGCCGGGATGTGCCGCAGGTACTTGGCCCCCACCCATCGCGCCGCCATCCCCTCGCGGTGGTAGCGGTTGCGCACCTGCGCCCACGACTCCTCGTGCACGTGGATGATGGGCGCCTCCGCCACGTACACCACCCGCTTCCCCGCCTCGGTCCAGTACTTGGCCCACGCGATGTCCTCCAGCCCCGGCAGCCCCTCGTCAAAGGGGTGCTCCAGCCAGAGGTCGCGCCGGATGGCGGAGTTGGCGTTGTTGGCGAAGGGGTCCTCGCCGAAGCTCACCTCCCCCTCGTCGGGGAAGAGCCGCGCGAAGTCCTGCACCTCGGGAAACTTGGACACCGCGTGCCCGCGCTGCCCGCCGTACACCATCGCCACGTCCGGCTCCCGCAGCGGCGCCACCAGCCGCTCCAGCCACCCGTCGTCGGCGGGGATCGCGTGCGCCGACAGCAGCGCCATCAGCGCGCCGCGCGCCGCCTCGATCCCCACGTTCAGCGAGTGGCCGAAGGTAAAGTCCTCCTTGCGCAGCGTCACGATCCGGGCGCCGTGCGCCGCGGCGATCTCGCGCGTGCGGTCGGTGGAACCGGAGTCCACCAGCAGCACCTCGAAGTCGCGGTAGCGCTGCCGCGCCAGCGCGGCGAACACCTCGGGGAGCCACCGCTCCTCGTTGTACGAGCGGATGATGATGCTGGCCTCGGGGGCCTGCGTCCCCGCGGGGGGCACCGCGGCCGACGCCCGCGGCGTGAGGGTGGCCGTCATGCGTCCGCCGCCGGACATCCGCCCAGCTCCACCGACACCGCCGTGCGGAAGGTCGCGCGCGGGGCCAGCCGCGCCGCGTGCCCCGCCGCCACCGCCGCCTCCAGCGCCTTGGGCATGGTGGTGCATGGCTCCAGCACGGCGGTGTGCACGTCGCGCCACCCGCCGTACGACAGGAACAGCCACGTGAACGGAAACGCCGCCGAGTCGAACCGCAGCCGCAGGCTCGCCCCCGCCTCGGGGTCGTCCACGCCGCACCAGGGCGCCGGCAGGTCGCGCACGTACAGGAACTCGCGCGTGCGGCTCTCCGCCCCCGGGATGGCGCGCAGGTCCAGCGGGGCGCCCGCGGTGGGGGCCAGCGGCCAGCCGAATGGCGCGGCCGAGCGGATGGCGGAACCAAACGCGGGATCCACGGCCACCGCCTCGCCCCCGGGGAGCGCCAGTCGGCACCCCGGCGCCAACGCCACCGGCAGGTGCTGCTTGAACAGGAAGTGGAAGGGGGCATCCTCCAGCGAACGGATGGCGTAGCGCACCGTCAGCCGCGGCGCGTCGGCCGCCAGCACCACGGTCTTCTCGCACGCCGCGCGCACCACGCGCGTCTCGGCCACCATCCGCAGTTGCAGCGGGTTGCCGTCCACCACCTCGGCCACCGAAAAGGGGGTGGCCCACCACTCGCCATGGTCGGGGAGGTCGCGCCCCTCAAAGGGGCCCGCTGCGTCGTTGGGGAACAGCTCCTCCCACCCGCCGGCCCACACGTCGTCGTACGACGCGCCCACCGGCTGCGCGGCCAGCGGCACGCCGGGGCGGTGCCAGATCCACTGCCGCCCGCGCGCCAGGTCTTCCAGCGACCACACGCGCCCCCCCAGCGCGGGGATCACCACCGCGCGCAGGTGCGGGTTCTCCAGCACGAACGCCTCGTGCCCCGCCACCACCGTCCGCGTGCACCGCGCGCTCATGCCGCCCCCCCGCGCCGCGCCGGCATCAGCAGTTCGCGCAGCAGCGACTTGGTCGCCACCAGCACCGTCTCCAGCGAATAGCGCCAGTCGGCGGGGTCCAAGTCGTAGAACGCCAGCGGCGGCCGGTACGAGGCCAGCAGCCCGCGCCACGACAGCAGCCCCGCGCGCAGGTAGCGCGGCGCCGCGGTGGCGTCGGCGCGCAGCACCACGTGCCGGAACACGCGCGGCCGCGGCGCCACCGGTGCGGGCGGCGCGCCCACCAGCGCCTGGTACTCCAGCCACGCCAGCTCCACCCCGGCGTACGGCGCCGCATCCCCCGACCCCGACAGCCGGGGGTTGGCCTCGATCAGCTTCACCTGTCCGTCCCGCGCATCGCGCTTCACCTCGATCTCGCAGATCCCCGCATATCCCAGCCGGCGCAGCCATCCGTCGCACAGCGCAGCCACCTCGTCGTCCGTCACCGGCTCCGTCACGCTGGCCGGGCCAAACCCCACGGGGTCGCACCGCAGCTCGCGCAGCACCGCGTGCCCCGTGCGCGTGCCGGCGGGCGCATAGCACGACAGGTACACGCGCTTGGCGGCGTCGTCCCCCTCGATGATCTCCTGCACGATCACCCGCGGCGTCACCGGCGCGGCCTGCGCGTACAGCGCCGCCAGCGCCTCTGGCGACTCGGCGATGGCGATCTTCTGCCGCGCCAGCGGGTGGCCGTCGGGGAAGGCGTGCCACTCGCGAAAGTGGATGGGCTTGAGCAGGCACGGATAGCGCGCCTCCGCCGCGAACGCCGCCACCTCCGCCGCCGACGCCGCCAGCCGCGTGCGCGGCAGCGGCATGCCGTGCGACGCGGCCAGCGCGTACTGCGTGTCCTTTTCCGCCAGCTGCCCCTGCCGCGCCACTCCCGGCGACAGCCGGTAGTGCGGCGCCAGCGCCTCGGCGTGCCGGGCGATGGCGCTCACGAACTGGTCGGCGCTGCTGAGCAGCGCCGGGCGCCCCCCCAGCTCCGCGGCCAGCGCCACCATGAACGCCACCCACCCGTCGGGGTCGGTGTCGGGGTTGGGGCAGCGGCGGGCCGGGCCGTGCGCCGACGCAAAGCCGGGCATGGCCGGGTCGCAGTCGAAGCACATCGCGCGCACGCCACGGCGGCGCAGCCCGCGCACGGCCAGCACCCCCGTCTGGTAGGCGCCCGCCACCACCGCCGGCGGGAGCGGCTGCGGGAGGCGCCTGGCGGGGGCGTGGGGCTGGGTGGAGGTGTCAGGGGATCGAGGCACGATCGGGAGACGACAAACGGACGGGGGCGCAACCGGCGCTCCACGGGGAACCTGACGGCCCCCAGCGGGGGATGACCGGTAGATTGCGGGAAGGGGATCCTCCCGACCCCAACCCTTTCAAGGAGCATTCCATGACCACCGTGGCCCTCACCCTTGGCGGCATGTCCTGCGCCCACTGCGCCCGTGCCGTGCGCGATACCCTGGGCACGATGCTGGGGGTCACGGCGCAGTCCGTCACCATTGGCGCCGCCACCGTGGACTACGACCCGGCCGCCACCTCGCTGGAGCAGATCAGCGAGGCCATCCGGGAGGCCGGCTACCCGGTGCTGGGGCACCACGA
>JBEIJM010000195.1:0-5818 GCA_040380205.1 Gemmatimonadaceae bacterium
CCGCGTTCCCGCACGACCGCCAGCCCCAGCCGCCGCGCCTCGGCGGCCACCAGCGCCGCCGCCTCCGCCGCGTGCGCCCCACTCCCGTGGTCGAAGGTGGCCACCATGGCCACCTGCCGCGGGGCCCACCGCGCGGCGGCGTGCAGGAGCGCCATGGAGTCCATCCCCCCCGACACCGCCAGCACCACCCCGTCCGGGTGCGGGGCCAGCGCGCGCAGCAGCGCCTGCCGCACCGCCTCGTCCCCGTCGGCGTGCCTGGTGGACGTGGCCGTCACCTCGACCCCCGGCGCCCCGTCCGGTCCTTGTTCCCCCGCAGGCTCCCGCATCGGCTCCGGCATTCCCGCATCCTCGCCGGTCAGGCAGCTCCCGTCAACGGCGCCCCGGGGCTCCTGCCGCGCTCCATCCGCCGCGCCGTCCCCACCCGGGCTGGCCCCCTACCCCCCGCCACCGGGCTGGGCTACGTTTCCCGCATGCCGCGCGCACCGACGCGGCTCCCCCTTCCGGAGATTCCGCGTGGAACATCACGGCACCTTTGGCACCATCTGGGCGGCGTTCGGCATGACGGCCTATTACATGGCCCTCACCTGGATCAACATCCTGCTGGGGCTGTTCCTCGGCCCGCTGTTCATGATCCCGCTCACCTGGCTGCAGGACCGGTCGCGCAAGGCGTAAGCGCCACGCAGCCACCTCTCCAACGCCCGCGGGGGGGACCACTGGTCCCCCCCGCGGGCGTTTCCGGTCCGGCGACCTCGGGCGGGGCGGGGATCGCGCTCCGCCCGGGGGGCCCAGCGTGTGGTCCGCTACCGCACCACCACGCCAGGCGCCACCACCGCCGCCGGCAGCACGACCGCGTCCCCCAACGACGTGCGACGCCCCGTCAAATCGCTCAGGTCGCTGCCGTGGTACGCCTCCTCGCCGTGCTCGGCCAGATCGATCCCCTGCACCTCGGCCGCCATGGGGACACGCACGGGGAGCACGGCCTGCACCAAGGCCAGCAACACCACGCTCGCCACCGCCACGAACGCCATGGTGGCCACCACCGCCAGCAGCTGTACCCCCACCAGCGAGGGGTTCCCCGCCAGCAGGCCGTCCGCGCCGTTCGGGTTGACCGTCCGGGTGGCAAACACCCCGGTGAGTACGGCGCCCACGATGCCGGCCACCCCGTGGCAGGCAAACACGTCCAGGGTGTCGTCCAGCCCCGTGCGCGGGCGGCGATGCAGCACGTAGAACGACCCCGGCACCGCCAGCGCCCCGATGGCGATGGCCGCCAGCGGGGTCACGAACCCGGCCGCCGGGGTGATGGCCACCAGCCCCACCACCGCCCCGGTCGCCGCCCCCACCGCCGTCGCCCGTCCGGTGCGCCACAGCTCCAGCAGCACCCACCCCGCCAGCCCGGTGGCCCCCGCCACGTGCGTGGTGAGCGCGGCGGTGGCGGCAATCCCGTCGGCCGCCAGCGCCGAGCCCGCGTTGAAGCCGAACCACCCCACCCACAGCACCCCGGCGCCGAGCAGCGCGAAGGGGACGTTGTGCGGCACATTGGGGACGCGCCCGAAGTCGCGCCGCGCCCCCACCATGCGGGCCAGCACCAGCGCCGTGGTCCCGGCGCTGATGTGCACCACCGTCCCGCCCGCAAAGTCCAGCGCCCCCAGCTGGCGCAGCCAGCCGCCCATCCCCCACACCCAGTGAGCCAGCGGATCGTACACCAGCGTGGTCCACAGCACCCCGAACAGCAGGAAGGCGACAAAGCGCATGCGGTCGACCACCGCCCCAGAGAAGAGCGCCACGGCAATGCCGGCGAACATCCCCTGGAAGGCCGCGAACAGGATGTGCGGGATGGCGGCGGCATAGGTGGGGTTGGGCGCGGTCCCCACCCCCGCAAATCCCAGCCACCCCAGGCCGCCCAACCACCGGGACCCATCACCGAAGGCGAGGGAGTAGCCCAGCAGCACCCACTGCACGCTCACCACCGCCAGCGCGCCGATCGACATGAGCATGGTGTTGAGGGCGCTCTTGGTGCGCACCAGCCCGCCGTAGAACAGCGCCAGCCCCGGCACCATCAGCGTCACCAGCGCGGTGCTCATGAGCATCCACGCCGTGTCCCCCGCCGTGCCGGTCCCGGCCGCCTCCTGCAGGAGCGGCAGCAGCCCGGGCGCGCTCACGGCGCATCCCCGGCCGCCGCCTCGTCGCGCGAGGCCTGCATGATCGCCTCGGCATTGACCGCCGTGAGCGCCGCGGTGTCCACCTCCCCGTGCGGATGCGCACCGTGCGCTCCAGGGGGAGCACGAAGATCTTCCCGTCGCCGACCTCGCCGGTGCGCGCCGCCGTGCAGATGGCCTGGATGGTGCGCTCCACGAACGCGTCCGAGCACGCCATCTCGATGCGCACCTTTTCGTGGAACTCCAGCACCACCGACTCGCCCCGGTACTGCTGCACGACGTCCCGCTCCCCGCCGTGTCCGCTCACCCGGGAGAGCGTCATCCCGGTGACCCCCACCTGGAACAGGGCCCGCTTGACCTCCGCGAGCATCTCGGGACGGATGACGGCGACGATGAGCTTCATGGCGGGGCTGGTCGTGGGGGAACGGGGTTACGGCCTACACCGCGAAGCCAACGATATTGACGGAAGGGCGGTTCCGGCCGCCCGCCACCGAGCGCCTCATTCCCCCTGCCCCCTCCCCCTCCGCCCATGGCCACCACCGGCACCATCGCCATCCTCGTCGGCCCCGAGTACGAAGAGCTCGAGGTCTGGTACCCCAAGCTGCGCCTCGAGGAGGCCGGGTTCCACGCGCCGCTCGTGGGACATGGCGCCGCGGCCTACACCGGCAAGTGGGGGTACCCCTGCCGCGTGGACCGGCAGGTGGCCGATCTGGACGCCCACACGCTCCTGGGGGTGGTGGCCCCCGGCGGCTGGGCCCCCGACAAGCTGCGGCGGGATCCGGCGGTGCTGGCGCTGGTGCGCACCGTCTTCGAGCGTGGCGGGATGGTGGCCAGCATCTGCCACGGGCCATGGGTGCTCATCTCGGCGGGGATCGTGCGCGGTCGCCGGATGACCTCCTCGCTGGGGATCCGCGATGACCTCACCAACGCGGGCGCCACCTGGGTGGACGAGGCCGCGGTGGTGGACGGGGCCCTCGTGTCGGCGCGCGTGCCGGGCGACCTGCCGGCGTTCGGGCGGGCGATGCTGTCGGTGCTCGCCACGCTGCCGTAGCGCCGCAGCGGATCCGGCTGATCCATCCCCACGGCCACGCCGGCGGCCCCGAGATCGCGGCGACTGGCCGCCCACGGGCCCCGCGCCTTGAAGGTGGTGGAGACGCGGCTGCCGGGGTCCGCCCCCGCCGTCGCTCAGGACGCCGGCAGTGGCGTGTAGCCCCGCCCGCGCCACGCGGTGGGGCGGCGGAGGGTGCTGAGCGTGAGGCGCCACGCCGCCGCCCCGTCAAACAGCCACGACAGCCAGTACGGCGCCCCGCGCTGCGCGTAGCTCCCGCGCAGCGCGGCCAGCATCCCCAGCCGCACGGCCAGCGCCACGCCGTTCACGGCCAGCAGCGCCCCGTGCAGCGACGACGCCACGCTGGGGGCCGGTGCCCATGCGGCCAGCCCCAGCAGGAGCGGCAGCGGCAGCGCCTGCACCATCCACACCAGCGCCACGTCCAGCGCGCGCCGCCACGCCGGCGTGGCATCGGCCAGGTCGAAGCTCCGCCCCCACTCGCGCCACATCTGCCCCAGCGAGGTGTAGGCGGCCACCTGGATGATGCGCGACCCGTCCAGGAACCCCACCCGCGCGCCCTGGCGGGCCAGGTGGCGCGCCAGCGTGACGTCGTCGCACCAGGAGCTCCGGGCCGGCGCGTAGCCGCCGTGTGCCTCCAGCAGCGACCGCCTGGCCAGGAAGCACTGCCCGTTGGCCAGCACCCGGTCGGGGGGCGGCTGCGTGGCGCCCGCGGCCCCGCACCGGTACACCAGGGTGACCAACATCGCCGGCTGCACCAGCCGCTCCGTCGGCGTCATGTCGCGGAACTGCGGCGAGAAGCTGGCCACGTCGAAGCCGTCCTGCTCCACCGCGTCCACCACCGCGCCCACGAGCCCGGGGGCCGGCACGGTGTCGGCATCGATCCCCAGCAGCCACGCCCCCGTCGCCTCGCGCCGACCCGCCTCCAACGCCCACACCTTGCCGATCCACCCCGGCGGGAGCGGCGGGTCGGAGAGCAGGCGGATGCGCGCATCGCGCCGCGCCGCCGCCGCCACCAGCTCGCGGGTGCCGTCGGTGGAGCCGCTGTCCACCACCAGCACCTCGTGCAACGGCGCCCCCTGCGCCATGAGCCCCTCCAGGCAGGGACCGATGCGCCGCGCCTCGTTGTACGTGGGCACCAGCACGGTGACCGCGGTGTCGGTGCGCGGGGCCAGACGCGGCGGGACCGGGGGCCGCCGAGTGCGCCCCGGCAGGAGGCGGACCAGCAGCACCAGCAGCAGCGGGAGCTGGACGGCAAGGAGCAGGGCCAGCAGCAGCGTCACGACGGCGATCGGGGGCGGAGGTGGAGGCGCAGGTGGACCAACCGGTCCCATCGACCCGTGGAACGTATCCCAAACCGGGCGGCGGGGCGATGGGGCGCGGTGGCCGGACGGCCCGGGGGGACGCCGCGGGCTGGCGGCCGCGCGGGGCCTGGCGCACGATTGGAGCGGGGCGGATTCGCGCCCTCTGCCCCCCTTCCCGGCGCCCTGCCATGACCGACCTGCCTTTGCCATCGCTGGACACGCCGCTCACCCGCCACGCGGGGATCCGGGTGCCGCTGGTGTGCGGCCCGATGTACCCCTGCAGCAACCCCGAGCTGGTCGGGGCGGTGAGCGCGGCCGGGGGGCTCGGGATCGTCCAGCCCATCTCCCTCACCTACGTGCACGGCTACGAGTACCGCGCGGGGCTGCAGCGCACGCGGCAGTTGGCCGGCGGGGCGCCCATCGGCCTCAACGCCCTGATCGAGGCCTCCTCCCGCACGTACCACAATCGCATGGTGCGGTGGGTGGAGATCGCGCTGGAGGAAGGGGTGCGCTTCTTCCTGACGTCGCTGGGGAACCCGCGGTGGGTGTGCGACCGGGTGCATGCCGCCGGCGGGGTCGTGTACCACGACGTGACCACGGCCCGCTGGGCGCAGAAGGGGCTGGACGGCGGTGTGGACGGGTTGGTGGCCGTGAACAACCAGGCGGGCGGCCACACGGGGAACCGGGATCCGCGCGCCCTGCTGGACGAGCTGGCCGGCTTTGGCGTGCCGGTGGTGGCGGCCGGAGGGCTCGGGAACGCGGACCAGGGGGTGGCGCTGATGCGGATGGGGTACGCGGGGGTCCAGCTGGGGACCCGCTTCATTGCCACCGTCGAGTGTACCGCCGATGCGGCCTACAAGGCGGCGATCCTGGCGGCCACGGCGCGCGACATCGTGCTCACCGAGCGGCTCACCGGCGTGCCGGTGTCCGTGGTGCGCACGCCGACGATCGACCGCCTCGGGACCCGCGTGGGCCCGCTGTCCCGCTGGATGTTCCGCGGGCGCCGCACCAAGCACTGGATCCGCACCTGGTACGCGCTGCGGTCGCTGCGCGCCCTCAAGCGCTCCAGCATTGACGGCACCGCCTCCGATTACTGGCAGGCGGGGCGCAGTGTCGAGACGATCACCGACCTCGTGCCCGCGGCCTCGGTGGTGGATGCCTTTGCCAACGCCCTCACCGCCGCTCACGCCGCCACGGAGCCTGTCACATGACCCGTTCGCACCCCCTCGACCCGCGCCCGGCCCGTCGCCGGACGCGCGCCGCGCTCGCGGGGCTGGCCGCCCTGGCCGCGC
>JBEIJM010000196.1:0-5813 GCA_040380205.1 Gemmatimonadaceae bacterium
CGGACGCGCCACCCCGGCGCCCGCCAACGCGACGGCGCTGCGGCCGCAGGCGCCCATCGCCGGCGGCGCCAGTGCTCAGGGCGCCGTCCCCGCCGAGCCCCCCAAGGGGACCGACCCGGCGCTGTGGAGCGTGCTCACCACCGAGGAGCGCCAGTTCTTCGCGAAGACCGCCGCCATGGGGCCGCTCACCTACGGGCGCCTCAAGGACGCCACCGCCCCCGTGCCCCCGTCGGCGCGCGGCGTGCGCCTCGACGTCCGCGCCTGATCCGGTTCACGGCCATGCAGATCCGTCCCGACCTCCTCTCCCGCGGCTTCCCCGACCGGGCGGGGCGCGACAGCGCCCGCCCCCTCGAGGTGGGGGCCGGCGGCAGCTTCGGCGAGACCTTCACCCGCGTGCTCAATGAAGTCTCCGACACCCGCGAGCATGCCGGCGACCTCACCCGCCGCTTCGCGGCCGGCGAGAACGTCGAGCTGCACCAGGTGATGGCCGCCGGGGAAGAGGCCGGGATCGCCCTCGACCTGCTCGTCGAGCTCCGCAACAAGCTCGTCGAGGCCTATCGCAACGTCATCAGCATGCAGTCGTAACGCGCGATGAACGAGTCGTTCCTTGCCCCCCTCTTCGCCCGCGTGGGCGGCCCCCGCCAGGCGGCGATCATCGCCGTGGGCGTGGCGGTCACCGCGCTGGTGTTCGGCGTCTCCCGCTGGGCCACCCGCCCCACCATGGTCCCCCTCTTCGCCGACATCCCGGTGGAGCAGGTCAAGCCCATGACCGACAAGCTCGCCGAGTCGGGGATCGCCTACGAGCTGGACGCGTCGGGGAGCACGATCCTCGTCGCCAGCGGCGACCTGGCGCGTGCGCGCGTCGACCTCGCCGCCGAGGTGATGCCCAGCGCCACGCGCCCCGGGCTCGAGCTGTTCGACAAGCCGTCGTGGGGCATGACGGACTTCACGCAGAAGGTCAACTACCGCCGCGCGCTGGAAGGGGAGCTCGAGCGCACCATCGGCAAGATGCAGGATGTCGAGGCGGTGCAGGTGCACCTGGCCCTCGAGGAGACCCCGATGTTCCGCGAGACCGAGCGCCCCTCCAAGGCCTCGGTCACGCTGCGCATGCTGGGCGGGCGGCAGCCCACCGCGGAGACGGTGCGCGGGATCGCCAGCCTGGTGGCCGGGAGCGTGGGCGGGCTGCAGCCCGAGCACGTGACCGTGGTGGACGCGCGCGGGCAGGCGCTCACCACCGCCGACGACGGCTCCCCCAGCGGGCTCACCAGCCGGCAGCTGTCGGTGCAGCGCGAGGTCGAGGGGTACCTGGAGACGAAGGCCGACAAGCTCCTCTCCAGCCTCGTGGGCGCGGGGAACGCGCGCGTGCAGGTGGCCGCCTCGGTCAACTTCAACAAGGTCGAGCGCACCACGCAGGCGGTGGACCCCGAGCGCCAGGCGATGGCCAGCGAGCAGAAGGCGGAGGTCACCCCCAGCACGCCGCAGCAGGGCGCGGGGTACGCCACCTCCACCACCGCCTACGAGAACACGCGCAGCGTCGAGAACTTCACCGGCGCCATCGGCAACGTCACGCGCCTCACCGTGGCGGTGCTGGTGGCCGACAAGGTCACCTGGGTGCCCGACACCACCGCGGCCGCGGGCGATTCCGCCACGGCGGGGGCGGCCGGGGCGGCCGGCGACTCCACCGCCGACTCGAGCGCGGCGCGTGCGCCGGCCCCGCTGGTGCCGGTGGTGACCGTGCGCACCCCCGAGGAGCTGGCGCGCATCGAGACACTCGTGCGTACCGCGCTGGGGGTGGACTCCGCCCGCGGCGACGTGGTGTCGGTGGTCAGCGCCCCCTTCGACATGCCCGCGCCCATCGTGCGGGACTCGGTGGCGGCGCCACAGGACTTCGTGAGCCAGCTGCAGGCCAACCCCAAGCCGGTGGTGGCCGTGGCCGCGCTGGTGGTGCTGCTGGTGTTCGGCCTGGTGGTCATGCGGATGTTGCGCGGTCGCCCCGCGCTCCCCGCCGCCACCGCCGCCGCGGCGATCACCGAAGGGTCGGCCGCGCTGGCCCTCCCGCCGGCCCCCAACTACGACGCCTTCCAGGTGCCCGCCGATCCGGCGGCGCTCCCGGCCGGCGCCGGGCAGATGCCCGCCTTCCCGCAGCCGTCGGCCATGGCGCCGCCGCAGCTGGGCGCCGGCAACGGCGGTTTCCCCGGCTTCCCCGGCATGGACGGCGCCCCCGCCCCCGAGTGGATGGACGCCGCCCAGCAGGGCGGCGGCGCCAGCGCCGCGATGCCCGCGCCGCCGATGCCGCGCCAGCCGCTGGTGCTCCCGCCGCAGGCCTCCACCCCCGAGCGGGACCAGGCCATCGCCACCATCGAACAGCGACCGGACGCCGCCATCCGCGTGATCCGCAGCTGGCTCCGGTCCTGACCGCCTCGCCCCGTCCTCGTCCATGATCGCCCTCAGCAAGTCCATGCAGGACCGCTGGTCTCCCGAGCGCCTCACCGGGCGCCAGAAGGCCGCCATCCTCTGCACCGCCGTCGGCGCCGAGTGCGCCGCCAAGATCACCGCCGGCCTCACCCCCGGCGAGGCCGAGATCGTGGCGCTCGAGATGGCCCAGCTGGACCGCGTCCCGCAGCGCACCACCGATGCCGTCCTCACCGAGTGGCTCGAGATGACCATCGGGGTGGACTCGATCAGCATGGGCGGCCTGGAGTATGCCAAGGATGTGCTCGAGAAGGCCTTCGGCGGCATCAAGACCCAGCAGGTGCTCAAGCGCATCCAGGGGCAGCTGGCCGACTCCGACCGCTTCGGGCGCCTCCGCCGCGCTGACCCGTCGCTGCTCAGCAGCACGCTCCGCGGCGAGCACCCGCAGACCATCGCCCTCATCCTCGCGCACCTCGAGGCGTCGCAGGTGGCCGCGATCCTCCGCGAGCTCGATCCCTCGCTGGGGGGCGACGTGATGTACCGCATCGCCCGCATGGAGAAGGTCTCCCCCGAGATGGTGTCGCTGGTGGAGCGCGCCATCGGCTCCGAGGCCGACCTCACCTTCGCCGCCGGCATGGCCACGGTGGGCGGGCCGCAGGCGGTGGCGCAGATCCTCAACCTCGTCAGCACCTCCATCGAGAAGGAGATCCTGGAGCAGGTCTCCGACCGCGACCAGCAGCTCAGCGACCAGATCAAGAACCTCATGTTCGTCTTCGAGGACCTGATCATGCTCGACGACAAGTCGCTGCAGCGGCTGCTGCGCGAGGTGGACGTCAAGCAGCTCGCGCTGGCGCTCAAGGCGGCCAGCCCCGAGCTCAAGCAGAAGATCATGGGCGTCATGTCGCAGCGCGCCGTCGAGGGGCTCCGCGAGGAGATCGAGTTCCTCGGCGCGGTCAAGATGCGCGACGTGGAGACGGCGCAGACGGACATCGTGTCCAAGGTGCGGTCGCTCGAGGAGGCGGGGGAGATCTTCCTGAGCTCGGGAGCGGAAGACCTTGTCTACTGAGGCGCGCCGGGTGGACGTGCGTCCCTGGTCGCTCGACGAGCTGGCACTCCCGTCGGGGCTCCCCGACGGGGGGCTCGGGCTGGACGCCCTGGGCGGCGCGTCGTTCGGCGGGGCGTCGCATGGCGGCGCCCCCTTCGGCGACGACCTGGGCGGCGCGGGCGACTACGGCCTGGGCGGCGCAGGCGACTACGGCCTGGGCAGCGCGGGCGACTACGGCGCCGGCGCCGACCTGGCCGCGTACGCCGACCTGCCGCCGCTCCCCGCGGGCGGCTACGCGGGCGGCGGCTACGCCGGCGGGGGCTACGCGGGCGGCGGGCTGGCCGGCGGCGCGATGCTCGAGCAGCTGGAGACCGCGCGCGCCGACGGGGCCGCCGAGGGGTACGAGCGCGGCTTTGCCGAAGGGGAGCGCCTGGCGCGCGCCGAGCGGGAACCCGCGGTCCAGGCCCTGCTGGCGGCGCTGGGGGAGGCGGCCGAGGGGCTCCGCGCGCACGAGGCGCGCTGGCTGGCCAACCTCGAGGAGAACGTGGCCGCGCTGGCGGTGGTCGTCGCGCGGCACATCGTGCAGCGCGAGGTGACCGCCGACCCGGCGCTGCTGCGCACGCTGGTGGACGGCGCCCTGGCGCAGTTCCCCGTGGACCACGCGGTGACAGTGCGCGTGCACCCCGAGGAGCTGCAGGCGGTGCGCACGCTGCAGGGGGAGGCCGGCATGCCGCTCCCCGAGCTGCGCTGGGTGGCCGACCCCGCCGTGGGGCGCGGCGGCTGCCTGGTGGAAGGGCGCGAGCGCATCCTGGACGGGCGGCTGGACGTCGCGCTGGAGCGCGCGTACCGCACCCTCGCGGGGCTGGGCGCCTGATGCTGGCCGCCGATCTCGCCCCCGTGCTGCAGCCCATGGCCGATCGCCTCGAGCGCCTCGAGCGCTTCGCGGTGGCCGGGCGCGTCACGCGCGTGGTGGGGCTCGTCGTCGAGGCCACCGGCATCGAGGCCGGGCTGGGGACGCTGTGCCGCATCACCAGCCACACGCGCGACCGTTCGGTGCTGGCCGAGGTGGTGGGGTTCAACGAGCGGCACATGCTGCTCATGCCGCTGGGCGAGCTGGACGGGCTCCATGCCGGCGCCGCCGTGCAGCCGCTGGGGCGCACCTTCGGCGTGGACGTGGGCCCGGCGCTGCTGGGGCGCGTCCTCAACGGCCTGGGGCAGCCCATCGACGGCAAGGGGCCGCTGGACGCGATCGACCGCGTCCCCCTCTCCGCCGAGCCCCCCAACCCGCTGCACCGCGAGACGATCGACCGCCCGCTGGAGACCGGCGTGCGCACCATCGACGGCTTCCTCACCATCGGCCGCGGCCAGCGGGTGGGGATCTTCGCCGGCTCCGGCGTGGGGAAGAGCACCATGCTGGGGATGGTCGCGCGCCACGCGCAGGCCGACGTCAACGTGATCGCGCTGCTGGGCGAGCGCGGGCGCGAGGTGCGCGAGTTCCTGGAGCACAGCCTGGGGGCCGAGGGGCTCAAGCGCTCGGTGGTGATCGTCGCCACCGGCGACCAGGCCGCGCTGGTGCGCGCCCGCGGCGCGCTGGTGGCCACGGCCATCGCCGAGTACTTCCGCGACCAGGGGAAGCAGGTGCTCCTCATGGTGGACTCGGTCACCCGCGTGGCGATGGCGTGGCGCGAGATCGGGCTGGCCACCGGCGAGCCCCCCACCACCAAGGGGTATCCGCCCTCGGTGTTCGCCAACCTGCCGCGGCTGCTCGAGCGCGCCGGCAACGGCGCGCGCGGCGGCATCACCGGCATCTACACGGTGCTGGTGGACGGCGACGACTTCAACGAGCCGGTGGCCGACGCCACCCGCTCGATCCTGGACGGGCACATCGTGCTCACGCGCCGCCTGGCGGCGCAGAACCACTTCCCCGCCATCGACGTGCTGGAGTCCAAGAGCCGCGTGCGCGACCTGATCGTGAACGACGTGCAGAAGGACGCCGCCGGGTCGCTGCTCCGCCTGGAGGCCGCGTACCGCGAGAAGGAGGACCTCATCATGGTGGGGGCCTACCAGCGCGGCAGCGACCCGCACGTGGACGCGGCGCTGCAGCACCGGGGCGCGCTGCTGGAGTTCCTCCGGCAGCGCCCCGACGAGACCTCCTCCTACGGCGAGACCTACCGCGCCATGGCGCAACTGGGTGAGCAGGTGACCGCCGCCGTCCGGAGGACCCCGTGACCTTCACCTTCCGGCTGCAGCGGCTGCTCTCGCTGCGCGAGGAGGCCGAGCAGGCGCAGGCGCGCGCGCTGGCGGGGCGCGAGGCCGAGGCGGCGGGCGCGCGCGACGTGCGCGACACCCTGGCCGC
>JBEIJM010000197.1:0-5775 GCA_040380205.1 Gemmatimonadaceae bacterium
CACCCCCGCCGGCTTCGACCTGCGGATGGGGAGCCCCCGGATGCGGGAGGCGCTGCTGGCCGGGGGGGATCCGGACGCCGTGATCGACCGGCAGCTCCCCGCCGTGATCGCCTTCGAGCGGGAAGCCCGGCGGGTCCATCTCTACCGTTGAAGGGGGGGCGGGCCTAGCTTTGGGGGCTGTTCCGGATCGTGACACGATCGTCACGTCCCGGTCTCTCGGCGCCGTCGCGGCGCCTCTCACGCGCCCGCTCGTCATGAACGCACTCTGGGCCGCCATCCAGCGCGGGTACCTCCGGGTCATCGCCCCGGTGGCCGACTGGTTGGTGGCGCGCCGCATCCGCCCCAACACGATCACCACCTTCGGAACGCTGTGCTCCTGCACGGCCGGGGTGATCTTTGCCACCGGGCACATCCGGACCGGCGGCTGGTTCCTGGGGCTCACGGCGCTGTTCGACGTGCTTGATGGCACGGTGGCGCGGCGCACCGGGCAGAGCACGGTGTTCGGCGCCTTCTACGATTCCACGCTGGACCGGGTGGCCGACGGCTTCCTGCTGGGCGGGCTGGTGGTCTTCTACGCCACGCACCCCGTCCACGGCAACCCGGTGATGGTGGCGGTCACCACGGCCGGGCTGGTGGCCAGCCTGCTCACCTCGTACACCCGGGCCCGGGCCGAAGGGTTGGGGATCGATGCCAAGCTGGGGCTGCTGCAGCGCCCCGAGCGCATCACCCTCCTCGCGGCGCCCCAGGCGTTCTTCGGGCTCGCCCTCGACGGCTGGGTGCTCGCCGTCATCGTCATGCTGCTGTCCGTCACGGCGTGGATCACCGTGGTGCAGCGCATCCACTTTGTTTACCGCACCACGACCCCCCCTGGAGACACCTCCCCGTGACCGACACCCCCCGCGGCACCCCTGCGTCCATCGCCCCGGCCTCCGGCAAGCTTGCCATCTTCACCCCGGGGCTGGGGGCGGTCGCGACCACCTTCATCGCCGGCGTCGAGCGCGTGCGCCGCGGGCTGTCAGCCCCCATCGGGTCCCTCACCCAGATGGCCACCATCCGGCTGGGGAAGCGCACCGACGGGCGCAGCCCCCTCATCCGGGAGTTCGTGCCGCTGGCGTCGCTGGACGACCTGGTGTTCGGGGCGTGGGACCCCATCCCCGATGACGCCTACACCGCGGCCAGCAAGGCCGGGGTGCTGGAGAAGGCCGACCTGGAGCCCATCGCCGAGTTCCTGAAGACCATCCGGCCGATGCCGGCGGTGTTCTCCAACCGCTACGTCGCGCGCATCACCGGCGCCACCAACGTGAAGAGCGGGGGCACCAAGCGCGACCAGGCCGAGCAGCTGCGCGCCGACATCCGGTCGTTCATGGCGGCCAACGGGGCCACGCGCGGCGCCATGGTGTGGTGCGGCTCCACCGAGACCTACATCAAGGCCGGCCCGCAGCACCAGACCATCGAGGCCTTCGAGGCGGCGATGGCGGCCGACGACGACGCCATCGCCCCCAGCATGCTGTACGCGTGGGCGGCCATCATGGAGGGGATCCCGTACTGCAACGGCGCCCCCAACCTGTCGGCCGACTTCCCGGCGCTCGTCGACCTGGCCAACCAGCGCGGCGTCCCCATCAGCGGGAAGGACTTCAAGACCGGGCAGACGTGGATGAAGACCGTCATCGCGCCGGGGCTCAAGGCGCGCATGCTCGGCCTCGAGGGGTGGTACTCCACCAACATCCTCGGCAACCGCGACGGCGAGGTGCTGGACGATCCGGCGTCGTTCAAGACCAAGGAGGAGTCCAAGCTGTCGGTGCTGCACACCATCCTGCAGCCCGAGCTGTACCCCGAGCTGTACAAGGACTTCTCGCACGTGGTCCGCATCAACTACTACCCCCCGCGCGGCGACAACAAGGAGGGGTGGGACAACATCGACATCAAGGGGTGGCTGGGCTACCCCATGCAGATCAAGGTCAACTTCCTCTGCCGCGATTCCATCCTGGCGGCCCCGATCGTGCTGGACCTCGCGCTGTTCAGCGACTTCGCCGGGCGGGCGGGGATGAAGGGGATCCAGGAGTGGCTGAGCTTCTACTACAAGGCGCCGCAGGTGGCCGCCGGGCTCAACCCGGAGCACGACCTGTTCATCCAGCAGACCAAGCTCAAGAACACGCTCCGCCACCTGATGGGGGAGGAGCAGATCACCCACCTCGGGCTGGAATACTACCAGTGAGCCTCCCGCGCGCGCGGCGGGCCGTCGCGGCCGTGGCCGCGGCGGCGACCGCCCTCCTGCTGGCCGCCTGTGACGCGGGGACGCCCCCGCGCAACGAGCTGCGCTTCCGCACGGAGGACTTCGTCATCCGCGTCGTGTCCGAGACGCGCCCGGTGCGCGCGCTGGAGCCCATCACCTGGCGGGTCACCGTGCATGACGCCGACACCGGCCTCCCCATCCAGGGGGGGCAGGGGCGCATCTACGCCACCAACCGGGACCGCAAGACGGTCGCCAACGGCCTCGAGGAGACGGGGGAGCTCGGGACCTACCGCAGCAGCCTCATGTACGTGACGGCCGGCATGTGGGCCATGGCGATCCAGTTCCGTCACGATTCGACCAAGGCGCTGCAGACCACGCAGGACTGGACGCAGGATGTGCTCAGCGCCGACGAGCCCGGGGATTTCACCACGCCGCAGTCCCGGCGGGTGCCGGCCGCCTCGGCCGCCCCGGACTCGGCGCCCCCGCCCGCCACCACGCCCCGTACGCCCTGATCCGGCATGCGCCTCTTCCATCGCACCACCCTCCCCCCCGACCAGGCGCTCGACGCCGCCGACGCCCACTTCGCGCCCCTCGGGCTGGCCCGCCAGGCCGCCGACGCGCGCAGTCGCCGCTTCCAGGGGCCCCTGGGCACCCTCGCGCTGACGGTGCGCATGGAGGGCGGGCACTACACCCTCGTCGAGGCCCACACCGACCAGGTCGGCGAGAGCCGCCTCGACAAGAACGTCAAGAAGTACTTCAACGCGCTGCACCGCGCCGCCGACCCGCGCCACCGCATCGAGGCCGGGTACTGATGGCCCGCCGCCCCGCCGCCCCGCCGCGCCCCAGCGACGCCCTCTCCCGCGCGCAGAAGCTCGAGCTCTACTACTGGATGCGCCTCACGCGCCAGCTGGAGGAGCGCCTGGTCAACCTGTATCGCCAGACCAAGGTGGTGGGGGGGCTCTTCCGCTCGCTGGGGCAGGAGGCCGATGCCGTCGGCAGCTGCTTCGCCCTCGAGCCGCGCGACGTCATGTCGCCGCTCATCCGCAACCTGGGCGCCATGCTGGTCAAGGGCGCCACGCCGGTCGAGGTGCTCAAGCAGTACATGGCCAAGGGCGACTCCCCCACCCGCGGCCGCGAGCTCAACATCCACTTCGGCGACATCGGTCCCGCGGGCACCACCCGCGGCTTCCTTGGGCAGATCTCCCCGCTCGGCGACATGGTGCCGGTCATGACCGGGGTCACCCTCTCCTTCAAGGCGCGCGGCGAGGATCGCGTGGGGCTCGTCTACGTGGGCGACGGCGCCACCTCCACCGGCGCCTTCCACGAGGGGATCAACTTCGCCGCCGTGCTCAAGTGCCCGCTGGTGGTCATCGTGGAGAACAACGGCTACGCCTACTCCACCCCCACGCACAGGCAGACCGCCGCACGCCACTTCGTGGACAAGGCCGTGGGCTACGGCGTGCCGGGGGTGCAGGCCGACGGCAACGACGTGCTGGCGGTGTACGACGTCACCAAGGCGGCGGTGGACCACGCCCGCGCCGGCGGCGGCGTCACCCTCATCGAGCTGCTCACGTACCGGCGCAAGGGGCACGCCGAGCACGACAACCAGTCGTACGTCCCCGCCGGCGAGATCGAGCGGTGGGCCGCGGAGAACGATCCGCTCGACCGGTACCTGCGCGTGCTGCGCGAGACGCTCGGCGCCACCGACGCGGAACTCGCCGCCATCGACGCCCGGGTGCAGGACGAGATCGACCGCGCCACCGACGAGGCGGAGGCCTCGCCGCCCCCCGAGCCGCTGGACGCGCTGGTGGGGGTGTACGCCGACCCGCCGGTGACGGCGCCGCTCTGGTTCCGGCAGGACGCGGCCGACGATCGCTACGGCGCCGAGCGCGCCGAGGGGTGGGGCACCTGGCCGACGGACGGGGGGAAGCGCTGATGGCCGAGATCACCTACCTCGAGGCCATTCGGGAGGCCCTGTTCGAGGAGATGGCGCGCGATCCCGACGTCTTCTGCCTGGGCGAGGACATCGGCGCCTACGGTGGCGCCTTCAAGGTCACCGAGGGGCTGCTGGCGCGCTTCGGCGAGCAGCGGGTCATCGATTCCCCCATCAGCGAGATCGCGCTGGTGGGCGCCGCGGCCGGCGCGGCGCACATGGGGATGCGCCCGGTGGTGGAGATGCAGTTCATCGACTTCATCGCCAACGCGTACGACATGCTCACCAACTACGTGGCCACGGCGCGCTACCGCGCGTTCCTGCCGTGTCCCATGGTGGTGCGCGGCCCCAGCGGGGGCTACGTGCGTGGCGGGCCGTTCCACTCGCAGAACCCCGAGGCCGGGTTCCTGCACACCCCGGGGCTCAAGATCGTCTACCCGGCCACCGCCGCCGACGCCAAGGGGCTGCTCAAGGCCGCCATCCGCGACGACGACTGCGTGCTCTTCTTCGAGCACAAGTACCTCTACCGCCGCGTGAAGGACGTGATGCCCGCGGGCGACCACGTCGTCCCCATCGGGCAGGCGCGCCTCGCCCGCGAGGGCACCGACGTCTCCGTCGTCACCTACGCGTCGGGGGTGTGGAAGGCGCTCGAGGCTGCCGAGCAGCTGGCCGCCGAGGGGATCTCCGTGGAGGTGCTCGACCTGCGCTCGCTGGCGCCCATGGATGACGAGGCGATCTACCGCACGGTCCGCAAGACCAACCGGCTGCTCGTGCTGCACGAGGACACCCGCACCGGCGGCATCGCGGGGGAGATCACCGCGCGCGTGAGCGAGACCTGCTTCGAGTGGCTTGACGCCCCCGTCCTGCGCGTGACGGCGGCGGACATTCCGCTTCCGTACGCCCCGCCCCTCGAGGACTACGTCCTCCCCCAGGCGGCGGACGTGGTGCGCGCCGTCAAGCGCCTGGTGGCGTACTGAGCATGGCGCCGACGCGGTCCACCGGCGAGAATAGCGGGCAGCGCGGGTCGCCCGGCGCCCCGGGGGGGCCGCTCCCGGAGGATCGGGTGGGGCGCGACATCGGCGTCGGGTGCTTCACCGTGTTCATTGGCGGCGTGAGCGCCGCCATGGTGGGGGTGGGCGTGGGGAAGGCGGTGGGGTTCTTCACCCGCTGCACCCCCGAGCCCGGGCTCCCCGCGTGCGACTGGTGGGTGTACGCCGGGTGGGGTGGGGCCATCGGCGCGGTGACGCTGCCGGTGTTGGCGATCTGGCGCCTTCGGCGTGCCGATCGCGCCGCCGACGCGGCCGCGTCGGCGACGACTTCTGATCGAGGATGACGCAGTGGCACGCATGGACGTGATCATGCCGCAGATGGGGGAGTCCATCGCGGAAGGGACGGTGTCCCGCTGGCTCAAGAAGGTGGGCGACAGCGTCAAGCGCGACGAGGCACTCTTCGAGATCTCCACCGACAAGGTGGACGCCGAGATCCCCGCCCCGGCCGCCGGGGTGCTGGTGGAGATCCTGGTGGGCGAGGGGACCACCGTGGCCGTGCAGACGGTGGTGGCCCGCTTGGAGACCGACGCGGCCGCCGCGGCCGCGGCCATCGCCGCGCC
>JBEIJM010000198.1:0-5769 GCA_040380205.1 Gemmatimonadaceae bacterium
GATGGGATCCACGGCGAGCTGCGTGGGATACCCCTCCGTGGGATGGAAGAGCACCCGTTGGATGCGTCCCCCGGCCGCCGGCACCGCGTCGAGGGTGGCGAACAGCTGCTCCACCGAGCGGTACCACGACCGCTCCTCCGTCGACAGCGCCGCGCCCGTCCGCTCATTGACCGCGGCGGTGATGCGGCCGCCCGACACGGTGAGGCGCACGGTGTCCACCTGCACGCAATAGCAGACGCGCTGCTGGCGCATCACGTACTGCGGCGCGGCGCCGATCCCGGCGGCCCAGCGCCGCTCGGCGTCCCGCCGTCCGTCCACCGGCTCCGTTGACGGCTCGCCGCACCCGGCGCTGGCCAGCACCGCCAGGGCCGCTGTCCCAACGCGCCACCGTGCCCACACCGCTCGCGTCAGCTCCCCCATCCCCCCCTCCACCCGTATGATGACCCGCACATGGCGCGCGGCCTCGCCCCGTACGCCGCGGCCGCTGCGTGCTACGAAACACCCGCGTACGGCGTGACCCCACGTCGAAGACACGGAAATGCGGTACGATCGCGGTAGACCGCCAGTGCACCGTGGCGACTGGAGTTCGAAATCCCCCACGCTCCGAGCAACGTCGCCTATTGACACCAGTAGCCCCCAAAAGCACATTAAAACCTTCAGAGAGTGTTCTTATAACGCTTTTCTGCATTTTTTATGACACTCAACTCCGCCTCCGACATCGAAGACGCCTTGGCAAAAGTGGGGGCCCTGCTGCAGTTCCGCAGACAGGAGCACGCCCTGGCGATTGTCGGCGGCGCGGCGCTCAACCTCCTGGGGATCGTCACCCGGACCACCTCCGACGTGGATGTGCTCGGCATGGCCGATCCGCACGAGGTTGCGACGCGGATGGGCGCTGCCCTTCGCGAAGCGCCGGAGCCATGGCCCGAGGATCTCCGGCAGGCAGCCGCCGAGGTGGCCCGCGATCTCGGGTTGGACAGCGGTTGGCTGAACAATGGCCCCACGCTGCAGCTACGCAGCGGCCTGCCACACGGCATGGAGGCCCGCATTCGCTGGCGCCAGTTCGGCGCCCTGTGGGTGGGCATCCCGGCGCGCGAGGATCTGCTGGCCCTGAAATTGTTTGCGGCTGTTGACCGGTCCGGGCCGCGAGGGGTGGACACCATGGACATGATGGCCCTGGCGCCAACGCCGGAGGAACTGGCACAGGCGCACGCGTGGGTGGCCACCCAGGACGCTTCACCGGAGTTTGCCACCACGCTGGAAAAGGTCTGTCATTACCTCCGCTCGAACCTCGCGCCCAATGCCGACCGCACTCCCCGATAGCCCCACGGCGTTCGCCCCCCTGTTCGCCGCCGCGGCCGCCCTCGACGAGGCGCTGCTGACCCAGCTGTGGCGCCAGTGGCGCGCGATTGGCGCCAGCGCGGCCCTCGGCGAGCGCAGCGCAGAGAGACCGGTCGCCGAGGATCGCGCGGTGGTGGACCCTGAGGCACTCCTCCTCGTCTCGCTGCTCTATGCCCATCGCGAGCCTCGGCTGGCGGATCTCATGGCCGACTGGGCCATGCACAATGTCGACCTGCTCAGCGTCCAACGCCTCAGGAACCTCGCGAACGGCTACCCCGCGGAGCTCCGCGAGCAGGTGGACGCACGACTGGCATGGTTCGCGGAGATAGCGGCCACCGACGGCGGGGACCCGCGCTGGAAGCCGCTGCGCCGCCCCACGGACGACCGCGACGCCATCCCGATCCGACACGGCCAAGGGCGACGGGCCGTGCGCGCCCCGCTGGCGCACCCCACCACCCTGATGCTCTCCCTGCGCCTGGGGCTGGGCGTGGCCGCGAAGGCCGACATGGTGGCGTTCCTGCTGGCCAGCCACGACTGGCATACCGTACGCCACATGGCCGACGCCGTGGGCTACACCGTGAGCGCTATCAGGACCGGCATCGAGGAGCTGGCGCAAGCCGGATGGGTGGAGCTGCGACACGGCCAGCCGGCCCACTATCGGGCGCGCTGGAGCCGCTGGGGCACGCTGCTGGGGATCGCCGAATCCGACGCCCCACGATGGAGGTACTGGCACCAGCGCTTCCTGTTCGTCACCGCAGTCTCCGTACTCTGCGAGGACCTCAACCGGCACGCGACCGACGGTTCCGCCTCGGCCTACGCCGCAGGGGTAGCCATGCGCCAACTGCTGGAGCAGCACCGTTCAACATTGGCGCACGACGAGATCGCGTCCTGGGCGGCGAACCGGCAGGTGACCGACTGGCTGGTCTTCGGGACGGAGGTCGTGCAGCGCATGGCCACGGCGATGGGTGGCGCCGTACGCTCCGCCACGCACGCAGCGCAAGGAGACGACGACTAACGCTTCAACGGATCAGTATCACGCCACCATAAAACCATTGAGCATTGGTTGCAAGTTCGAAGTGGTTATATTTCATGAGCTTACCCGTCGCGCCCCCGTCACACGACGTGGCGCGTCCCCTCCTCGCGAGATCCCGACATGCGGCCTATCCGACCGATTCATTGGGCCCTCTGCGCCCTCAGCCTCGGCGCCTCCTCCCTCGCGGCGCAGGGCGGCATGCGACACGGCGACTCCACGACGGCCGCCGTCATGCAGGGGGTCCACCAGCTGCTCACCAATCACGAGAAGCTGCGCCGCACCGTCGAAAACCTGCCCAACGGCATCCGCACTGTGACCGAATCGGATGATCCGGCGATGGTGGCGCAGATCCAGCAGCACGTCGCCATGACCGGGACCTTCGTGGCCGCCGGGCATGACCCCAACCTGCCGATGGCCACGGCGGCGCTCCGCGGGGTGCTGCGCAATGGCACCAAGGTGGTGCGGCGCGTGGAGCCCACGGCCAAGGGCGTGGTGGTCGTGGAGACCTCCGACGAACCGGCCACGGTGGCGCTGCTGCAGCAGCATGCCGCCGAAATCACCGACCAGGTCACGCGCGGCATGGCCGCCGTCCATGGTGGGGGCATGCCCGCCCCTGCCGCCGGTGTGGCCTCCGCGCCGGCCGCGCCGCCTGCCGGGATGCAGCACATGCCGGGCATGAGGCACCGCGAGGGGATGATGCCGGGGATGTTGCACGACACGATGCATGACAAGCCCCACGACCCTGCCGCGGTACCGGCCACCACGCGGCCCACACGCGCCGGCCAGGAAGCCTTTGCGACCATCGCCGAGATCGTGCGCCTCCTGGATGCCGATTCGACGACGGACTGGTCGAAGGTGGACATCGAGGCGCTGCGCGAGCACCTGCGCGACATGGACGACGTCACCATGCGCGCGGACATCCGGGCCACCCCCGTGCCCGGTGGCGCCACCTTCGACGTTCAGGGTACCGGCCGGGTGCGCGAGGCGATCCGTCGCATGGCGCTGTCGCACGGCGCCACGATTGCGCCGAGCGATGGCTTCACGTGGACGGCCACGTCGACCGCGACGGGCGCGCGGGTGACCATTCGCGCCCTCAAGGCGACGGATCGCCCCATGGAGGCGCGCATTCGCGCCCTCGGGTTCGTGGGGGTGCTCACGCTGGGGGATCACCACACCGCGCACCACCTCGGCATCGCCAACGGGACCATGCGCGGGCACCATCAGCACGACTGACCAAAGCCCGCGGGAACGGTGTCCGGCCAGGTGAGCGCAGCCTGCTGACGTGACCCGGGCACCTCGAGCGCCCGTGCCGGGGACGCGCGAGGAGGCCAGGATCACAGCCCGTCCTCGCAACCCGTTGCGCGACAAGACGTTCACAACCAGGTGACGACATTGACGTTCCGGGGCCGGGGGCACATGCTCCCGGCCCGTCCCGTTCCCCCCAGGGCCCAGCCCCAACTGTCAGACCGAGGGGCTAACTTCCCAACATACCCCTCGGCGCCCCCTCCCTCGGCGCCCGGGCACGGCCGTCATTGCGACCATCGCTTTTCCCGCCCCATGGCCGACACCAACCTCTCCGCCCTGATGTACCGGGTGCTAGCGGTGTCCCGGTTGGGGTTCTTCGCGGCCCATGGCCGGGGGCCGTCGGCACGCGCCACGGCGGATGGCGCCCTGGCCACGACAACCACCGCGACCTTCGCCCGGTGTCAGGGGCGGTACGGCGTCCCCCGCGTTCACCAGGTCCTTCGGCGGGACGGGCACGCCGTGGGACGCAAGCGGTTGGCGCGGCTCATGCGGGTGGCAGGCCTCAAGGCCCGTCGGCGGCACCGGTTCGCGATCACGACCGAGAGTACCCACGCGTGGCCCATCGCCGAGAACGCCCTAGCGCGGGACTTTGCCATCGGCGGGCCTGTAAATTCCGTGTGGGTCAGCGACACCACCTTCATCCCAACACGCGAGGGGTGGCTGTATCTGGCGGTCGTGATCGACCTGGCGTCGCGCTTCGTGGTCGGCTGGGCAACGAGTGCCCGGAACGACAGTGCCCTCGTCGTGGCAGCCCTGCACCGGGCCGCCGCGCTGCGGCGCCCGGTGCCAGGCGCCTGCCATCACGCGGACCGGGGCAGCACTTACGCGAGCCATGCGTATCGCGCCGCGCTCCATGGCCCATGGGCTCACCGCCAGCATGAGCCGGAAAGGGAATTGCTGAGATAACGCCGTGGTCGAGCTCTTCTTCGCGACCCTCGTGTGGGAACTCCTGGCGGACCACGACTTCGCGACCCGGGACACGGCCGTGCGGGCGCTGGTCCCCTTCATCGAAACGTGGTACAATCGGGAGCGGATGCATTCGACCCTCGGGTACGTGGCACCCCATGCCTTCGAGCCGGACCTGACTCGCCGCCGGCGAGCAGCTCAAACCCCGTGTCCACGAAAGCGGGTCAAGTCCACATTGAGATTGATGACGAAGGGAACCCTCGCATCGACTCTGACGTCTGCTGGAATGAGCTCAGCTACGTGGCCATCAATCGGGGTGTCATTGAGACGACCCGGTTCATCATGGAAAACCTCTCGTCGGCTTACAGACAGAGATGTTCGATCTAGCCATTTCGCTGCTGCTCGCGCTGCAATCGCAATGTGGTCCACCGCGCACGGGCGCAGCCCGCGTCAAGGCCGATACGGCGCTATTCCGTCACCAGACCGAAACACTGCTGATTCAGCAGCATGGCGACACTACTTGGAGCATCAAGCTTTCGCCACCGGATACCATCCGTGTGATTGATCGTGGCACGTGGGTCTCCGTCTACATGCGGCGGGTCGGCGGAGGAATGAAGCAGGACGAGTTCTGTGTCGACGGTCAAGTCGCCAGACTCGCAGGGAGCGACGCCGGCGGCCGGTCGATGCCCGTCTCCATGCTTCGGAGCCTTCGGGAGTCCGTCGAGTTCGCGAGGCGCGCGGCGCAGCTTCGACCGCCGTGAGCACAACCTCTCCGTCGATGTGACAGGTTGGTGCGATGACCTCCTCGTCTTGCGGAGGCGCGACAGGACGTCACATGGATCAATCCCAGGTGGCGTCTTGTCGACGAGGCCGCTCCGCGCGGCACGAGAGGCGCGACTCTGCTCGGGACCGGGTGACACGCCCCCCCCGTGATCCCACGCCCCTCGACTCGCCGCCACCAAACACGAAGCGCCGCCCCGACTTAAGTCGTTGCGGCGCTTCGCATTGCCCCTCCAGGTTTCGAACCTGGAACCTTCTGATCCAGAGTCAGGGCAATACTAGACGCCGGAGTGGGTACTTCACCGCTCACTAGCACGCGTCGAGAGTGAACTCCCCTCTGAGCGCCCTATTGCGTCGCGTCAGGATACAGCGCTAACGTATGTGCACGGTGGGTACTCTATGGGTAC
>JBEIJM010000199.1:0-5741 GCA_040380205.1 Gemmatimonadaceae bacterium
CGCGACTGCGTCGCCCGCGGGGTGGAGGTCTGGCACCCACTCGCCGACAAACCGTGGGGAATGCGGGAGTTCGCCATCGTCACCCCCGATGGGCACCGGATTGTGTTCGGGGAAACGGTTCCGGACGCCGAACCAGTCGCTGGATCAGACGGCGGATAGAATCCAGCGGTAGATCAGTGCCGATAGTCCGCCGCTGATCAGCTTTGGCGTTAGGTAGCGCTCGACTCCGGCAATAGGTCGCGGCACAGCCCTGCCCTCGTGGATTGTCCCACGCGGACCCGTACCGTCACTGTCCCCCCGAAACGTCCGACGTGCCTCATCCGTAGAGCCGCGGTCAAGCGGGTCGTGGATAGGCGGCTTTTTCCGGGTGAAGACATGAAGCGAGTGTTGGGCGTCGTGGTCGCGATTGCGGTGTGGACGGGGATCGCGGCGTATGGCGCGATCGAAGGCTGGTGGCTCCGTCCCATCGCGCCCAAGGGAGATACGCGGGCGTTCGTTGTGGCAGCGACGGCGCTGGCTCAGGCGCAGAGTAAGGGCAATTTCGCCTTCGTCCTGTTGCATCAGGGCGCGGTGGTCGCGGAGCACTACACGCCCTCGCGCGATCCCGTCGACCGCGACACGCGATTTCCGCTGGCGTCGATGAGCAAGTGGTTCACCGCCTACGCCGTGCTGCAGCTGGTGCAAGCGGGCCGACTGGATCTGGACGCGCCGATCTCCACGTACCTCACGCAGTGGCAGCTCCCGGCGGGAGCGTTTGACGCACGGCAAGTCACGATTCGTCGGCTGTTGTCCCACACCGCCGGCCTGACGGATGGGTTGGGATTTGGCGACTACCTGCCCAGCGAATCCGTGCCCGCGCTTCAGGAAACCCTCCGGCGTCCGCGCGCGTCCGCCGACTCCGCGGTCGTCATCGTCGTCGGCCGCGCACCAGGCAGCGCATTTCAGTACTCGGGTGGGGGCTACCTCATCCTCCAAGCGCTCCTCGAAGACGTGACCCACATGCCGTTTGCCACGTGGATGCAGGACTCGGTCTTCCGCCCGATCGGCATGCCGGGCGCAACATACGCGTATCTCGGAACGCTCGACCACGCGGCCCGGTCGTTCGACGCGCGGGGCACGCTCGCCCCGACCTATCGGTACGCGGCGGCCGGGGCCACGGGACTGTCGGCCTCGGCGCGCGACTTGATCGCGTTTGCGCAGGCGCAGGTGCGCATCACTGATCGCGCCCGCGCGCCGCTGCAACGGGCGACGCTCGAACAGATGCGGCAGCCCCACGGCCGCCAACTGGGGCTCGATATCTGGGCGCTCGGCGTGGCACTCTACGCCCCGACCGCGAGCGGCGCCTACATCTACGGTCACGATGGATCGAATGCGCCCGCCATCAACACGTCGATGCGGATCAACCCGGACAACGGGGATGCGGTGATCGTACTGGTCACGGGCAACTCCACGTTGGCCACCACGATCGGGTCCGAGTGGACGCTCTGGCAGACCGGTGTCGTGGACTTCCTGTCGATCAACCGCGCGGTGCGCTCGGCCCTCTGGCCGTGGCTCCTCGGGCTCGCGACCATGGGGGCGCTGTGGGGCTGGCGGGTGGTGCGACGGCGCCGCGCTACCTAACCTTGCGTTGCTGCTGACAGGGCCTTCAAGGACTGCCGCCTTGCTCCCTGCGGTCGCTGGCGGCATCCTTTGGAAGGGCCCTGCAGCAGAACGCGAGCGTTAGGCGGTACAGCGTTAGTGGTCACGAAAGCGAATCTCTGCGCTGAAAATACTCTCCGAGTACATTCAGCCATCGACAAAGGGGGACACGTGGCATCGATAGCGCAAAGATTGGCTCTGGCGTTCGTAGTCGCGACGGCCGCGTGTGCACACGCTGGACCGTCCCGGTCATCAGTGCCATCTGGATTCTACCGATTATCGGGGGCACTCCCCGGGTTGGCCGATGTGACTGGGTCATTCGAGATTAGCCCCAACGGACGTCTTGAGCGCATTATCGGCACGTGTCGGACGATGGAGGCACCAAGTCCTGGCGCCACCTCGACTGGGTGCCGCGTCCTGCCCCGGAGCATCGCAGGCCGTAACGACTCGACCGTGTTGGTGACCGTAAAGGTCCAAGCCACCGAGACGACGCGATCCTCGAGTGATCCGACGCAATCAGGTGTCCAAAAGGAGCGGCTGCGGCTCGTCGGGACCTTGCACGCCGAACGCTCCGGCAGATAGCATGCAGAGTAGGACCGTGCTGCCTGCCAAACGATGCTTGCAGCAGTCGGGCGCTTTCGGAAGCGCGCTACGCGCGCATCGTATTGGAGCGCCCGCTACAGAAGCCAGCGTTCGGGCGCACGAGTCCAGGACCGACGACCGCAAGTGCACCAGCTGCCACCGACACCCAGGGTATGACCATGAGTCTGCAACGCTCCTCCTTCGCAGCCGTACTTGCATGGCTCGCTGCCTCGTCGCTCGGCGCTCAGCCAAGGTCGTTCACATGGCCAACATCGACCCCGTCGAAGGTCGGTCTGAACCCCGCCGTTCTCGACAGCCTCGACGCTGAGATCAGAGCGGGGAAGTACGGCAACATTGACCGCATGGTTGTCATTCGTCGTGGCCGAATCGTGACCGACAAGACGTATCCGCGCGACTACGACACGATCTACGGCGACTCGTTGCGCGCCGCCTCGTCGCTGAACAACTCGCACGACCCCACCGGGCCCTTCAACTACTTCAACCCGTGGTGGCACCCGACGTATCGGCGCGGTACGCTGCACACGCTGCAGTCCGTCTCCAAGACCGTGGCGTCTGCGGTCATCGGAGTGGCGGTCACCCGTGGCGAGTTCCCCGCGCTCGACACGCCGATCCTACAGTATTGGGACACTACCACCGTCGCGAACCTCGACGATCGCAAGCGGCGCATCACCATCCGCCACTTGCTGACGATGACGGGTGGGTTCGACTGGAACGAAAGCATCCCCTACAGCGATCCGCGCAACACGGCTGGCGCGCTCGAGGCGAGCCCGGACTGGGTCAAGTTCACCATCGACCGACCGATGATGCGCGAGCCGGGCACGCAGTTCAACTACAGTAGCGGTGAAAGCGCGTTGCTCTCGCACATCTTCTTCCGTGCCACCGGCGTCGATATCGAGGAGTACGCGGCGCGTCATCTCTTCACGCCACTCGGCATCACTAACTGGCACTGGAAGCGCACGCCCTCGGGCTCCATCGACACCGAGGGTGGCTTGTACCTCGAAGCGACTGACCTGGCGCGCATCTGGCAGCTGTGGCTGCAGAGTGGTCAGTGGAAAGGCACGGCCATCGTGTCGGAACAGTGGGTGCGCGAATCCGTGACACCGCACATCGCGACGAGCACTCGTGCTGGAGCGCCGAAGTACGGGTACAAGTGGTGGCTGTACGGCAATCCCGTGCAGAAGGACGCGTTCATCTGGGCCGGGTCGGGATTCGGCGGGCAGTTCCCGATGGCTTTCCCCGATCAGGAGATGGTGGTGGTGTTCAACGCGTGGAACATCAGCGGCGGGCCCACGCTTCCGCTGCGAGCCGTGCAGGAACGGCTGATACGCGCGGCGAAGTAGGCAACGCCGATCACGTAGCCGCCCGGTTACCCCGTGATCACGATGCGCCGTGTGCAACCACCGCCGGTTGTCGGCCACATGGTGAACGGTGAGCCCTTGATGTGCCTCGAGGCCGTGCTCGGCGCGCAATCCGCGTGGGGCAATCCGAACGATGCTTGCTGCAGACGGGCGATCTCGGCAGCGCGCTGCGCGCCCATTCGTCTGAGCAACGGCTGCAGAAGCAGGCGTTAAGCACCTATCCGAATGGAGCTCACTTGGAACCCAACAAGACTGCTCGAGGAAATGCCGGTCAGTACTTCGTTGCAGGTGAGTTAAGTCGTCGAGGCTACTCCGCCGCCATAACCCTCGGCAATACGCCGAACACTGACATCCTCTGTAGCAATCGAGATGGGACTCGATTCGTGCACATCCAAGTGAAGACCTATGTGCCAGGCACAAAGTCGTGCAGCGTCGGCCTGAAGGCTGCGAAGTCCTATGATTCCAGCTTCTTCTGGGTGCTCGCCGGTGTACCGCCGATCGGATCCGAGCTGAGTCTTGAATTCATTGTGATTCCCGCTCGAGAGATGTCCGAGCAGGTGGCCGCATACCATTCGCGCTGGTTGGGAGCACTCGGGAAGGGAGACCGGATACGGAAGGACAGTTCGGTTCGCGCCGTAGGTATCGCGGAAGGCTCGCCAAGCTACTTCTGGAATGTCCGCGGATACCTGAACAAGTGGCATTGGATTACAGATGAGTTGGACCGCCGGTGACTCGATGCTGCCTAACGAATCGCTGCTGCCGTCGGGGCTGATTGCGGACCGCGGCTGGCTCACTGCGTTCGCCTGCCGCATCATGATGTGGCCTCGCGGCAGAGCCTGGCGTTAGGCAGCACTCCTCAAAGTCTTCTTTCCCTTCGGCACCGTAGCTCCGGAGCGCTCCCCAATGCACGCCCCACTCGCCCACGGGCCCGAGCGTAATCGTATTCAAGTGAATGTGCGGTCGGAGATCGACCCGCTGAAAGTGGTGGCGATGCGGTGGGCGATCCCCTACCGGACGAGCTGGCGTGACGTCGTCTCGGTGCTCAGTGGTTCGGTTCGTGCACAATTGCGACACAATTCCTGGGCGGACTATCGCTACGAAGTCGTGCGGACCCAGCAGGAGCGCGTGGTCCAGGTCATGCGCGACCATGGGGTCACCGTCCTATTCCTCGACAACGTCCCCGGCGTCCACAGTCAGCACTACACCCGTGACATTGCCTTCGGGATCGACGACGCCGTCTTCGTCGGACGGATGGGGACGCGGTATCGCGAGCCTGAGCAACAGGCCCTCGCTTCGCTCGCGCCCCGTCTTTCCACGGTGGTGCGCCTCGAACGGGGGCGCATCGAGGGGGGCGACGTCATGCTGTACGGCGATAAGGTGCTCGTGGGGCTCAGTGAGGCCACCGATGCCGCCGGGGTGTCGGAGTTGCGGCGGCTGCTCGCGGTGCGGAACAGTCCGCGGGAGCTCATCCTGATCCCATTTGCCCATCGCGGTGTCATTCACCTCGATACCAAATTCAACATCGTGGCCGACCACTGTGCCCTCTTCACGCGCGCGAGCTTTGGTCCGGACACGCTGCGCTGGATGGAGCAGCACTTCGACCTGATCGAGGCGACCGACGCGGAAACGCGGGGGCTGGAGATCAACACCGTGGCCCTCGGTAATGGGCACGTGATCGTCAGCGAGCAGAGCGAGCGGCTCGCGACGCGCCTCGCGCAACGGGGATTGACGCCGATTCTGGTGGACTATTCGGAAGTCACGCGCTGGCCGGGGTCCTTTCGCTGCACGACGCTGCCGATCTTACGGGCGGCGTGACCCCGAAAGCGGTACTTATGGTGCATCTTCCTTGGGGCCGTTTCCGAAAACCGGACACGTCCTGGCAGTGGCGCGTGCCGTGCCACCTAACCTTGCGTTGCTCTTGACAGGGCCGTTAAGGATTGCTCCCTGTTCGCTACGCTCACTGGTCGCGTTTGATTGAAGGGCCCTGCAAGAGAACGAGAGCGTTGGGCGGCACCTACTTCGGAGGCAACATGGCAGCGACAACTCGCATTGGCCTGATCGGTGACCACGATGCGACGGTCCCCGCGCATCAGGCGATTCCTATTGCGCTGCAAATTGCGGGCGAGGCGTTAGCCCTGGACG
>JBEIJM010000200.1:0-5735 GCA_040380205.1 Gemmatimonadaceae bacterium
ACAGAGTGCGGTTAAGCTGAATCATCTCACCTGAATTCTCGACCCATGATTGACCTCTCCGGCAAGCGAGCGCTGGTCACCGGCGGCTCCCGCGGCATCGGGGCCGCCATTGCGCGCCTGCTCGCGAAGGCAGGCGCCGATGTCGGCATCGGCTTCCGCTCCCGAAGCGCGGAGGCGGCGGCCGTGGTCGCCGACCTGGAGCGTGGCGGCCGCAGGGCCTTCTCGATGGGCGGCGACTTTTCCACATTGGCCGTCAATGCCAGCTTTGTGGATAAAGCGTGCTCGCTGTGGGGAGGTGTGGATATATATGTGGGAAATTCCGGGGTCTGGCCTGATCAGCCAGTCGCTGTGGAAAACCTGGATCCGCAGCGCTGGCAGGATGTCATGGACGTCAACCTCAACGGCATGTTCTACGGGGCGGCCGCGGCGGCCCGCGTGCTGCCGCGCGGGGGGCGCATGATCTTCATTGCCAGCACGGCCGGCCAGCGGGGCGAGGCCGGGCATGCCGACTATGCGGCCACCAAGGGGGCCATGATCTCCTTCGTGAAGTCGCTGGCCGTGGAACTCGGGTCGCGGGATGTCACCGTCAACGCCGTGGCCCCAGGGTGGGTGGACACCGAGGCCGTGGCGCGGCCCTTCGCCGGCGAGGGGCGCGCCCGCATCGAGCGGGCCATCCCGTTGGGGCGCGTGGCGGCGCCCGACGACATTGCCGGACCCGTGCTGTTCCTGGCCAGCCCGCTGGCGCGCCATGTCACCGGCGAGATCCTGAACGTCAACGGGGGGAGCGTGCTCTGCGGATGACCGTGGGCGCCTCCACCCCCGAGGGCTCGCGCCTCCGCCCCCCGGGGGCGGTGATCGACATTGCGCGGACCTTGCAGCAGGCGGGGCATGCGGCCTGGTGTGTGGGAGGGGCGGTCCGTGACGCCTTGCTGGGCGTCGAGAACCTCGACTGGGATCTGGCCACCTCCGCCACTCCCCCAGAGGTCCGGCGGCTGTTCCGACGGACCGTGCCAGTGGGGATCGAGTTTGGCACGGTCGGGGTGTTCGGGCGCGACGGGCGCATGCATGAGGTCACCACCTTCCGCCGGGATGTCCACACCGACGGGCGGCACGCGGTGGTGGAGTTCGGGGCGTCGCTGACCGAGGACTTGGCCCGCCGCGACTTCACGATCAACGCCATCGCCTGGGATCCGCTGGCCCGCCAGTTGGCCGACCCATTCGGGGGCCAGGAGGACCTGGCCGCGCGCATCGTGCGGGCGGTTGGCGATCCCGAGGCGCGGCTGACGGAAGATCGCCTTCGGGCGCTGCGGGCCATCCGGTTCGCCGCCCGCTTTGCCCTGACCATCGAGCCGGCCACCTGGGCGGCCATCCGTGGCAGCGCGCCCCACCTCCCCCGCCTCTCCCCCGAACGGGTGCGGCAGGAGATCGAGAAGACGCTGGAGCAGGTGGTGCGGCCGTCCGACGCCTTTCGGTTGTGGCGCGAGGCTGGGGCCTTTGCGTCGGTGGTGCCACCCTTGGCGGAGGTCTCCGATGCGGTGCTGACGGCCGTGGATTGCCTCCCCCGTCCCGGGGCGCCCACCCGCCCGCTGCGCCGGAGCCTGCGGCTGGCCGCGCTGCTGTCGGGGTTGGACGCCACGGAGGCCGAGCGCGCCCTGCGCGGGCTGCGCGCGTCCAATCAGGAGGTGGCGACCGTCTCGGCGCTGGTGGCCGGGTGGCACCGGCATGGGGACACGCTGCGGGCGCTGGCCGTGGCCGAGGGAGAGCCCGAGGCGCAGCGGCTCCGCGTGGCCGTCTCGCAGATGGGGCGGTTGCGGGTGGCGGGCACGTTGCGGCTGGTCGCCGCCCGTTGGGCGGCGGAGGGCGCGGCGTCTGGAGCGCCCGCTGGCGTGCCGGTTCGGCGGTTGTATCGGCGGGCGTTGCGGGTGGCCTTTCGCGATCCGGTGGAGGTGGGGGATCTCGCCATCGATGGCGAGGACCTGCGCGCCCTCGGGGTCCCTGCCGGCCCGCAGATGGGGCAGTGGCTGCGCACCCTGCTGGTCGACGTCCTGGAGGATCCGGGGCGCAACCGGCGGGCGTGGCTGATGGCCCGGGTGCGCGAGCAACGGGGCCAACCCGTGGCGGGCTCATGACGCGCCAACACGCCCCCGGTGTGGAGCGGGCGGACGCCCCCCTCGCCGCTCGCATGCGTCCCCGCACCCTGGATGAGGTGGTCGGGCAGCAACAGCTCCTCGCGGTGGGACGCCCCTTTCGCGAAGCGCTCAACCGCGGCGTGGTGGACTCGCTGGTGCTGTGGGGGCCGCCCGGGGTGGGGAAGACCACCCTGGCCCAACTGATCGCTCAGGCCACCGACGCCACCTTCGTGGCCTTCTCCGCGGTCACCGACGGGGTGGCACGCGTGCGGGAGGTCGTGCAGGCGGCCGCCGCTCGGCGCCTCGCCGGCGGCCGGACGCTGCTCTTCGTGGACGAGATCCACCGCTTCAATCGCGCGCAGCAGGACGCCTTCCTGCCGCACGTGGAGGACGGCACGCTGGTGCTGGTTGGCGCCACCACCGAGAATCCGTCCTTCGCGCTCACCGGGGCGCTGCTGTCGCGGGTCCGCGTGCTGGTGCTGGAGGCGATTCCCGTGCCCGCCCTGGAGCAGCTGGTGGATCGCGCCTTGGCCGACCGCGAGCGCGGGGTGGGCGCTCGCCTGCTGACGATCGCCCCGGAGGCCCGGCGCCTCCTGGCCGAGCAGGTGGATGGCGATGCGCGTCGCCTGCTGGGGATTCTGGAGGCGGCCACCACGCTGGTGGCGGACGGTGCGGTGGTCGGGGTCGCGCAGGTCGAGGCCGCGGTGCAGCACCGGGTGCCCCACTATGACAAGGGCGGGGAGCAGCACTTCAACCTCATCTCCGCGCTGCACAAGGCGGTGCGCGGCAGCGATCCGCAGGGAGCGCTCTACTGGATGGCGCGCATGGTGGAAGGGGGGGAGGATCCGCGCTACATCGCCCGGCGACTGGTGCGCATGGCCGCCGAGGATATCGGGTTGGCCGATCCGCAGGCGCTCACGCTGGCATCCGCGGCAGCCCAGGCGTACGAGCGGTTGGGGTCCCCCGAGGGAGAGTTGGCGCTGGCCGAGGCGGTGGTGTACCTCGCCACCGCGCCCAAGTCGAACGCCGTGTATGCGGCGTGGAACGCAGCGCTCGACGCGGCCCGGCGCTCCCCGGCGGCCCCGGTTCCGCTGCACCTCCGGAACGCTCCCACCGGTCTCATGAAGGCGCTGGGGTACGGCAAGGGGTATCAGTACGCCCACGCCGTCCCCGAGGCGTACCTGCCGCAGGAGTACCTGCCGGCCGAGCTGCAGGGACGAGAGTTCTACACCCCCGGACCGTTCGGGTTCGAGCGGGACGTGGCCAAGCGATTGGGATGGTGGGCGGGGCTCCGTGACCGGATGCGCGCCACCGAGACCAGCGACGCCACCGAGGCCAACGACAAGGACGAGGAGGTAACACCGTGACGGATCGAGCGGAGCGGGAACGGATGGCGAGGGGCGCGCGTCGGCTCCCCCGCCTGCGGCCGGGTGGTCGGCGCTGGGGCGCCTTGCTGGCGGGGCTGGGGGTGGCGCTGGGGGCGAGCGCGTGCGCCTCCCTCGGGCGGGCCACCTTTAAGGAGCCGGTGGTCACGGTGCAGTCGGTGGCGGTCACCGGCGTGTCGCTCACGGGCAGCACGCTTGAGGTGGTGTTGCAGGTGGCCAACCCCAACCGGTTCGCGCTGGACGCCCCGGGGATGCGCTATCGCATGGAGGTGGACACGGTGCCGGTGGCCGCCGGTGAGCTCACGGAACGGTTCCGGGTGCCCGCGCGCGATTCCGCCGTGGTGCGGTTGCCCCTGAGCGTCAGCTTTCGCGGGCTGGGGGCGGCGGGACGATCCTTGCTGATGTCCGGCACCGTGCCCTATCGGGTGCGTGGGGCCCTGACGGTGGCCACCCCCATCGGTAGCTTCACGCATCCGTTCGACCGGGCGGGGCAGTTCTCCGCGGCGCCGCGCCGCTGACGTCCCGTCGCTCCCGCGCCCCCCACGTCCCAACCGGAACCGACCTATCAGCCGTCAGCCGATCTCCCTGACCCCGCCGCAGGAGCGCGCCATCCTGGTGAGCGCGCCGGCCAAGCGAAGCGCCGCCCGTCTGCAGGTGGATGAGCACCTCGAGGAGCTGGGGCGCCTGGCGGACACGGCCGGGGCCCTCGTGGTGGGGACCCTCACGCAGCAGCTCGATCGCCCGCACCCGGGCACCTACCTGGGGAGCGGCAAGGTCGAGGAGCTCACGCTGCGCATCAAGGAGCTGGGGGCCACGCTGGTGCTCTTCGACGACGAGCTGTCGCCGGCGCAGGGGAAGAACCTGGAACAGGCGGTGGGCACGCGGGTGATGGACCGGGCCGAGCTCATCCTGGACATCTTTGCCACCCGCGCCCGGTCCAGCGAGGCGCGCATGCAGGTGGAGCTGGCGCAGCTGGAGTACCTGCTGCCGCGTCTCACCCGGATGTGGACGCACCTGGAGAAGATGCGCGGCGGGATCGGCATGCGCGGTCCCGGCGAAACCCAGCTGGAGACGGACCGCCGCCTCATCCAGCATCGGATCCGCGTCCTGAAAGAGCGGCTGGCCGACGTGGAGCGCGCCCGGGAAGTCCAGCGGCAGGGGCGCCACAGCCACTTCCGGGCGGCGCTGGTGGGCTACACCAACGCCGGGAAGTCGTCGGTGTTGCGCAGCATGGCGGAGGACCGCGAGGTGTTCGTGGAGGACCGGCTCTTCGCCACGCTCGACCCCCTCACGCGGGAGGTCGAGGTGGGGGAGGGGTATGCCGTGCTGCTGACGGACACGGTGGGGTTCATCCGGAAGTTGCCGCACCACCTGGTGGCGTCGTTCCGGGCCACGCTGGCGGAGGCGCGCGAGGCCGACCTGTTGCTGCATGTCATCGACGCCAGCCACCCGGCGTGGGAGGAGCATCGCGACATCGTGGACGGCGTCCTGCGCGAGCTGGGGCTGGAGACGCGCCCCCGCTGCTATGTGCTGAACAAGATGGACGCGCTGCCGCCGGAAGTGGCCGACGCCGTCCGTGCCCGGGTGGCGGCGCTCATGCCCGGCTCCCTGTTCGTGTCGGCGGTGGTCCCTGGCGGGCTGGAGCCGCTGCGCGTGCGCCTGCTGCAGCAGATGCGCCTGGCGCGCCCGTTGCTGGAGGTGCGGCTGCCCGCGTCCGACGGGCGCCTGCTGGCGGAGCTGCACCGCGACGGCGAGGTGGTGGCCCAGCGCCACGATGAGGCGTCGCTCATCCTCGAGGTGCGCTGCGATGAGCGCACGATCGGCCGGTTGCGTCGCGCGGGCGCCGGGATTCGGGTGCTGCAGGGGACGCTGCCCCCCGAGCCCGGAATGCAACCGCGGCCGGCGATCGTGATCTGATCGCCGGCCGCAGCGGAATAGTGGGCGCGCAGGGACTCGAACCCCGGACCTCTGCTGTGTGAAAGCAGCGCTCTAACCAGCTGAGCTACGCGCCCGTCGCCGACTGCAACAATCTCTCGTCGGCGGAAGGGGAACGTAACGGGGCTCGACGGGCGGGGGAAGCCCCCGGGGAAAAAGGAGGCGCCCCCGCCCGGCGGGCCGCGGCGCCCCCACCGGGGCGGGGGGGACCTGACCCCCCCCCCGAGCGACGAGGAGGCGGCCGCGGGGGACCACAACCCCACCCCAAAGCGAGAGCGGCGGGGGG
>JBEIJM010000201.1:0-5690 GCA_040380205.1 Gemmatimonadaceae bacterium
ATCGACACCAAGGTGGCCGCTGGGCGCTTGCCGCTCATGCTGGATCATGAATGGGAGACCGAGGCCCATGTCGGCGTGGTGCGCGAGCTGGTGGACACCGGCACCGGCTACCTTATGACCGCCGACCTGTTCGCCACCGAGGAGGGGCAGGAGGCCCGCCGCTATGTCCAGAACGTCCTGGCGGCTGACGCCTACGTCGGGCTGTCCATCGGCTTCCGCCCGCTCCGCTCCGAGATGGTGACCATCGATGGGCAGTCGGTCGAGCGGTTTACCGAGATCGAGCTGCGGGAGGTGTCGCTGACGCCGCTGCCGTCCGTGCCTGGCACCGATGTGGTGGCGGCGCGGTCGGATCGGACTGTAGGTGATCCCACCCACCCCGCTGTACCGGCTGCCCCGCGTGACGATGCGGAGCTGCTGGCGCTTGCCGCCCGAACCGCGCTTCACGCCTTGAGCCCCGAAGCGCGCGCGGCGGTGCTGCACGAGTACCTGACCCCGGAGGCACCCGAGGCCCGCTCCGCGTGTACGCACGCGACCGCGCCGACGACCGCCCCCACGCCAGGTAATGCGGTTTCCATGGATGCGCGGATGGCTGCGCTCCGCACCACCTTCCTGTGAGGATGACATGAACACCCCGCTGGTTTCCAAGAACCGCGCCGCCGCCGAGCTGCGCGAGCAGGCCCACAAGCTCCGCGCGGAGCTGGCCGACCCGGCCTTGACCCTGACCGCCGACGAGGTCGGCAAGCGCACGGACGCGATCCGCGCGCTCGAGATGCGCGCGCAGGCTGCCGCCGAATTCACGCCCGACGCCGAGATCGACCGGCAGGGCGGCGATGCCGGGCTGACCCGCGTGGATGCGGGCAACGTGGACCGCGCCGAGTTTGAGACCATGAAGGACCGCGTCGACGCGGTGCGCGCCATCGCGGCGAAGCACTTCCGCAGCATGACGCACTACATCAAGGCCACCACGCGCGGCCCGCAGACGCCCGCCGAGGCCGACGGGCTGCGCAAGATCGACGCGCTGACCCGCACCATCACCGGCTCGACCAACGGCGGCGAGTTCCTGCTGCCGCTGACGCAGGTGCCCGAGATCTTCAGCGTCTCCAACGCCCAGCCTGGGCTCCTCCAGTACGCGCGGCGCTACAACATGCCGGGCCGCACGCTGCGCATCCCGTACCTGATTCAGGACGAGGGCACCACGACCCTGAACCGGCCCATGGCCGGTAAGATCGCCAACGTCACCATCGTGGGCGAAGGCGACACCAAGCCGACGCGCGAGCCTGTCTTCGGCCAGCGGCTGCTGACGGCGTACAAGTACGCCGCGATCACGGAGTTCGGCGACGAGCTGCTCGCGGACGATTTCACGGGCGAGCTGCCCGCAGAAGTCGTGGCGGCAGTCGGCGGGCAGATCCTCAACAAGATCAACGAAGACATCACCATCGACGGGACCGGCTCGTCGCAGCCGCTCGGCGCGTTCAACAACAGCAACACCGCCCTCCTCGCGGTGAATCGCACGACGGCCACCACCTTCGTGGCGGCTGACGCCTTCGCGATGTACGAGCGGCACACGGTCGGCAACAACTCGGTGTGGATGGTCTCGCGCCGCGTGCTGTCCAAGCTGTTTGCCCTCCAGACGACCAACAACACGATGGTCACCTGGATTGCGAACCTGCGCGACAAGCCGCAAATGCTGTTGCTCGGGCTGCCGGTCATCGTCACCGACCTGCTGCCGACCCTCGGCACCAAGGCCGACGTGGCGCTGGTCAACCCGGACTTCTACGCCATGGCGCTGCGGCAGGCCCTGACGGTGGAGTCGAGCATTCACGTGAAGTTCGTGCAGGACATCACGACGTACCGCTTCCTCGCGCGTGGTGGCGGCATCCCCCTCCCGACCTCGACCTACGCCTACAAGGTGGACGGCTCGGGGAACAAGGTGGACCCGCACAGCCCGTTCGTGGTTCTCGACGTCCCGGCGTCGTCCTGAGCATGACGGCAGCCCTTGCGCCCGTCGCTGCCGGTGGGGGTTCGCCCCCGCCGGTCGCGGCGTGCGCGAGTGGCACCGCCGGGCGCACCGTCGAGGTGCTGGCGCTCACCGAGTGCATCATCGGCGGCGTGCGGCGGCGCCCGCGCGAGTGGTTTGACGTGCCCGCCGAGCGTGTGTCCCTGCTGGTGCAATGCGGGCTGGTGCTGTCGCAGCCCATGCTGGCGATGATGACGCCAGCAGCGCGCGAGGCGTGGGCGGGCGTGGCTGGCGAAATGACGCGCACCAACCGCGTGGCGCTGTCGCCGCAGTCGCTGGTGGTGGACGCGCCCACCTTGCGTCGGCTGTGGGGCTCCAGCGGTCGCATCCTCACCCCTGACGGCGTGGCGTCGCATTACGCGCCCGCCGATTTTGACGACTTCGCGGTCCGCGTGCTCCAGGTCACGGAATATGACCCCGGTTCGTCGGTCTACCGCTACCACTCGGCGGCGAACACCGCGCCGGGCGTCGTGTCGGCATTGGTCCGGTACGACTACAGCAATCCCCATTGTCACCTGCGCCAATGGGATGGCGAGGCGCACCAGGTGACGGTGGAGGCGCTGGCCGCGAGCGCCGACGCGATCCATTGCCACATGGACTATCGCGGCCTGTTCCAGCGGATGCGCACCACCGTGGAGCCGCACCAGCGCGCAGCCATCACGTATCACGGCAGCCTGCCGCCGGGCGATCTGCGGCGCACATTCGTGGACGAGGACGCGGACCGTCGGATGAATGCGGTGCGGTTCGGCGCGCGTCCGTACCACCACCGCTGGGGCGTGGAGCATTGGCTGCCGATCCCCATGCCGGTGCGCGATTACCTGGCGCTGCGCGCCGAGCGGCGCGTGCCATTGGGTGCGCGCCCGTTCCGCATCGCGCACAGCCCCACCAAGCGCGAGATCAAGGGCACCGCCGAGTTCCTGCGGGCCGTTGACCACGTGCGCGACCACATGGGCCTGCGCGTCGAGGCCGTGCTTATCGAGGATATGCCGCATGGTGAGGGTCTGGCCGCGAAGGCGTCGTGCGATGCGGTCTTTGACAGTTTCTGGCTTGGGATGCAGGGGAGCGGGCTGGAGGGCGCGTCCATGGCCCTGCCGGTGATCGCGGGCGACCCCGGCGCGGTGGCGGATCTGGACCGGCTCGGCATTCCTTGCCCGTGGACCTTCGCCAACGACGAGGGCACGCTGCGGCACGTCATTGCGCGGCTCGTGCAGGAGTCTAGCTGGGCAGCCAGCGAGGCCGCGCGCGTGCATGCCTACACCGTGGCGCACCACGACTACGGGGTCGTGGGGGCCAAGTACGCCGACATCTTGACCGAGGCCACCCGTGGCGCTGCCGACGACCGCTGACCTCAAGAGCTACCTGCGCATCGAGACCACCGCCGAGGACACGCTGCTGGGGCTGCTGCTGGGGCGCGCCAAGGCGATGCTGGAGGGGTGGATCGACTGCCCCATCACCGCCGAGGCGCAGGTGGCGGTAGACCGCGCCGAATCGCTGGACGAGCCGGTGTTTTCGCTCATCTTCCCGCGCCGCCCCATCGGCTCGGTGACGCTGACCGACGCGGAGGGCACCACGGTGCCCGCGACCGACTACACGGTGTACCCCACCTCGGGCATGATTTACGCCAAGCCTGGCGTGGGATTCAACGCCGGGCCGTATACCATCGCGGCATCGTGCGGGCTGTCGCTGCGGTCAGACTATGCGCGCATCGAGCCGCTGCTGAACGAAATCATCCTCGACCTCGCCGCCGATTTGTACCAGCGGCGCACGCCAGGGGCGCACGCGGAGCGCGCGGGCGACACCACAATCACGTGGGATGCCAGCCGCGAGACGGTGGCCCGCGTGATGAAGTCGCTGCGCCTGTTCCGCCTTGGGGTGGCCCAATGAGCGTGGCGCCGGGGCTGCTGGACCGCCGCCTGTGGCTGTACGAGCGTCGCGAGGCTGGCGCTGACGGCTTTGCGCGCCCGGTGTATTTCTACACGGGGCAGTATTGGGGCCGGATCGACGCGGTCAGCGACCAGCAGACGGTGCCGCTGGCCCCGCAGAGCCATGTGGAATACCGCACACGCGCGCGCGGCACGGTGGCCGACTACGTGGACATCCCGCTCGACGGCGTTATTCGCATTGACGGCGCAGGGCCGGGATACTGGGTGCGGGGCGTGGTGTTGCAGCGCGCGATTCGGGCCAAGCGCATCGACCTGGAGGCGATTGAGCCCGAGGCGGGCGTGACGTTCGCGATGTTTGAGCAGGTCGAGGTGTCCGACGGCGTCCACTATGTCACCGAGTAACTGACCATGGCCACGTACAACAAGTTTTACAGCTTCGTGGAGGCGCTCGCCGAGGGCGTCCACAACTTCCAGAGCAACACGCTCAAGGTGTACCTGAGCAACACCACCCCGGACGCGGCCACGGACGCGCTCAAGGCCGATCTGGCCGAGATTAGCGCGGGCAACGGCTACACGGCGGGCGGCAACACGGCCACGCTGACGAGCAGCTCGCAGACGGGCGGGCTCTACAAGCTGGTGCTGGCCGATCCGGCCACCTGGACGGCGTCGGGCGGCTCCATCGGCCCCTTCCGCTACGCGGTGCTGTACAATGACACGGCGACCGGCGACCCGCTGATCGCGTGGTGGGACTACGGGACGGCCATCACGCTCAACGCAGGCGACTCCATCGCGGTGGATTTCGACCCGACCACGGGCGTCCTGACCATCCAGTAAGGCCAGACCATGCCGCTGCTCGCAGATCGCGTCCGAGAGACCACGACCACGACCGGCCAAGGCACGCTGACGCTGGACGGCGCGCCGTCCGGCTTCCGTACGTTCTCCGGGGCGTTCGGGAACGCGGTATCGGTGTATTACGTCATCGCAGGGCCGTCCGAATGGGAGATCGGGATCGGCACGACGGGCGCGGGCACGCTGACGCGCGACACGGTGCTGGTTTCAAGCGCGGGCGGCACGACGAAAGTGACGTTCTCGGCGGGCACCAAGGACGTGTTTTGCTCGTATGTGGCCGACCGCGCTGTCACGACGAGCGATGCGTCCACGCTGACGAACAAGACGATTGACGACTACACCAACAACGTCGGCGCAAACTCTACGCACTTCCGCGTCAAGGCCAACGCCACGCTGGCGAAGGGCGATGTGGTCAAGGCAGACGGCTTCACGCCGGGCGAGCAGGCGATTCAGGTCATCAAGACGGCCAGCGCCAGCGATGTGGCGCTTGGCATTTGCGAGCAGGCCCTGACGACGGGGCAGTTCGGATTGGCCGTGGTCATCGGCGAATTGTTCAACGTAAACACCAACGGTCTGTCGGTCGGCGCCACGCTCTATAGCAACAACGCGGGCGGCTACACCACGACGAAGCCGAGCAGCGGGTTCTATCAGAGCCTCGGCTGGGTGGTGCGGGCGAACACCAATAATGGCGTCATCGCTGTCAACGTGGTCGCGCCGCTCTACGTCGAGACCAGCACCAACACGGCGAACACGGCGGTCCTGCGCGACGGCAGCGGCAACTTCGCGGCGGGCACGATCACGGCGGCGCTCACGGGCAACGCCAGCACGGCGAGCGCGCTGACGCCCGGCGCGACGATCAATGGCGTGACCTTTACGGGCGCGTCAGCCATCACGGTGGCGGCAGCGGCGGGCACGCTGACGGGCTCCACGCTGGCGTCTGG
>JBEIJM010000202.1:0-5689 GCA_040380205.1 Gemmatimonadaceae bacterium
CGGCACCCCCAGCGCGCGCGCCGCCGTCACCGCCGCCGCCAGCTCGTCGGCCGACGTGGCCTCGTACAGCACATCGGCCGGGCCGCCAATGCGAAAGGTGGTGTAGGGCGCCAACGGCGCGCGCAGCTGCAGGCGGCCGGCGCCCAACGCGGGCGCCAACGCGGCGGCGAGGTCTTCCGGAGTCATCCTCTCAATCTAGCGTGGCCCCCCCGCGCCCCCTACTTCACCAGCCCCACCCCCAGCGCGTGCACGCGCGCGTACCCCGCCGTGTCGGGGCGCACCTCGTTGGTGCTGTTGAACGCCACCACGATCCCCCGGGTGCTCTCGGGGTCGAAGTAGATGAAGCTCCGGTACCCCGCCTGGAAGCCAGTGTGCCCGACAATGCGCTGCGCCCCCCGCTGCCGCACGAAGAACCCCAGCCCCATCCCCTGCTCGGGATCGGCCTCGTACCCCTCGGCCATAGGCACCACCGGCTGCCACATCCGCTCCAGCACGCCGCGCGGCAGCACGGCGTCGGTGGCCTCGGTGCGCAGCGCCCCGGTCAGCCACGCCACATAGCGCGCCAGGTCCCCCACCGGCGCGTTCCAGCCGCCGTTGGGGGTGGTGATGCCGGGGTCGAAGTCCGGTCCCGTGGCCACCAGCCGCGTCCCCCCGGCCGCGGCGCTGTCCCGCACCAGCGTGTAACCGTAGCCGCGGTGCCGAACCAGGTGCACCGGCGTGCCGCGGAAGTAGCTGCGCGACAGCCCCAGCGGCGTGAACAGCTGCTTGTGGATGTAGCTGTCCCACGGGTCCCCCGTGCGCTGCTCCACCAGCCGCGCCAGGTACACGTACGCGGGGTTGGAGTAGCTGTAGCGCACCCCCGGCGGGTGCAGCAGCTGCTGGTACGGCATCATGGCCACCAGCTGCTCCCACGTGGTGGGCTCGAACGGCTCCCACGGCGCCCCCTGCGCGTACGGCCAGGTGCCGTTGCGGAACCCCGCCGAGTGCGAGAGCAGCATGCGCACCGTGATGCGATCGAGGCCGCCAAAGGGGTCATGGAGGCGGCGCAGCTCCGGCAGGTCGCGCACCACCGGATGCTCCAGCGACAGCCGCCCCGCCTGCACCTGCTGCATCACCGCCAGCGCCGTGAGCGTCTTGGTGATGGACCCCCAGTGGAACAGCGTGTTGCTGTCCACCGGCACCTTCGCGTCGCGGTCCTGGTGTCCCACCATGACGCGCGCGACGATCTGCCCGCGGTGCACCGCCACCGCCGAGGCGCCCACGACGCCGTCGGCCTGCACGTAGGCGCGAAACGCGCGCTCGAACTCCGGCCAGCCGGTCGGCGCCGTTTGCGCGGGGGCGTGCGTCGCCGTGGCCGTGAGGAGTGCGGCGACAAGTACGGTGCGGAGCCGGCTTGGTCGGGGCGCGGCGGCTCCGGCTTCCTCGGTGCCCGCCGCCCCTGGCCCCTCACCCCTGTCACGACCCCGGCGCGCGGCGCGGAGGCGCCGGCAGCGTGCCGCCATTGGCCGTGGCCTTGGCGATCGCCTCCACCGTCATGCGCGTGCGGAACGCCACGATCTCGTCCGCCCACTTCCGGTTCTGCTTCTCGTCCGCCACCGACACGCCGTTGATCGTGGCCAGCCCCGCCTTCTTGCGCGCCGCCAGTCGCACCGACGAGGGATCATCGGTCCACATGTTCAGCGTGATCACCGGATCGTCGTGCAGCCCGTCGGCCTTGGTGTCCTTGAGCCCGAACTGCTCCATGTGCTTGGACACCGAGGCGTAGTCGTAGTACTCCTGGATGTGCGCCACGATCGGCGATCCCTTCCAGATGGCCGTGAGCGAATCGGCCACCGCGCGCTGCCCGCCCTGGTTGCCGCCGCTGTCGCCGATCAGGATGAGGCGCGTGAAGCCGTGCTGCTTGAGGCTGTGCACCACGTCGGTGAGCAGCCCGCGGAAGGTGGCCTCGCGCAGGCTGATCGTCCCCGGGCTCGTCATGTGGCTGGTCTTGGGGTCGATCCCCCCCTCGGGGACGAACTTGATCGTCGGGGCGCACAGCGCGTTCCCCAGCGCCTTGGCGATCGCCTCGCAGTTGGCGCGCAGCACGTAGTTGTGCTTGCCGGTCACGAGGAACGGGCCGTTGGGCTCCATCCCGCCCGTGGTGATGATGGCGGTGGTCTTGCCGGCCTTGAGCGCGTCGCGCACGTCCATCCACGTCATCTCCTCCAGCCACACCGTCGTGGCCGCGGGGAGCGGGTTGGGGGCGTCGGCGCAGTTGTACGGATTGGCGCTGCACTGCCCGCCCCCCATGCTGCGCGGATCGCGCTGGCCGGGCTGCGCCGTCAGCGTGGCGGGTGCGGCCAGGGCGAGCGCCAGCAGCGCCGTGGACAACACGGTGGGCGCGGGGGCGCGACGGAAGACCGGGGGGATGGCGGGCATGGCAGCTCCGAGGAGGCACAGCAGGGGAAGGGATCCGGCCGTATGTTGGAGGCGGGCGGCGCGGGAGGCACCGCGCCCCTAATCTGGGGGCTGCTTCGCGCTCCCGCTTTCCCGTTGGCTGTCCTCCCTGGCGCACCCCTTTCGTCATGCCCATGCTCCCCGCCCGCGGCGTCGCCGTCCGCTCCTGCCGTGCCTCCGCCCCGATGGCCGCCGGCCTGGTCGGCCTGCTCCTCCTCGCCCCCGCGGCGGGGGCGCAGGGGGCGGCCACCCTCACCGCGGCCGAGCTGCGCAAGCTCGCCGAGACGCACCTGCTGGTGGGCGCGGTGCACGATTCGGCAGACGTGGAGGCGTCGCGGCAGCGCAACAAGACACGCGACAAGCAGGCCGAGCTGGCCGAGCTCAAGCGCAAGCAGCTGGCTGCCGTGCTGGTGAAGCAGGGGCTGTCGGCGGAGGAGTACCAGCGGCAGCGCTACCTGGTGAGCAGCAACAACGCGCTGCGCGCCTCCTTCGACTCGCTGGTGGCGGTGCTCACGGGGGCGCCGCTGCCGGGGACGGTGGTGGCGCAGGCGCCCGCGGCGGGGCAGCCGGCGGCGGGTGCGGCGGGCGGCCCCCCGGGGGCCATCCCCAATGCGCAGCTCCCGGCCGGGCTGGTGGGGACGCACATCGGGCACCTGGGCACCACCTTCCCCGACACGCCGGAGAAGTGGGGGCTGCTCCCCACCGCGGTGGCGGAGGCCACCATTGCGCAGCAGCACGCGGCGTTCGCGGCGCGCACCCCCACCGACCTGGCGTCGATGCAGCGGCATGCGGCGCATGTGCTGCACGCGCTGGACCCCTCGGTGGAGAAGCAGGGGCCCGGGCGCGGCTTTGGCGTGAAGCGCGCCGCCAACAACGCCGCCACGCACATCGAAATGGCCGCCAAGGAGCCGGCGGCGTCGGCCAACGTGAAGACGCACGCCGTGCATGTGGCCACCGCCTCGCGCGCCGTCGCGGTGCGGGCGGACCTGGCAGTGGCGCTGGCGCAGAAGGTCCGCGCCGCCACCACTGCCGCCGAAGCCGCCGGGCTGGTGAGCCAGCTGGTGAGCCTGTGCGATCAGCTGATGGCCGGCGTCGACGCCAACGCCGACGGCCGCATCGGCTGGGACGCCCAGGAAGGCGGACTCCAGCAGGCCCAGCAGCACCTGCAGCTGATGGTCAACGGCGAACGCAAGCCGTAGCCACCCGATCTCCCCCCCGCTGCAAACGCAAGAGGGGCGAGCCATGGAAGACCGAGCACCCCGCTCCGTCCCCATCACCTCGCCCCTCTCCCTCATCCCTATCGGTACTCCACCCTAAACCCTCGGCTGTTCAACAGCCCACGCACCGATGGTTGTTCTTGGCGCCCATCTTCTCCAGCAGCGCGATCGTCTCGGGGAACGGCCGCAGCCGCTGCACCGGCCCGTTGGCCATGTCCACCGTCGTGCGGCCGTTGCGCGCCACCGCCTTCGGATCGGCGCCCTTGCTCACCAGGTACAGGATCATCTCGTTGTCGCCGCGCGACGCCGCGTGGTGCAGCGCCGTGTAGCCGTTGAGGTCCCGCTGGTTGACGTCATGTCCCAGCACCTCCACCAGGTACTTCATCGCCGGCATCCACCCGTCGGGGGCGTGGCGGTGCGAGTTCCCGGCGAAGCCGTTGCCGTACCCCACGCCGGCCGCCGCGTGGATCGGGTACACGCCGATCCCCACCGGGGCTGCCTTGGCCGCTGAGTCGGCGGCAAAGTCCGTCCCCGGCATCGGCGGGCCGCCGGCGCCTCCAAACCGCGCCGCCAGCGCCGCGCGCGCGCGGTTGTTGGCCGGCTCGCGGTACGACGGGATCGTGTCCGCCGCCCCCGCCGCCTTGAGCAGCTTCATCGCCTCCAGGTCCACCGCGTACACCGCGCGCCAGAAGGGCGTCGTGCCGTCCAGGTACTCCAGCCCGCAGTTGGCGTTGCCGCAGTTGTTGAAGCCGAAGAACCAGAGGTTCTTGCGCAGCCGCACGTTCACGTCGGCGCCGGCCTTGATGATCGCCTGCATCAGCTCCAGGTGCGACGTGGCCTGCACCTGCACCGACTGCGGCTGCGGGTAGCGCGACTTGGGGGACCAGAAGGTGTTGAGCGCCGCGTACAGCGGGGTGAGCCCCGCCGTGCTGGCGCGCTTCACGTCGGCGCCGCGCTTGACCAGCGCCATCGCCAGGTCGTAGTGCCCGTTGATCGCCGCCATCAGCAGCGGCGTGGTGCTGTCGCCGGCGGTGACCGCGTTCAGGTCGGCCCCGCCGTCTGCCAGCGCCAGCGCCGCGGCGGTGTTCCCCTGGCGCACCGCGTGGTGCAGCGCCGTGAGTCCGCCCAGCGACCCCACCGTGGCCTCGTACCCCGCCACCTGCCCCTCGAACAGCTCCCCCTGCTCGGTGGGCGCCCTGGGGACCGCGGGGGCCGCCAGCACCTCGCGCGCCGCCAGGATCGCCCCCTGCACCACCTCCAGCGGCAGCGCATTCACCGGCGGCGTGGCCAGCCCGGGGGAGAACGGCCGCGGCGCGGCCGGTGCAGCCGGAGCCGCCGCCTTGGCCGAATCCGCCTTGGCCGGCGTGGCCGCACTCGCCACCGCCGCAGGAGCCGCAGCAGCCGCAGCCGCACCACCGCCGCCACCGCCCTGGAACTGCCGCATCTGCGCCGCCCGGTCGGCCGCCGCCTTCTGCATCGCCTGCTTCACCGAGTCCTGCACCGACGCCGGGAGCGCCGCGAACAGCAGCTCGTTGCGCTTGCGCGCCGCCGCCTGCTGCCGCTGGTTCTCCTCCGTCAGGTCCACCGCCTTGGTGCGCAGCGCCGTGTTGGCCCCGCCCTTGAGCAGCGCCTGCACCGCCTCCGCCCGGTCGGCCGCCGCCGCGAACATCAGCGGCGTCTGCCCCCAGCTCTGCTCCACCGCGTTCACGTCGGCCTGCTTGGCCAGCATCGCCGACACGATCGCCCCGCTCCCGCCGGTGGCCGCCAGGTGCAGCGCCGTGGCCCCCGTCGTCGTGCGGGCGTTGGGGTTGGCCCCCGCCGCCAGCAGCTGCCGCGCCACCGCCGCGCTGGCCGTGCGCGCCGCGATGTGCAGCGGCGTGTGCGCCCCGATCCGCGTGGTCGCCGCCGGGTCGGCCTTGGCGCGCAGCAGCGCCGCGGCCATCGCCGAGTCGCCCCGCTCCGCCGCCCAGTGCAACGGGGTCATCCCGTCGCCGCTGGCCGCGTTCGCGTCGCCCCCCGCCGCCAGCAGCCGCCGC
>JBEIJM010000203.1:0-5689 GCA_040380205.1 Gemmatimonadaceae bacterium
GCCCCGCGCTGTCGGCGGGGGCCGCGGGGGCGCCCGCCGCCTTCGCGGCCGCCTTGAGCGAGTCCTCCACCACCTTGGCGCGGTCCAGGTCGTACGTCCACACCGCGTTCCCCAGCGACCAGTGCACCGCGCGCCCGGAGGCGCTCCACGCGGGGAACTCGCCGCCGATCTCGTTGAGCTTGCGCACCGGCACCGCCGCCTCGCCGGGGGCGGCCACCGACACCGTGGGAGCGGCGGCGCCCACCTGCGGCACCGTGATGGCATAGACGTCCATCCCGACCAGCGCCAGCGCCTGGTCCCCCTTGGGGGCCATCAGCACCAGCGCCGCCGGGGGCGGCTGGGGCGCGGAGGGCTCGGTGTGGTCGTCGCCCAGGTGCCCCTGGTGGTTCTCGTCGCCCACCATGGGGCGCGCGGCGCGCCCCCCCAGCCGGTTGCGCCCGATGCTGGCCACCATCGTCCCGTCCACCGTGCGCTGCGCGCCCGCGCCCGGGGGGATGGGGCCCACCACCTTGAGGTGCGTCTTGAGGTCGGTGCCGTCCCACCGGAAGGAGACCAGCCCGTCGCCCCCGCCGTAGGCGTAGATGCGGGTGCTGTCGGCGGTGAAGTGGGCGTTCCCCAGCCCGCCGGCCGGCATGATGAGCGTGGCGGCGCCCCCGGTGGCGGGGATCCACACCAGGTCCGACGCGGCCGGGCCCCAGAAGGCGGCGCCTGCCTCCTGCAGCTCGCGCGCCGCGGCGCGCGAGGCCACGAGGCGGTTCACCGCCGGCGACCAGGCGAGGTCGGAGTACAGCCCGCGCGCCTGCGTCAGCACCTGCGTGCCCCACTGCCGCCGCTTGTCGTCCCAGGTGGCGCGCACGATGTCGCCGCCGCGCACGTCGTCCCAGGTGGTCCAGGCCAGCGACTTGCCGTCGGGGGACCAGACGGGGCCGAACTCGCCGGTGCGCGCCGTGGAGACGCGCTGCGGGGTGCCGCCGGGCCAGTCCATCACGTACACCCGGTCCAACGCCGAGAACGCCACCCGCTTGCCGTCGGGGGAGGGCTGCAGGTCGCGCACCTGCTTGGCGGTGAGCGTGGCGGCGGTGTCCACGCGGTACGCGAACTTCACCTCGGGGCCCATCTCCAGCTCCACGGCGGCCGTGAAGGGGACCTTGGCGGGCTTCGCCGCCGAATCCACCGGCACGCGCCAGATCTCGCCGCCGTAGGTCACCACGATGGCGCGCGAATCCGGGGTGAAGGCGTAGCCCGGGTAGGCGTCCAGCGGGGCGCGCGACTCGATGTCGTCGCGCTGCACCGGGTACGCCAGCCACCGCTCCTCCTGCGTGTCCAGGTTGCGCAGGCGCAGCCCGGTCTGCGTCTCATGCCGCGACGCGAACGCCAGCCAGCGGCCGTCGGCGGAGAGCGCGGGACGGAAGGCGGAGCCCAGGCGGGTGGACATGCGCGCCGTCTTGCCGGTGACGCGGTCGTACACCCCCAGCTGGTACTGCGCGCCGATGGCGTTGTACGACCAGTCGCCCTGCCGGTCGGCATACCACACGTAGCGCGGGTCCTTGCCGAAGGCCGCGCCCAGCTGCTTCACGTCGCGCGGCGCGGCGCCCAGCGGGACGCCGTTGCCGCCGTCCACGTGGTACATCCACAGCTTGGCGGTGGCAAAGAGCCCGCTCGAGCGCGACACCACGACATACTGGCCGTCGGGGGTCCACTCGGGGGAGATGTACTCGGAGCCGTTCCCCTTGGTCACCTGCACCGTGTCCTTCCCGTCCAGCGACAGGATCCACACGTTGTCGCCGCCGGAGCGGTCGGAGACGAACACCACGCGCCGGCCGTCGGGGGAGAAGCGCGGCATCGCGTCGTGGGCCATCCCGCTGGTGAGGCGCGTGGCGGCGCCGCCGGCGATGGGAAGGGTGTACAGGTCGCCCAAGAGGTCGAAGACGATCGTCTGCCCGTCGGGGGAGACGTCGAGGGAGAGCCAGGTGCCGGTGGTGGTGGTGAAGCGGTGCGTGCGCGCCGTCTTGAGCGGGAGCGTGGCGGCGGGGGCGGGGCCCTGCGCCACGGCCGGGTCTGCCAGAAGGAACCCGGCCGCGATCACCGCAGCCAGCTGTCGAGTACGCATGCGCCTCAGAGCAAGGGGGGCGGCGCCGGAGGGCGACCCGCATGGCCGCCGCGCACGCCGTGTGCGCCCTAGCTTACACCCCGGCGGGCGGGGGCGGAACAGCCCGCCCGCCCCCGGAGAGCCCGCCCCCCGGGGGCGCGCCGCCCCTACCGCACCCGCGTGAAGCGCAGCCCGCGCACCCGCCCGGATTCCACGCGGAAGCCGGTGATGCGCCCCTTGGCGTCGCGCACCATGTCGATCACGCTCCCGCCGCGCGTGAAGCCGTCGCGGTAGCTGGGCTCCAGCACCCCCAGCCGCCGGTACCCCGCGTACGCCACCAGCTCCCCCTTCTCCACGCGCAGCGTGTGCGTCACCTCCGCCTCGTCGCTGCGGTAGTTCCCCGCATACTCGGCCAGCGCTGCGGCGTCGGGAGAAACCGCCTCGGCCCGCTCAAAGGTGACCGTGTCGCTTGGCGTGCGCACCACCATGCGCATCGCCGCGCCGCTGCCCGCGAACCGCACCTCCGCCGATCCGGCGCTGCGGAAGCGGCCTCCCCCCAGGGGCACATACGTGACCGGCGTCTCCCCGTCGGACACCAGCGAGTCCCCCGCCACGCGCGTGCGCCGCACCTCGCCGCGCGCCACGTTGCGCCACACCCCGGCCAGCGCCCGCAGCTCCGCGACCGGCACGGTCACGCGCGGCGTGGCGGCCAGCGCGTCGCTCCACGCGCCAACGGTGTCGGGGCCCATGCGGTCGGCCAGGTACACCGCCGCCACCTTGCGCGCCAGCGAATCGGGGCCCGCGTTGGCCACGTTGCAGAAGGTGGCCACCGCCATGCGCTGGTCGGGGAAGCGGAGGAAGTGGCCGCGGAACCCGCCCCAGCTGCCGCCGTGCGACACCACGCGCAGCCCGCGCATGGTCCCCACGTTCACGCCGATGGCGTACGCCATCCCCGGCGACGACACCGCCGGGGTGCCGTCGGTGAGCCGCGTGGCGGTGGTCATGGTGTCCAGCAGGGCGCGCCCCCCCACGGTGGCCGCGTCGTAGTTGTGGAGCCAGCGGCCGAAGTCCTCCACGGTGGTGTGGATGCCGCCGGCGCCCACGATGGCGCCGTCGTACGGGTTGCGCTGCACCCGGAAGCCGTCGCCGCGCGCGCTGTAGCTCTCGGCCAGGTGCGGGATGATCGCCGCACGCTCGGCCAGGTAGCGGGTGTCGCGCATCCCCAGCGGCGCGAACATCCGCTCCTGTGCGAACTGCGCCAGCGTCTTCCCGGTGAGGCGGTAGACCGCCTGGGCGGCCAGGATCCACCCGGTGTTGGTGTACAGGTAGCGCGCGCCGGGCTCGTAGTTGGGCTCGGCGGCGCGCACGATGACGTTGAGCGCGTCCACCGTGTCGCCGGCAAAGGTGCGTCCCGTCTGCCCCCACATGGTCCACAGGTCGCGCAGCCCGCTGGTCTGGCTGAGGGCGCGCCGCCAGGTGACGCCGTCGGCGTAGGGGGGCAGCTCGGGGAACAGTTTCCGGATGGGGTCGTCCAGCGAGAGCTTCCCCTCCTGCGCCAGCAGCAGCATGGCCATGGCGGTGAACTGCTTGGAGATGGAGCCCACGTCCAGCACGGTGCGCGGGGTGAGCGGGATGCCGTGCTCCAGGCTGGCCATGCCGTAGCCGCGCGCGTAGCGGATGGCGCCGTCCTGGTAGACCCCCAGGGCGCATCCCGGCACGTCGGTGCGGTCGAAGGCGCGGAAGACGCTGTCGGCGCGGCGCGCCTGCGCGTCGCGCGGGCCGATGGCGTACTGCGCGGCGACGGGGGTGGCCAGCGCGGCCGAGGTGGCGGCGGCGAGCAGCAGAACGGGGAGGAGGGTGCGGCGCATGGGCGGGGTAGGGGGTGAAGGGTGCCCGAAGTTGGCGCGCGGGGTGGGGCGCGGCTAGCCGTGGCGCCGGCCCGGATCAGGGTAGTGCGACGGCGCCGCGGGGTGCAGCTTCCCGCATGCCCGTCCTCACCCCCATCCCGCGCCCGATGCCTCATTCTCCGCTCCGCGTGTCTTCGCGCTCCAGCCTGCGCGTTGCCCTGCTGCTGGCCGCCGTCGCCGCCCCCCTGGCCGCGCAGCCGGCCCCGCCGCACGACCTGCTGGTGCGCGGGGGGACGGTGCTGGACGGCAGCGGGCGCCCGCGCGTTGCCGCCGACGTGTGGGTGCGCGGCGGGCACATCGCCGCGGTGGGGGCGCAGCCGGGGGCCGTGGCCCGCGACACGCTGGACGCGCGCGGGCTGTTCGTGGCGCCGGGATTCATCAACCTGCACAGCCACGCCGAGCCGTGGGGGCTCCCCACGGCCGACAACATGCTGAGCCAGGGGGTCACCACCGAGATCCTCAACGCCGATGGCGGCGGCCCGCTGGACATCGCCGCGCAGCTGCGCACGCTGCAGGAGGCCGGGCTGGCGGTGAACGCGGGCGCGGCGATCGGCTTCAACAGCGTGTGGCAGTCGGTGGTGGGACGCAGCGACCGGCGCCCCTTCGCCGAGGAGATCGGGCGGATGCAGCGGCTGGTCACCGACAACCTGGCGGCGGGGGCCTTTGCCGTGTCGTCGGGGCTGGACTACAAGCCGGGGTACTTCGCCACCGAGGACGAGGTGGTGCAGGTGGTCTCGCCCGCCAAGGTGTGGCGCACGAACTTCCCCAACCACGACCGCCTGCGCCCCGAGCTGCAGTTCAGCGCGCGCGAGGGGGTGCGCGAGACGATGCGCATCGGCGAGCGCGCGGGGCTGTCGCCGGTGATCACGCACATGAAGGTCACCGGGCGCGAGCGCGGCCAGGCCGACGTGATCCTGGGGGAGATGGCGGCGCTCACGCGCCGCGGCGTGTACACCTCGGCCGACGTGTACCCGTACCTGTCGGGGATGACGGGGCTGGGGGCGCTCATCATCCCCGGGTGGGCGCAGGACGGCGGGCTGGAGGCGATGCGCGCGCGCTTCGCCGACCCGGCGCAGCGGGCGCGCATCATCGCCGAGGGGGACGCGACGATCGCGGCGCGCTTCACGGGGGCCGAGGGGATCCTCGTGCTCACCCCCGGCACGCCGACGCGCCGCCTGCCGGAGTTCATGCGGGAGTTCGGCACCGACTCCCCCACGGCGGCCATCGTGAAGATCATGGAGACCGCGACGCCCGCGGCCATCCTGGGCTTTGGCGACGAGGCCGACCTGAAGAAGCTGCTGCAGTTCCCCACGTCGGTGGTGAGCTGCGACTGCGGGGCGACGGCGTCGGCCACGGGGCATCCGCGCAACGCCGGCACCTTCCCGCGGGTGCTGGGGCGGTACGTGCGCGAGCAGCGCGTGCTCACCTGGGAGGAGGCGGTGCGCAAGATGAGCGGGCTGCCGGCCACCATCGCCGGGCTGGTGGACCGCGGCTACGTGGCCGCCGGCATGGCCGCCGACCTGGCGGTGTTCGACTCGGCCACCATCATGGACCACGCCACGTATGAGCAGCCGGCGCTGCGCTCCACCGGCGTGCGGCACGTGGTGGTGAACGGCACCGTGGCGCTGCGCGACGGCGCGGCCACCGGCGCGCGCGGCGGGCGCGCGCTGCTCCGCGGCAGCTGGATGCCCAC
>JBEIJM010000204.1:0-5643 GCA_040380205.1 Gemmatimonadaceae bacterium
CCTGCGGGGTGAAGCGCACCGAATCCTCGCCGATGGTGCGCGTGACGCACCCCTGGCTGCCGTACACCTTGGCGGCACGCACCACGCCGCCCGGCAGCGTGAGGCGGATCTCGCGGCGGGCGCGGTCCACCACGGTGTCGGTGACCTGGCGGCGGTACTCCACCGGCCCCGAGAAGAACCCCACGTTGGCGGCGGCGTCGGCGGGGTCGAGCCCGGTGAGGAACACCGCGGCACACATGGTGGTGGCAAAGCCGGCGATGTGGTGCGCCAACCCGTCGCCCGGGGGCGGGGTCCACGCGCCCGGCAGCTGGAGCGAGTCGGCGCGCGCGATGAGCCGCTGCGTGGCGGCGCTGCGCGCGGGGCGGGCGCCCTGGGCGAGGGCGGCGTGCGGCAGCAATGGGAGGGCCACCAGGGCGGTGGCTGCCAAGGCGGCGGCCAGCTGCGGCCGAGCCAGTCGGGAGAGCGGGAGGTGGGGCATCGCAGAAGGCGGGAAGGGGCAGGCGAATGGCCCGGGACGCGTCCGGGGCAGGGAGGCGATCGTCCCAATTGTACGGTGGTTTCTCCCTTCCCGCGTGCCGCGCCGCGCGATAGCGTGGGGTGCATGGGTGCCTTCCCGTCTCCCGATGTCGCGCGCCGCGCGCTGCTGCGGCAGGGGCTGGCTGCCGGTGTGCTGACCTCGCTGGGGGCGGTCCGCCCGGCGGAGGCCATGCGGGCCTTCTGGCAGCCGCCGCGCCCGCGCCCTACCCCCGCGCAGCTGGCCTGGCAGCAGGACGAGCTGGCGCTGTTCGTCCACTTCGGCATCAACACCTTCACCGATCGCGAGTGGGGGGACGGCACCGAGTCCCCGGCGCTGTTCAATCCCTCGGCGCTGGACCCGCGGCAGTGGGCGCGCGTCGCGCGCGCAGCGGGGGCCAAGGCCCTGGTGCTCACCGCCAAGCACCACGACGGCTTCTGTCTGTGGCCCACTGCCACCACGCGTCACAGCGTGGCATCGTCGCCGTGGGCCGGCGGGCAGGGGGACGTGGTGCGGCTGTTCGTGGATGCGTGCCGCGCCGAGGGGCTCAAGGCGGGGCTGTACTGCTCCCCGTGGGACCGCAACCACCCCGCGTACGGCGACACGCCGCGCTACAACGCGGTGTACCGCGCGCAGCTGGGGGAGCTGCTGTCGCGCTACGGCCCCATTGCCGAGGTGTGGTTTGACGGCGCCAACGGTGAGGGACCCAACGGCAAGCGGCAGACGTACGACTGGCCGGCCACGTGGGCGCTGGTGCGGCAGCTGCAGCCGGAGGCGGTGATCTTTTCCGACGCGGGCCCCGATGTGCGCTGGATCGGCAACGAGCGTGGCGTGGCGGGGGAGACGCACTGGAGCACCATCCGCCCCGAGAGCGTGCCCTTCATTGGCGCCAGCGGCGACGACGTGATTCGCGCGCTGCAGGAGGGGCATCCGGACGGCAGCGTGTGGCGTCCGGGGGAGACCGACGTGTCGATCCGCCCGGGGTGGTTCTACCACGCGGCGGAGGATGCGCGCGTGAAGTCGGTGGAGGCGCTGGTGGACATCTACTTCACCAGCGTGGGGCGCAACAGCAAGCTGCTGCTGAACGTGCCGCCCACGCGCGCGGGGGTGTTCCACGAGACCGACGTGGCGCGGCTGGCGGGGATGCACGCGGCGCTGGACGCGCTGTTCGCGCGGTCGGTGCGGCTGGCGCCGTCGGCGTGGCGGGTGACGGGAGCGCGCTCGGCGCAGGCCACGTTTGCCGTGGACGACGGGCACCCGTGGCAGGTGCTGGAGCTGCGCGAGGCGATCGCCGAGGGGCAGCGGGTGGCGCGGTGGCAGCTGCGCACCGGCGCCGGGGCGGTGGTGGCAGCGGGGACCACGATTGGCCATCGGCAGCTGCGGCGCGTACCGCCGGTACAGGCGTCGCAGCTGGTGCTGGAGGTGGAGACGGTGGAGGCGCCGCTGCCGCTGACGATGCGGGTGTACGAGGGGGGGGCGTAGCGCCGAGGGGTGCGCGGCGTTACCGCTGCGCCACGAACAACCACCCCGCGCTGGCCACGCCGATGACCGTGACCGCGGCGCGCACCCACGCCTGCGGCACGCGCTGCGCGAGGCCGGCCATGAGGTAGCCGCCGGCGCTGGAGCCCAGCGCCATGACCAGCGCGATGGGCCAGAGCACCAGCCCCTTGAGGGCGAAGGTGGCGGCGGCGATGAAGTTGAAGGTGAGGCCGTTGATGTTCTTGAGGCCGTTCATCTGGTGGATGTTGGTGAGCCCCATGTAGCGGAACGACGCCAGCATCATGATGCCGGCGCCCGCGCCGAAGTAGCCGCCGTACACCCCCACGAGGAACTGGAGGACCATGCCGCCGGTGGTGGGGAGGCGCGGATGGTCGGTGGCCGAGGCGGGGGTGGCGGCGGCGCGCTGTTGCAGCCAGCGCATGGCGGGGCCGTTGAGGGCGAAGAGCACCGTGGCGCCCAGCACCAGCCAGGGGACCAGCGCGCGGAAGCGCTCCTCGGAGGTGGCCAGCAGCAGCAGCGCCCCCACGAGCCCTCCTGCCAGGGAGGGGATCACCAGCCGGCGCGCCCAGGCCTCGGCGCCGGCCACCTGGTGCCGGTAGCCGTACAGCGAGGCGAAGGAGCCGGGCCAGAGCGCCACCGTGGAGGTGGCGTTGGCGGTGATGGCCGGCACACCGAGCCCCAGCAGCGCGGGGAAGGTGAGGAGCGTGCCCCCGCCGGCGATGGCGTTGACGGCGCCGCCCAGGGCGGAGACGGCGGCGATGGTGACGAGGGCGGCGGCGGTGGGCATCCTCCCAAGTTCACGCCGCCGGGGCCGGGAGGGAAGCACGCGCCGTCGGCTATATTGCGGGATGGACCGACTCTTCCTGACCCTGGGCGCCCTCTCGGGCGCGATTGGCGTGGCGGCAGGGGCCTTTGGCGCCCATGCGCTGCGCGCGCGGCTGGAACCGCGGATGCTGGAGGTGTTCGAGACGGGGGCGCGCTACCAGATGTACCACGCGCTGGCGCTGGTGGCGGCGGCGTGGGTGGCGCAGCGGTGGCCCGGGACGGCGGGGACGGTGGCCGGGTGGCTGTTCGTGGCCGGCACCGTGCTCTTCTCCGGCTCGCTGTACGCCATGGCGCTGTCGGGGGTGCGCGCCCTGGGGGCCATCACCCCGCTGGGCGGGGTGTGCTTCATTGCCGGGTGGGTGCTGCTGGCGGTGGCGGCCCGCCAGGGGTGACGGAAACGCGCTGGGGAGCCCCGGGCGGGGCTCCCCAGCGACGTGTCACCTGGGATCCGGCGTGCGCCCTTACTTGGGGCCGATCACGTACTCCTTGGGGGGCGTGGCGCCCAGCAGGTGCTGCACGAAGTAGTCCCACCGCCGGCGCATCATGTAGTTGGACGCCGCGCCAAAGCCGTGCCCCGCGTTGGGGATCATCAGCAGGTCGAAGTCCTTCCCGGCCTTGATGAGCGCGTCCACCACCAGCAGGGTGTTGTCGGGGGGGGACGTTGTCGTCCATGGTGCCGTGCGCCAGCAGCAGCTTCCCCTTGAGGTTCTTCGCCAGCACCTGATTGGCCTCGGCCTCGTAGTTGTCGGTGGCGCCATTGCGCACCAGCAGCCCGTGGTAGCGCTCCCCCCAGTCGTCCTCGTAGTTGCGGTTCTCGTGGTTCCCCGACTCGGCAATGCCCACTTTGAAGAAGTCCGGGTAGCGGAACATGGCGCCCGCGGTGGCAAAGCCGCCGCCCGAGTGCCCCCACATCCCCGCGCGGTCGATGTCGATGAAGGGGTAGCGCTGCGCCAGCTCCTTCATCCCGGCCACCTGGTCGGGGAGCGTGTTGTCCCCCATGCGGCCGTAGTAGGCGTCGTGGAACGACTTGGAGCGGAGCGGCGTCCCCATGCCGTCGATGGCCACCACCACGAACCCCAGCTCGGCGAGCGCCTGGTTGTCGCGCACGGCCGCGCTGAACTGGCGGCTCCCCACGCTCCCCACCTGCGGCCCCGGGTAGATGTAGTTCACGATGGGGTACTTCCGGGTGCTGTCGAGCGTGGTGGGGGTCCACATGAGCCCGTACAGGTCGGTCTTGCCGTCGCGCGCCTTGACGGTGATGCGCGCGGGGGGGCGCCACCCGGTGGCGCGCAGGCGGCTCACGTCGCCGGTTTCCAGCGCGGCCACCAGCTTGCCGGTGCGCGCGTCGCGCAGCACCGCCACCTGCGCCGTGTCGGGGCGCGACCAGCTGTCCACGAAGGTCTTCCCGTCGGGGGCCAACCACACGTTGTGGTCGCCGTCCTCGGGGGTGAGCAGCGTGAGCCCCTTGCCGTCCAGCCCGATGCGGTAGAGGTGGCGGAAATATGGGTCGCGCCCGGGTTCCTTCCCCACGCCCACGAACCACAGCTGCCGCGCCTTCTCGTCCACGCGCAGCACGCGCACCACGTTCCCCGCCCCGGTGGTGACGGGGTGCTTCAGCGCGCCCGAGGCCAGGTCGTAGCGGTACAGCTGCCCCCAGTCGTCGCGCTCGGAGAACCAGAGCAGCTCGTTGGTGGCGGGGAGGAGGCGCCAGTTCTGCTCGCCGTCCCCCGACTCGAACTGCGTGGCCACCCGCTCGGTGAGGACGTCGCGCACGGCGCCGGTGGCGGCGTCGGCGATGCGCAGCGTGGCCACCTTGTGGTCGCGGCTGTTGGAGACGAAGGCCAGCCGGCTGCCGTCGGGGAACCACTCCGCGTCGGCCAGCACGCCGTCGCAGAGGATGTGGTCGCACACCGACGAGCGGTGCTCGTCGGCGGGCATCTGCAGCCGCACCACCGCCGGGGCCGGGGCGGTCACGTCGATGATGACGCGGTGGATCATGGACACCACCGAGTCGCCCGGGAGCGGGTAGCGCCAGGCGCTGAGCTCCGGGTGCCCCACCTTGGTGCGCACGAGGTACATCATCCCCGTGCCGCGCTGGTCCTGCTGGAAGGTGGCCACCTTGCGCGAGTCGGGGGACCAGAGCACGACGGGGCGGTCGGAGTGCACCCACCCGGCGTTGTCGGTGGCGTAGCCGAAGTCGGCGATGCCGTCGGTGGTGAGGGGGCGCTCGGCGTTGGTGGCCACGTCGCGCACCCACAGGTTGTGGTCGCGGATGAACACCGCGCGCGTGCCGTCGGGGGAGAGCGATTCCGGCGTGCGCCCGGGGGCGCGCCGCCCGGGTGCCGTGGCCGCCGGCGGGGGCGGGCAGGCGGCGGGGGTGGCGACGCAGTCGGTGCGCGTCCCCTTGGCCGGGTCCACCAGCATCAGCGGCGAGGTGCCGTCGGCGCGCCGCACGCGGTAGGTGAAGCGGCCGTCGGGGAGCCACGTGGGGACCACGCCAGTGTTGGCCACCAGGGGCGTGGCGTTGAACGCCAGGAACTTCTCGGCGCGGGCGTAGTCGGCGGCGGTGACGGTGCGCCCCTGCGCCGCCAGCGCGGCGGGGGCCAGCCACAGCAGGGGGCCCAGGACGCCCCGCGCGGCGGGGCGGAGGGCGCGGGACACGAAGGAGGTCGGGCGCATGGCACGGAGGGGGTGGGAGGGGACCATGCGGCGAAAGCTGCCGCCCGGGCCCTCCCCGGGCAAATCGGGGCGCATATATTTCGATATACGCATATGCAGGCCCCTCTCCACGCCTCTCGGAGGAG
>JBEIJM010000205.1:0-5609 GCA_040380205.1 Gemmatimonadaceae bacterium
CCGCCCCGCGCTGCGCCCCCTCGTGCGCGCGGCGGGGGAGCGCGCCCTGCTGCTGGCGCCCCCCAGGGCCCCGCGCGGCGGACGACTGGTGCTGGCCTACCACAACGTGGTGGCCGATGGGCGTCCGTGCGGCGGCGACGGGTCGCTGCACCTGCCGGTGGCGGCGTTTGCCGAGCAGCTGGGGATGCTGCGGCGGGAGGCCGACGTGGTGCCCCTGCCCACGCTGCTGGCGGCCCCGACCGGTGGACGCGACCGGCTGGTGGCCGTGACATTCGACGACGCGTACGCGTCTGCCCTGACGGTGGGGCTCCCCTGCTGCGCGGCCCACGACATCCCCTCGACGGTGTTCGTGGCCCCGGGCTTGCTGGGCACCATTCCCGCCTGGGACCGGCACGCGGCAGCCGGCCACTGGGCGGCGGCTGACCGCGCGCACTTCCTCTGGCAGCGCCTGGGGATCGACGCGGCGCTGCCGGCGCCGCCGTGGACGGTGGCCCCCGCCGAGCCGCCTCCCGTTCCCCCGTCCCCCACCGTGCCCCTTCCCGACCTGCTGGAGCGCTGTCGCCTGGCCACTGCGGACGCCCTGCTGGCGGCCGTGGAGGCCGGTCGCGGACTGGTGGCGCTGGGGAACCACAGCTGGCGCCACGCCAACCTGGGCGCGCTGGACACGGCCACGGTGCACCAGGAGGTGCGCGCCACGGCGGCGTGGCTGGCCGCGCACGCCGCCACCGCGGCGGTGCCGGTGCTGGCCTACCCCTACGGCATTCCCCCACGCGATCCCGACGCGGCGCTGGCCGATGCCGGGGTCGCGCAGGCGTTGTGCGTGGCCGGCGGCTGGATGACCGGCCACGACGCCCGCGCGCCGTGGCGCCTCCCCCGCTGGAACGTCCCGGCGGGGATCTCGCCGCACGGATTCCGCCTGCGACTGCGCGGGTGGCTGGCCAGCGGCGACGCATGACCGCGCCCTCCACCTCCATCGCCCCCACCCCCACCGCCACCCCGGTGGTGGCGCGGCGCCCACGGCTCCCGTCGAGCCGGCTGGTCCCCGACGTGGAGGTGCTGGCGCTGCGGGCGTGGGCGCTGCTGCAGGCGCTGCAGGCACAGCCGCTCTCGGCCTGGTTCACGCTGGCGTATGTCTTCTTCGAATATGTGCGCCCGCAGCAGATCTATCCGTGGATGGCCGTGCTCCCGTGGGGCAACCTCACCCTCTCGGGCGCCGTGCTGTTGACCGTGCTGGAAGGGCGGTACAAGGGGATCCCGCACTTCGTCCCCTGGGTGCTGGGGGGATTCACCGCCATCGTGGTGGCGTCGTCGGTGTTTGCCTACCAGCCGGCCACCTCGTTTGCCTGGCTCAACCTGTTCGGGCAATGGCTGCTGGTGATCCTCATCCTGGGGGGGATGGGGGAGACGCGGCTGCGGCTGGTGCTGCTCTTCGCGGGTTTCCTGCTGTGGAACCTCAAGATGTCGCAGCACGCGGTGCGCAGCTGGGCGTCGGACGGCTTTGCCTTTCGCGAGTGGGGGGTGAGCGGGGCGCCGGGGTGGTTTGACAACTCGGGGGAGTTCGGCGTGGCGATGTGCGTCTTCTTCCCCATGTCCGCGTACTTCCTCATCGGGCTGTGGCCGCGCCTCTCGCCGTGGAAGCGGGCCGCGCTGGCGGCGGTGGCCGTGAGCGCCGTGATCGGCATGGTGGGGTCGTCGTCACGCGGGGCGCTGCTGGGCGGGGCGACCGTGGCGGCGTGGGCGGTGCTGCGCAGCCGGCATCGCGTGCGGGTAGGGGTGGCGGCCGCGCTGGTGGCGGCGCTGGCGTGGGGGCTGCTCCCCGAGGCCAGCATGGATCGGTGGCGGGGGGCGGGGACCGACGAGACCTCCACCAAGCGCCTCACCTACTGGCGCCATGGCATCGAGATCGCGCGGGAGCACCCGATGCTGGGGGTGGGGTACAAGAACTGGATGCCGTACTATGCGGCGTACTACAACCCCAAGGGGCAGCTGCCGCACAACATCTTCATCGAGGCGCTGGGGGAGCTGGGGTACCTGGGGCTGGCCGGCTTCGTGGCGCTCATCGTGGCCACCTTCGTCCAGAACGCGCGCACGCGGCGCCTCACCGGCCCCGATGCGCGCGCGCCCGACCGCTTCGTGCACGCCATGGCCTACGGGCTGGACGGCGCGCTGGTGGGGTACCTCACCAGCGGCTTCTTCGTGACGGTGCTGTTCTACCCGTACTTCTGGTTCAACCTGGGGTTCACGTTGGCGCTGGCCCGCTATGCGGCGGTGCGGCAGGAGCCGCCGGTGGATATGCCGAGCGCGGCCGCGCTGGCCCCAGCGGCGCCACCGCCCACCCTTGGCGGTCGCGGGCGTCTGCGGGCCACCCCGGTTGCGGTGCCCCGGGTGGAGGGGCGCCCCGCGCGGCCCGTGCGCCCTGGGCAACGCGGCGGGCTGGCAGCCCCCCGCTGAATCGCCGGCACCGGCATCACCGACCGCGGTGCGCCACGGGCGCCCCCGCACGCGGTGCCACGTCCAGCGCCCCCTAGAGCTCCGTAGGCACCGGCACGCGTGGACGCGGCGTGGGCTCCCAGATGGCACTGCGCTCGTTTCGCAGCAGGTGCACCCAGGCCTGCCACCCCGCCACCAGGCTCACGAACAGGTAGGCCGGAAGCGCCAGCACCTTGGGGAGCCGCCGCCCCGACGCGAAACGCGCGGACCACAGCCCCAGCAGCACCCCCACCAGCATCACCTCGGTCAGCCACAGCGCGTCGGGGAACCCGGAGTAGAGGAGCAGCGGGCCCACGACCCACCCCGCCATGGCGGGGAACAGCAACCACCGCATCAGCTTGTGCGACACCATCATGACCGCGAAGGCGCCATAGCGCAGGGGGTTCATCATGCCGCGCAGGTACCAGAGCGTGTCCAGCCCGCGCCCCATGGTGCGGCTCTTGCGCCGCAGCTCGTTGTCCAGCGAGGTGGTGCGCGGCACCAGGCAGGTGGCCTCATCCACCGACACGGCCCGGTACCCGGCACGACGCGCCACGCTGGCGGCCGCGAAATCGCGTGACAGGTCCTCGGGGAGCTCCGCCTGGTGCAGCGCGCGCCGCGTGGCATAGAAGCAGCCGCTGGCCCCGACAATGCCGTGCACGCGCGTCTCCTGGTGGCGCAGCCACATCTCGAAGCCCACGTACCCCGCCTCGGCCCCGGTCCCCTCGCGCGTCTCGTCGCCCACGCTGATGTCGCGCCCCGACGCCAACCCCACATCAGGGCGCAGCATCGCCCGCACCAGCGCCTTCAGCGAGTCGCGCGGGATGAGGATGGTGGCGTCGATGGACACCACGATGTCGCCCGTGACGTGCGCCCCCGAGGCGTTCTCCCCCGCCGCCTTCCCCCGCCGCTCCGGCATGCGCAACAGCCGCACCCGCGGATCGGCGTAGTCCGACACCAGCGCATCGGTGCCATCGGTGGACGCATCCGACACCACCAGCACGTCCATCCGGTCGGCGGGATAGTCCACCGCCAGCGCCTGCGCCAACGTGCGCGGCAGCCGGTTGGCCTCGTTGTACGCCACAATGAGGATGGTCACCCGCGGCCACTCGGCAGGCTCGGGGGGCAGGAGAAAGGGGGGGCGCGTGCGCGCCGCCAGCCACACCAGCGCCGGATACAGCGCAAAGGCGTAGCCCCCCACCGCCACCGGCAGCGCGATGAGCGCCGCACCGATCAGCTCGCGCCCCGTCATGCCGTCGCCCCCCGCACGTGCGCATACAGCGCGCGGTGCGCCGCGCCCCAAGGCGCGGGCGCGTGGTACGCCTCCACATGCGCCCGCGCCGCCGTCACCAGCGCCGCGCACTGCGGGGCGTCCGCCAGCAGTGCGGCCACCGCCTGCGCCACCGCCGGCGCCGCACGATCGGCCACCACCACGCCACGCCCCGCCAGCAGCGCCGGCACCCCGCCCACCGCCGTGCCCACCACGGGCACCCCCAGTTGCATCGCGTCCAGCACCGTCAACGGTGTCCCCTCGGTGTGGCTGGTGTTCACCAGCACGTCCAGACCGCCCATCAGCCGCGCCGCGCCCGGGTGCGCCCCGGCCAGCGTCAATCGCCCCGCCGCCACCAGGGCGGCCCCTTGGGCCGTCACCGCTGCACGCAACGGGCCATCCCCCACCAGCACGCCGTGCACCACGGGGCGCCCGGGGAGCGACGCCTCGGCCAGCGCCCGCACCACCTCCACGAAGAGGCCGGGGTCCTTCTCGGGCCCCAGCCGCCCCACCCACCCCACCACGGTGGCGCCCGCCGGCACGCCCAGCCGCGCCCGCGCTTCGGCGCGCGACCACGGCGCCACCGGGGCCACGGCGTTGGGCAGGGGCAGCACCCGGGCGGCGCCAATCCCCGACGCCACGGCGCGCGCCGCCAGCGGCGGCGACACCGCCACCACCCCCTGCGCCTGCCGCAGCACCCACCGTTGCAGCGCCTCGAAGCCGCGGTTCTTGAGGTCGCCCCCCGTGAACCCGTGCAGCGTGGACACCCAGGGCACCCCCAGCGCCCGCGTGGCCCACGCGGCCATCACGTCCATGCGCGCGCCGTGCGAGTGCACCACCGTGGCCCGCATCGCCCGCAGTGCGGCGCGAATCGCCCGCTGCTCGCGCCCGTAGCGCCGCGGCGGCACCACCGCGCGGCGCACCGGGATCCCCGCCGCCTCGGCGTCGGTCACCAGCGCCCCCACCGCCTGCCCCTCATCCAGCACGGCCACCAGCGCCACCGGCTCGCCGGCCTCGTGCAGGGCCTGCAGCAGCAGCGCCACCACCCCCTCCAGCCCCCCCATCACCGCGGGATTCACCAGCTGGACGATCATCGTGACGCCCCTGCGGAGCCCGAGCGGCAGGCCATGGGGTGTGCCGGGGAGGGCACGGCACGACGGTTGCCCCCGAGCCGTCGCTCGGGGACATTCCCGTCACGCCCTGCCGCCGCGCCTTCGCCGGCGGCCTTCGCCTTCCCCCGGTACCCCGGTTGCGTCACCTACCCCCCGTGCATGCTCCGGTGACCGCGCGCACCCTGTGGCGCGCCGTCCCCGATGCGTGGTTCCCTGCCAGGGCCCGCGCCGCAGAGGCGCGGGCAGCAGGTCTGTTGCAGGACGCATACCCGGGGCGTTCCGCCACGCTGCTGCACAGCGGCACGGCCGCGCTGCAGCTGGCGGTGACGCTGGCGCACCAGGGGGGTGGGGCGCCGCGCGTGGCGGCCCCGGCGTATGCCTGCCCCGACATTGGCACCGCGGTGCTGGGGGCGGGGGGCTCGTTGCTGCTGTACGACACCGATCCGGCCACGCTGGCCCCCGACCTCCCGTCGCTGGAGCACGCGCTGCGCGCGGGCGCCACCGTGGTGGTGGTGGCGCACCTGTTCGGGGTGGTCACCGCGTTGGCCCCGGTGCTGGCGCTGGCCACGGCGCACGGGGCCGCCGTGGTGGAGGACGCGGCGCAGCACGCCGGCGGCGCGGTGGACGGCGTGCGCGGCGGCGGCCAGGGCCACTGGGGGGTGCTCAGCTTCGGGCGCGGCAAGGGGCTCAACGCCGGCGGGGGCGGCGCCCTGCTGAGCCGCACCCCGCTCCCGGACCCCTGGGCCGTGGCGCTGGCG
>JBEIJM010000206.1:0-5557 GCA_040380205.1 Gemmatimonadaceae bacterium
CCGCGCGGCCGCCGTCCCCCGGCGCGCCCGCAGCACCCGGGCGCTGTCCATCCACGCGCGCAGCTGCCGCAGGGCCGCCGCCGTCCCCTCCGCCGGGCGCGCGGGGGACACCACGGTCTCCGCGGCTCGCACATAGCGCCCGTCGCGCACGTCGGTGAATTGCGTCACCAGCCCCACTGAATCGCCGCGGGGCAGCACCATGCCGCTGACCACGAAATCCGCCCGCAGGCTCCACCCGACCGCCATCGGATCACGGGAGGCGCGGATCGCCAACGCCGTCGTGGCGCTGTCCACCACCATGACGGAGTCCGCCGGCACGCCGCGGCGCAGCGCGGCCACCAGCTCCCGCCCCGCCTGCGCCAGCGCGCGGTCACCCGTGGCATTCGTGTAGGGGAGCACCACCATCCGCGCCCGTCCGTCGCGCTGGGGCGCCAGCAGCGGGGTGATGCGCGCGCGTGCGGTCCCGGTGTCGGCCGGGAGCGCCCGGGCCGCGCGCTGCGAGGCGGTGTCGGTGCGCGCCCGCTCCAGCGCCCGGGCCAGCGAATCGGCAAACAACTTGCCCACGGCCTCCAGCAGGGCCGCGCGCTCGCGCCCCAGCGCGCCGCTGTCGGCGGGGGCGGCGCGTGGCGTGGGGCTGGAGGGGGACGCCGGGCGGGCGCGCACGGCGGCAGCGATCGCCAGCGATTCGGCGCGCGACAGCACCACCGGGACCGGCTCCGCCAGGCGCAGGTCGGCCAGCGCCCCCCCGCCGGTCACCAGCCGCACCGCGCTGTCCAAGGGGGCGGCGGCGTCCCCCCCCGGCGCCCCACCGGCGTCAGCGGGCGTGGGGGCGGTCACGCGCCCGGCCTCGGGGGGCTCCTGCCGACGGCCGGTCTCCCGGACCACCAGCGTCCCCACGGCCGCCACGGCCAGCACCAGCGCGGCGGTACGGGCGCGGCGCACGCCCCGGCGTCCGCCCCCGTCCATGGCGTCCTTGGTCAACTGGTCCAGGGTGTCCAGCATGGCGCGGGCCGATGGCGGCCGACGGGCGGCGTCCTTTTCCAGGCACTGCATGACCAGCGCCGACAGGGCGCGCGGCACGTCGGGCGCCAGCCGGTGCGGTGGTGACGGCACCAGGGTGAGTTGCGCCGCCAGCGTCTCCTGCGGCGTGCGCCCGCCAAAGGGGGAGGTCCCCGTGAGGAGTTCGTAGGCCAGCAACCCGAGGGCGTACAGGTCCACCCGGTGGTCGGCCGCGGGATCGGCGGCCAGCTGTTCGGGGGCCATGTAGGCGGGGGTCCCCATCGCCATCCCGGTGGCGGTGGCTCCGGGGGCCGGCGCCGCGGCGGAGAGCGCCTTGGCGATGCCGAAGTCGGTCACCAGCGCGATCCGCCCCATGGTCAGCACGTTGCCGGGCTTGATGTCCCGGTGCACCACGCCGCGGGCATGGGCAAAGGCCAGCGCCTCCAGCAGGTCGTGCAACAGGTGCACCACCTCGCGCGGCGGCAGGCGCTCGCCCCGGGTCACCGGCGTGCGGAGCGATTCCCCCTCGATGTAGGGCATGGAGAACCAGAGGAGCCCGTCGGCGTTGCCGGCGTCCAGCAGCGGCACGATGTGCGGATGCTGCAGCTGGGCGGCCAGCTGGATCTCGCGATGGAAGCGCTCCACGTTCACCCCGGCGGCCAGGTCGGGGGGGAGCACCTTGATGACCACCCGGCGCCCCAGCGCCGTCTCGGTGGCCACGAACACGCGCGACATCCCCCCGCCGGTCAGTTCCCGCTCAATCCGGAACCGGGGGGCCAGGAGCTGCTCAAGGCGGCGCGCGAAGTCAGGCACGGCGGGGTCGTCCCCGGAGACGGGAGGTGGCGCAGTCCGGCAAGAAGCCCTGCGTAATCTAGCGTGCGGCGGGGCGGCCCACGGGGGGCATGGTCCCGGCACCGGCGTCGTCGGTGCCGCCCCGGTTGACCCGGGGGGGCAGCCGGACTAAGCTTCGGATTCCGTTCCGTGCCATTCCTGGCGTCATCGGCATTGCGGCCTTCGCGGTCCGCGTGCCATGCCGGGATGATCCACGTAGAGGTCGGAGTCTGAACGCCCCGGCGCGTGTCGCCGGGCAACCCGTGACCGATGCCAACGATCAACCAGCTGGTCCGCCGCGCCCGACAGGACGTGACGGAGAAGTCCAAGGCCCCCGCGCTCAAGAGCAATCCGTTCAAGCGTGGCGTGTGCACCCGCGTCTACACCACGACGCCCAAGAAGCCCAACTCCGCGCTCCGCAAGGTGGCTCGTGTGCGGCTCACCAACCAGCTCGAGGTGACCGCGTACATCCCCGGCGAGGGGCACAACCTGCAGGAGCACTCGATCGTGCTCGTGCGCGGCGGCCGTGTGAAGGACCTGCCCGGCGTCCGCTACCACATCGTGCGCGGCACGCTCGACGCCTCGGGCGTCAACGGCCGCAACCAGAGCCGCTCCAAGTACGGCACGAAGCGCCCCAAGAAGGGGCAGCCGGCTGCCGCGGCGGGCAAGGGAGGTAAGAAGAAGTGAGCCGCCGCAAGAGTGCCGTAAAGCGCCCCGTCCTGCCTGACGCGCGCTACGACAGCCAGACTGTCTCGAAGTTCATCAACTCCCTGATGATCCAGGGGAAGAAGTCCACGGCCGAAGGGATCTTCTACGCGGCGATGGACATCGTCGAGGCGAAGACCAGCCAGCCCGGCGTGGGCATCTTCAAGCAGGCGCTCAACAACCTCAAGCCCGTGGTCGAGGTGAAGAGCCGCCGCGTGGGCGGCGCCACCTATCAGGTGCCCGTCGAGGTCCGCCAGGACCGCCGCACGGCGCTGGCCATGCGCTGGCTCATCTCGTACTCGCGCGACCGCAACGAGAAGAGCATGGACGAGAAGCTGGCCGCCGAGATCCTGGCCGCCAGCCGTGGCGAAGGGAACGCGGTCAAGAAGAAGGAAGACACGCACCGCATGGCCGAGGCCAACAAGGCCTTCGCGCACTACCGCTGGTGACACGTCCGGGGGCGCACGCCCCCGGAACGTCCATCGCCCCCCGTCCGGAGCATCCGGACGGGGGGCGATCGCGTTGAAGGAGCGGCGGCCGCCAGGCCGTCAGGCGGCCGGCACCTGCCCGCGCCCCGCCATGACGGCCCCGTGCAACGTGGCGCCGGGGGCCAGTGTCACGGCATGGCCCACCACCGTGGTGCGCACGCCCGGGAACCCGACCGTCGCCGCCTCGATCGTGATGTCCTCCTCGGCGATCACCGGGCCCGCCACGCGCGCGCCAGCCTCGATGCCGATCCCCTGCCACGCCGACAGCGCCCCCTCCACCTCGGCGCCGCGGCACACCACCAGCAGCTCCTGCGCCTTGATGGCCCCGCGGACCAGGGCGTTCTCCCCCACCAGCACCGAACCCGTGGCCACCAGCGATCCCTCCAGCAGCGCGTTGGGAGGGATCTCCACGTCGCCCAGCACGCGCCAATACCGCTCCCCCAGCTGCACCCCCCCCTTCGGGGTCCAGGGCTGCCGCTCGCGCGGCGGCGGCGGGGGAGGCGGGTCGCCGCCGGCCACCAGCACCGTGTCGGCTTCAATGCGCTGGAAGGTCACCCCGGGGGACAGGATGATGGTGCGGTCGGCCGTCGCACGCCCCATCAGCTCCACCCCCTCGTGCGCCTCCAGGATCCCCCGGGCGTGCACCCAACGCAGCACCGTGCTGTTGGCCCCCAGCGCCACGTCGCGCATCCCCAGCAGGGCCCGCACCACCAACTGCTCGGTGGGGGGGAGCGTCTGCTGGGCCACCACCTCCCCCGCCAGCACCGTCCCCGTGGGGAAGGGGAGCGGGTCGGTGACCACCACCACGTCGCGGAAGGCGGCGCGCTGCGTGGTGAGCGGCGAGGCGGCGCTGTGCACGCGCACCGACGTGCCGTCGGAGAGCGCCGCGGGCACCGCCGGCCCCAGCAGCCCCTCCGCGGAGGCGCGCGTGAGGAAGGAGTTCGCGAAGTAGAACAGCGAGCCGGCGTCACGCCCCACCCCCGCCAGCGGATCGGCGTCGCGCGGGAGGCGCAGCTCGAGGATGGCCGGCACCAGCGCCAGCAGCAGCCACGCGGCCATCGTGATCAGCAGCAGCAGGAAGACGACCAGTGACGGCATGGTCAGCGCCCCCCGCCGGCCGGGCCCCGGTGCCGTTCGGTCTTGTCCCACCGCACTTCGGCCTTCCGGCTCCAGGAGGCGCGCGAGAGCGTGGCGCGCCCCACCGTCACCGCGCTCACCAGGAAGGTGAGCAGCATGAACGGCAGCATGCGCGTGCGCTCACGCGAGCCGTCCAGGCGGCTGGCCGCGGCAATCTGGAAGAACGACGCGAAGTTCCCGACCGTGTTGAACGAGGCGATCATGAAGATGGTGAACACCCCCCACTCGGGCGGATACCCCCAGTAGAACAGGATGATGGCGCAGGTCCAGCCGAGCAGCAGCACGAGCGGCACGGTGAACACGCCCAGCAGCAGCACGCCGTCCAGCACCTGCGCCAGCGGCAGGCGCCGGCGGTTGCGCAGCAGCTCCCCCAGGTAGGTGCGCATCGCCTGGTTGTGCCCCTTGGCCCAGCGCGACACCTGGCGCTGGCGTGAGGGCCAGGTTTCCGGCACCTCCTCGTAGCACTCCGAGCGGTTCTGGTACACCACCTCCCATCCGCGCATCACCAGCCGCACGGTCAGGTCGGTGTCCTCCGCCAGCGACTCCGTGCGCCAGCCGCCCACATGCTCCAGCGCGGTGCGCCGCACGCCGCCCACCGTGCCGCCGTACTGCGGGGTGAGGCGCAGGTTCATGCGGGCCTGCTGGTCCACCTGGTAGCCGCCGGAGCGCTCCATGTCGAGCAGGCGGGTGAGCAGCGAGCCGCCCACGTTGATGGGGACCACGCGCCCCATCACCGCCCCAACGCCGGCGTCGAAGAACGGGGCCACCAGCTGCTTGAGAAGGCGCGGCCCGGGGATGTAGTCGGCGTCGAACACCAGCAGCACCTCCCCCTCGTGCAGGGCCATCGCCTCGGCGAGCGCCGCGGCCTTGCCGGGGGTGCCGCCGTCGCGCAGGTGCGGCACCACGCGGCGCGGATAGCGCGCGGCCAGCTCCTGGAGGATCTGGCGGGTGTCGTCCTTGGAGCGGTCGTCGATGGGGACGATGGTGAGCTGCTCCGGGGGGTAGTGGCAGTGGAGCAGCGCCTCGACCGAGTCGCGGATCACGCGCCCTTCGTTGTGGGCGGGGACGAAGACCGTGAGCTTGGGCCAGTCGGCTTCGTGCACGTCCACGAAGGGCTGCCGGTGGCGGCCGAAGAGGCGGTTGAGCGTGAAGAAGTAGTGGCGCAGCGTGTACAGCCCCACCACGCCCACGCAGGTCCACATGCCGATGCTCGCCGCAGGTACCGGATTCATCAGGACCTCTTGCGGGGGGGCGTGGCGGGGGGCTTGCCGAACACCAGCGGGACGGCACGCCCGGAGCGGGGCGGCGCCAAGCGCGGCCCCTCCGGCGCGGCGGTCACGGGCGCGGGCGTCGGCGCGGGCGTCGGCGCGGGCGTCGGCGCGGGCGTTGGCGGAGGC
>JBEIJM010000207.1:0-5513 GCA_040380205.1 Gemmatimonadaceae bacterium
AGCCCGGTGCTGCGGACGGCGTCGGCGTCGCCGATGGCCTCGGACTGCTCGCCCGGGTCGGCCCCGCCGGCGCCGGCGTCGCTGGCGAAGCGGTACCAGGGGATGGAGTCCTGCAGGCGCGCCCAGCGGTCGAGCGTGGCCTTCTCCGCCTCGGGGGAGGCGGCGCCGGGGATGGGGGAGTAGCCCCACTTCACCGCGTAGCGGTCATACGGCCCCACCTTGGGGACCAGGTCGCCCAGGGCGATGCCGTCCTCGGGCTGCGCGATGTAGTTGAAGCGCGCGTAGTCCATGATGGACGGGGAGTGCCCCATCTTCGCCACCCACGTCTTGCTGCGGATGGAGTCCACCGGGTACATGGCGCTCCCCTTGAAGTTGTGCGGGAAGCCGAGGGTGTGCCCCACCTCGTGCGCCACGACGAACTGCACCAGGCGCCCCATGAGCGAGTCGGGGAAGGGGAACTTCTGGGCGCGCGCGTCCAGGTGCCCCACCTGCGAGAAGTACCAGTTGCGCTGGAGGTCCATGATGTTGTGGTACATCTGGACGTCGGCGTCGATGATCTCGCCGGTGCGCGGGTCGGTGGTGCTGGGGCCGACGGCGTTGGCCACCGGCGACGGGAGCCAGCGGACCATCGCCACGGACGCGTCCTCCCCGGAGAAGTCGGGGTTGTCCTTGGGGGCCTCGGCGGCGACGATCCCCTTGCTGAAGCCGGCGTCCTCGAAGGCGGGCTGCCACTCCTCGATGCCGGCCTTCACCCACGGGACCAGCCACGCCGGGGTGGCGGGGTCGACGTAGTAGGTGATGGGCTTCTTGGGGACGCAGAGGGCGCCGGCCTTCTGGTCGGAGCACTCGAGGCGCCAGCGGGCGATGTAGCGGCGCGGCAGCACGCGCTGCTCGGGGGAGCCGAAGTCGGTCTTGCTCTCGCCGAAGTAGCCCACGCGCGCGTCGTTGAGGCGCGGCATCATGGGCTGGTCGGGGAGCTTGACCACCGAGAAGGTGTACGACTCGGTGGTGGCGCCGGCGGGGCCGCCCAGCGAGAGGCCGGGGAGGCTGAGGCCGCCCGGGGCGCCCCCCGCGGTGAAGGTCTGGGTGGCGGTGACGTTCACGTTGCGCGAGAAGGCGGCGAACTTCTCCACGAAGGAGCGGGCCGCGTCCACCGAGGCGCGGCGGCCGCCGGCGGCGAACTCCGGCACGCCGCCGGTGAACATGCGGGTCACCTCGATGACCGCGCTGGAGTCCTTGCCGTAGGCCTCGACGTTGAGGGCGGCGAGGATGGGGAAGAACTCGATCAGCTGCATCGCCTTCGCCGTCTGCTGCTTCGGGTCGGTGGCGATATTGTCGAAGTTGACGTCGCGCACGTAGACGCGGTTCTCGCGCCGCTCGAAGCGGATGACGCGGTCGCCGCCCACGAGGGTGCCGCGGATGCCGATGCCGGCGGGGGTGCCGGCGAGGACGGTGGTGACGACGAAGTCCTTGCCGATCTCGGCGGCGGGGATCTCGAAGTAGAGGCGCGAGCCCACCTGGTGCACGCCGAAGACGCCGGTCTTGCTCTTGGCGCGCGGCGTGATGACCTGGGCGTAGGGGCGCGGGTTGGGGTCGGCCTGGCCCCCCAGCGCGCCGGCGAGGGCGCCGATGTTGGGGGGACCGCCGGCGGGGGGCTGCCCGGCGGGCTGCCCGTTGCCGGGGAGGGTCGGGGCCGCGCCGGGGGCCCCGTTGGCGGGGCGGGCGGGGCCGGCGGCAGGGGTGGGGGCCGGCGTGGGCTTCTTGGCCGGCGTGCAGGCGGCCAGCAGCAGGGCGGCGGCCGCGAACGGCAGGGAGCGCAAGCGCATGGAGGGAGGGACGAATGAGGGTGGGCACCCGGTTGACCAACCGGACGGGTGGAGTCTAGGGGGGGAACCCGCTGGCGCCTAGCGCCCGGGGGCGGGTAGGTTGTCCACGCTCGCCTCCACCGGGTTGCCCCCCTCCCCGCCTTGATGGCCGCCACGCTCCGCTCCCTGCTTGCCGGCTGCGCCCCGATGGTCCGCCGTGCCGGGTGGCTGCGGCGTGGCGTGCTGGCGTGGCTCTGGCTGGGGGCGCCCGGGCCGTTGGTCGCGCAGGGCGCGCCGGTGGCGCCGCCACCGGCCGCCGCCCAACCCCCCCGGTCCCCCACCGACTCGCTGGTGGCGCGCGCCATCGCCCGCCGGCAGGGGCAGCTGGCCGACAGCACGCTGCTCTCCTACGAGGCCGACGCGCACGGCTTCCTGGCGTTCCTGGGGCAATTGGGGGACGGCGGCGTGATCCCGCCGCGGGTGGTGCAGAGCGAGGAGCTGGCGCTGCGGCTGGCGTGGTGGCAGCCCGGGCGCAGCGCGCAGCGGCTGGTGGGGCGCCGCGACACCACGCTGCTGCCGGCGCAGGTGCAGTACTACCGCGATCGCTACGGCGTCGTGCTGGACAACCTCCCCGACCGCATCCGGCTGGGGGACGGGCAGGATGTGCGCGACGTGCCGCACCCGCTGGGGGCAGGGGCCCCGGACCGCTACCGCTACGCGCCGGGGACGCCGGTCACCATCCAGCTGCCGGGGCGCACGATCCTGGTGGACGAGGTGCGGTTCCAGCCGCGCGACCCCACGCAGCCGGCGGCGGTGGGGTCGGTGTACCTGGACCGCGAGACCGCGGCGGTGGTGCGGCTGTCGATGACCTTCACCCGGGCGGCGATCCTGGACCGGCGGATCGAGTCGCTGGTGGTGACGCTGGAGAACGGGCTGGTGGCGCAGCGGTACTGGCTCCCGCGTCGCCAGGAGGTGGAGGTGGTGCGCGCGAGCACCTGGTTCGAGCTGCCGGCGCGGGGGATCGTGCGCGGGCACTGGGAGGTGGGGGGGTACACGGTGAATGAGCGGGTGGCGCCGGCGGTGCAGGCGCTGCCGCGGTGGAGCGCCGCGCCGGTGGATTCGCAGCGGGCGTACCCCTTTGCGGGGCGGGTGGTGGATGTGCTCCCCCCCACGCTGCAGGTGGCCACCCCCGAGGAGGTGGCGCAGGCGCGCACGCAGGCGGAGGCGGTGGTGACGGCGGCGCTGCTGTCGCGCGCGGCGCAGCCGCGGGTGGTGGGGCGGTCGGTGAGCGACCTGGTCCGCGCCAATCGCGCCGAGGGCGTGGCGGTGGGCGCCGGGGTGGCGCGCCGGTTTGGCGCGGCGTTGGTCACGGCGCGCGGAAGCTACGGCTTGGGGGACTCGCGACTCAAGGGGCAGCTGGCGGTGGGGGTGGCCCCGGCCTTCGGGGGGACGCCGCCGGTGCAGCTCTTCGCCGAATCGGAGGTGCGCGACGTGGGCCCCGGCGAACGGAGCGGGGTGACCAACACGCTGGCCTCGGGGCTGTTTGGCAGCGACCACACGCTGCCGCTGGGGGTGCGGGCGCTGGGGGTGATGGGGCGGCGCGCGCCCACGCAGGGGATCCCGTGGGGGTGGCGCGTGGCGTACGAGCAGGAGGTGCCGCTCCCCGTGGTGGGGCGCCCGGCGCATGGCCGCTACCTGCCGCCGCTGGACGCGTGGCGGCTGCAGGGGGTGCGGGGGGAGCTGACCGGCGGGCGCGGATGGGTGGCCGGGGACGGGCACCGCACCCGCGGGAGCTGGTCGCTGGCGCTGTCGGGGGGGGCGGTGCACGGCACCGACGGCGACGGGGCGTCGGTGCGGCGGCAGCTGCTGCGTGCCACCGGGGCGCTGGAGGTGGCGTGGCCGATGGCCGGCGACCGGGCGGTGGTGCTGCGCAGCTGGGGCGGCGGAGTGGTCGGGGGCGGCACCGGCGCGGTGGTACCGCCGCAGTGGGGGGTGTACGCCGGCGGGGCGTGGTCGGCGCCGGGGTATGGCTTTGCCGCGCTGCCGTCGCGGGCGGTGCTATCGCAGCGGGTGGAGTTCCGGCAGCCGGTGCCGGCGCCGGCGTTGCCGCTGGGGAAGTGGGGGAAGGCGCCGGGGCACGTCACGCTGGCGCCCTTTGCCCAGCTTACCGGCACGGTGGCGCTCCCGGACACCCGGGTGCGGTGCCTGGCGGTGGGGGTGTGCCCCACGCCGCCCGAGGGCGGGGTCTGGCCGTCGGTGGGGGTGGGCGCGCTGTTCTTTTTCGACCTGATCCGGGCCGACGTGGCGCGCGGGGTGCGCGACGGGCGGTGGCGGTTCGCCATTGATATCGACCGCAGTTTCTGGGGGATGCTGTGAGCCGGCCGGTGCCGGGCGCCGCCCCCGCCTCTCACCTTCGGAGCGGTGCCATGTCCCGTCCCTCGTGTCCGCGCCCTTCGCTCGTGCCGCTGGTCACCCTGTTGGCCCTGCTGGCCCCCGCCGCCGCGGCGGCGCAAGGGGGCGCCGCGCGGGCGGCGCTGGGGGCGGCGTACCTGCGCATGGACGCCGCCTATGCGGCCGCCGACGGGGGCGCGGGGATCCCCGACTCGCTGCGCGGGGTGGTGAACCGGCAGTTCGACAAAGCCACGCTGCTGTTCTTCGGCGGGCGCTTTGCGCAGGCCATTGCCACCATCGACACGGCCTACGCCGCGCTCACCGGCACACCCGTGGCGCAGGTGACGCCGGCCGCGCTGCCGGTGCCGCCCGGGGGGAGCGACCGGCGGGTGCGGGGGGAGGCACCCAGCGCGGTGCGCGCCGCGCTGGAGGTCCGGCTGGGGCGGCTGGACAGCACCGGGGCGCTGGCGCAGGCGGTGGCCAGCGCCAAGGCCCGGGCGGCGCTGCTGGTGGACGTGCCGGCGCCGGACCGGAGTGCGGAGTTCCTGTCGGACCCGGTGCGGTTGGCCGCGGAGGTGACGCGGGAGGTGGCCGCGCTGGAGCGGGGGACCAACCCCTATGCGGGGCGCCGAGGGGATGTGTGGCGCGTGCTGCGGGGGGAGGGCGGGGTGCTGGTGCCGGTGCGGGTGGTGGTGCCGGACTCGCGCCGTCCCATGGGGGTGCTGGTGGCGCTGCACGGCGCCGGCGGGGACGAGAACATGTTCGTGGACGCCTACGGCGCCGGGGTGACGCCGCGGATGGCGGCGGAGGCCAATCTGGTGCTGGTGTCGCCGGCCACCACGGCGTTTGCCCGGTCGCCGGCCACGCTGGATTCGTTGCTGGCCGTGCTGGGGCGCGAGCACCGGATCGATGTCACGCGGGTGTACCTGCTGGGGCACTCGATGGGGGCCGGGGCGGCGGCCAAGCTGGCGGGGGAGCGGCCGCAGGTGGTGCGAGCGGCGGCGTGCCTGGCCGGTGGGGCGCCGGTGACGGTGGCGGGGGCGCCACCGGTGCTGTTCCTGGGGGCGGCGCTGGACCCGGTGATCCCGGCGTCGCGGGTGCAGGCGGCGGCGACGGCCACCCCCACGGGGACGTACGAGGCGCGTGCGCACGAGGGGCACACGCTGATGGTGGGGGGCGGGGTGCGCCGGGCGGTGCCGTGGCTGGTGTCGCAGCCAGCGCGGTAGCCTAGTGTCGTGGGGGGGGGGGGCGCCATTTTGGCCACCCCCCACACCCCCACCCCACAAACCAAACCACCCCAAGAGGAAAGCCCGACGG
>JBEIJM010000208.1:0-5421 GCA_040380205.1 Gemmatimonadaceae bacterium
CACGTTGTCGGCCAACGCCTGGAAGAGCGTGGTGGAGATCGACCTGTACGGCACCTTCTACTGCAGCCAGGCGGTGTACCCCGTGATGGCGGCGCAGGGGGGTGGGCGCATCATCAGCACGTCGATGACGCTGCACTACCGGGGGTGGCCGCTGATGGCGCACGCCACGGCGGCCAAGGCCGGGGTGGACGCGCTCACGCGCACGCTGGCGGTGGAGTGGGCGCCGCAGCGCATCCGCGTGAACGCCATCGCGCCGGGCCCCATCCCCACCGAGGGGGTACGCAAGGCGTTCACGCCGCCGGCGGACAGCGGCGTCCCCGACGTGTTCGCGGCGGCGGAGGCGAAGATGGCCGAGTACGCCAGGAAGGGCATCCCGCTGGGGCGGTGGGGGACGCCGGAGGACATCGCCAACGTGGTGGCGTTCCTGGCGTCGCCGGCGGGGGACTGGATTACCGGGGCGATCTTCGTGGTGGACGGCGGGGAGTGGCTGGCGAAGGGGGGGGCCTGAGGGCGGGGGCCGTCGCCCGTTACACGACGGGGGTGGTATCCCCCGCGACTGCGGGTGAGGTTGCAGCGCATGCCCCTGGTGACGCACCTCCTCCTCGTCGATCCTCAGCACGACTTCTGCGACCTCCCGGCTGACGCGTGCCCGCCTGGGGAGGCGCCGGCGCTCCCTGTGCCGGGGGCCGACGCCGACCTCCGGCGGCTGGCCGCCTTTGTGGACGCGACGGCAGGGGCCCTTGGCGCCGTGACGGTCACGTTGGACACGCACCAGCGGGTGGACATTGCGCATCCCACCTTCTGGCGCCAAGGCGACGGCCGCGACGTGCCGCCATTCACGCCCATCTCGGCGGCCGCGCTGCGGGAGGGCACGTTCGTGCCGCGTGACGCGTCATGGACACCCTGGGCCCGGCAGTACGTGGATGCCTTGGACGCCGCCGGCCGGTACACGCTGATGGTGTGGCCGGAACACTGCCTGGAAGGGACGTGGGGCCATGCGGTGCACGGCGCAGTGGCCGACGCCGTGGCGCGATGGGAGGCGCGCACGGGGCGCACCGCGTGGCGGGTGGCCAAGGGGCGCAATCCGTTCACGGAGCACTACAGCGCGGTGCAGGCGGAGGTCCCCGACCCGGAGGATCCCGAGACGCTCCCCAACCGGGCGCTCCTGGACCGCCTGGCCGAGGCCGACCGGGTGGTGGTGGCCGGGGAGGCGGGGAGCCACTGCGTGCGGGCGTCGGTGGAGCACCTGGCCGAGCACGTGCCGCCCGCGCGGCTGGTGCTGCTGGGCGACTGCATGAGCCCCGTGGCGGGGTTTGCGGCGGCGCAGGGGGACTTTCTGGCGGGGATGGCCGCACGGGGCGCGCGCGTGACCACCAGCGTGGCGCTGGCGGCGGAGCTGGCGGCGGAAGGAGCGCGCCCGCCCCGGAGCGCTGCGCCATGACCCCCGTGATCGGGAGCCTGCTGGACACCGACCTGTACAAGTTCACCATGTGGCAGGCCATGCTGCACCGCCATCCGGGCACGCAGGCCACGTACCGGTTCACCTGCCGCAACGTGCCGTCGCGCCCGCTGGCGGCGTTGTGCGACGCCGTCAATCGTGAGCTGGACCAGCTGTGCGCGCTGGGGTTCACCGAGGGGGAGCTGGAGTACCTGCGGGGGCTGCGCTACCTCAAGGCCGATTTCGTGGATTTCCTGCGGATCTTCCGGTTCCAGCGGGGGTTCATCGAGGCGCGCGCCGAGGGGGACCGGTTGGTGGTGGATGTTGAAGGGCCGATGGTCCACGTGATGTTCTTCGAGCTGTTCGTGCTGGCCATCGTGAACGAGCTGTACTTCCGGCCGCTGGACGCGGCGGAGGTGTTCCCCGAGGGGCGGCGGCGGTTGGCGGCCAAGGTGGCGGCGTTGCGGGCGGGCGTGGCGGCGGCGCCGCGGCGGCATCCGTTCGCGTTCGTGGACTTCGGGTTGCGGCGGCGCTTCAGCGGGGCATGGCAGCGCGAGGTGGTGGCCGCGCTGCAAGCGGAGGCGGCGCCCTGGTTCCAGGGGACCTCCAACGTGGCACTGGCGCGGGCGCTGGGGGTGCCGCCCGTGGGGACCATGGGGCACGAGTACCTGCAGGCGTACCAGGCGCTGGGGGTGCGGCTGCGCGACTCGCAGGCGGCGGCGCTGGAGGACTGGGTGAAGGAGTATCGGGGGGACCTGGGGATCGCGCTGACCGACGTGATCGGGATGGAGGCGTTCCTGGCGGACTTCGATCTGTACTTCGCCAAGCTGTTCGACGGGCTGCGGCACGACTCCGGCGATCCCGTGGCCTGGGGGGAGCAGGCGCTGGCGCACTATGCGCGGCTGGGGGTGGATCCGCACACCAAGCGGCTGGTGTTCTCCGACGGGCTGGACATCACCCGGGCGCTGGCGTTGCACCGGCACTTCGCCGACCGGGTGCCGGTGGTGTTCGGAATCGGCACGCACCTGACCAACGACCTGGGCCCGGAGCCGCTTCAGGTGGTGATGAAGCTGGTGCGGGTGAACGGGCAGCCGGTGGCGAAGATCTCGGACAGCCCCGGGAAGACGCAGTGCGAGGACGCCACCTTTCTGGCGTATCTTCGGCAGGTGTTCGGTGTGCGGGGGTGAGGGGGCCGGCGCGCGTCGTGACGCCTTCGTTCGACGCCTCGTCTCTCGGGCATGTCTTCCGCCTTCCGCCGCGGCTTCACGCTGATCGAGTTGCTGATCGTGGTGGTGATCATCGGGGTGCTGGCGGCGATTGCCATCCCCAAGTTCAGCGACACCAAGCGGAAGGCGCAGGTGGCGGCCATGAAGTCGGAGCTTCGACGGGCGAGGGTGGAGGCCGAGGCTCACTTCGCCGCCAACCACAGCTACGCCGGACTGGCGTTGACCTCCTCGCCGCCGGTGATGGTGGGGAGCTTCAATGCCGGTATCGACATGGTGATGATGGAGGCCACGCACACCGCGCTCCCCGGGGTGATCTGTCGCGTGTACCTCGGGGCCACCGATGCTTGGATGAGCGTGGATGACGGCACGATACTGCGCGAAGGGGTGATCGGGGGCACCTCGTGCAAGTAGCGGGGGGCACGGCGGCGCGCCGAGCGCCGCGTCGCGGCTTCACGCTGATCGAGCTGCTGATCGTGGTGGTGATCATCGGGGTGCTGGCGGCGATTGCCATCCCGCGCTACAACGCGAGCAAGCGCAAGGCGTACGTGGCTTCGATGCGCCAGGTCCTGCGGCAGGGGGCGGTGGCGGCGGAGGCGTATCTGGCCGACAACGGGACCTATGTGGGGATGCCGGCGCCGACGGCGGCCATCGGCATCACCGTCACCATTTTTACGTCGGCGAGCCCACCCGGCTACTGGATGACGGCCACCCATGCGCAGGCACCCGACGCCCGCTGCGACCTGTTCGTTGGCGACTATCTGGCGGTCGTGGTGGACGTGACGCTGAAGTCGGGCGAGGTGGACTGCCTGAACCCGTAGCCCGGCGAGCCGCGGGGCGGCGGCGTTGAACTCCCGCCGGCGGGCGGATTAGCTTCCCGGTCTGGGACCGGGTAGCTCAGTCGGTAGAGCAGCGGACTTTTAATCCGTAGGTCGTGGGTTCGATCCCCACCCCGGTCATTGTGGACAGGTGCGTGGTGCGGTGGGGCCCGCTTGTGAAACATTTCACAATCGTGGGCGGTTGACCCGGGAAACCCCTGGAGACCCCATGACCCCCCAGCGCGCCACCGCCCTCGCCGTCACCGACACCCACGCCCTCGATCCCAGGCCCCACGTCCTGATCGTCGGCGGCGGCTTTGCCGGACTGGCCGCCGCCCGCGCGCTGGCCGATGCCCCCGTGCGCATCACCCTGGTGGACCGCACCAACCACCACCTCTTCCAGCCGCTCCTCTACCAGGTCGCCACCGCCGTCCTCAATCCGGCGGACATCAGCGTCCCCATCCGCTGGCTCCTCCGCGACCAGGCCAACGCCACCGTCATCATGGCCGAGGTCGACGCCATCGACCCCGACGCGCGCCGCGTCGCGCTCGACAACGGCACCGTCCACGTCGGCTTCGACTACCTCGTCCTCGCCGCCGGCGCCCGCCATGCCTACTTCGGCCACCCCGAGTGGGAGGCATATGCCCCGGGGCTCAAGAGCCTCGAGGACGCCCTCGAGATGCGCCGCCGGTTCCTGCTCTCCTTCGAGGCCGCCGAACGCACCTCCGCCGCCGAGGAGCGCGAGGCGCTGCTGACCTTCGTCATCGTGGGGGGCGGCCCCACCGGCGTCGAGCTTGCCGGCATGATCCCCGAGGTCACCCGCCACGCCCTCCATCGCGAGTTCCGCCGCATCGACCCCGCCTCGGCGCGCGTGCTATTGCTGGAGGGGGGACCGCGCATCCTCCCCGCCTTCCCCCCCTCGCTCTCCGCACGCGCCCAACGCGACCTGGAGGCGCTGGGGGTCACGGTGCGCACCAACACCACCGTCACCCGCGTGGACGCCGACGGCGTGGTCGCCAACGGCGAGCGCATCCCGGCCCACACGGTGTTCTGGGGCGCCGGCAACCAGGGCGCCCCCCTCGCGGCCACGTTGGGCGTCCCCTTGGACCGCGCCGGGCGCGTCCGGGTGGGGCCAGACCTCAGCGTCCCGGGGCACCCCCACATCTTCTGTGCCGGCGACCTGGCGGCGGTCGCCAATCCCGACGGCTCCCCGGTCCCCGCGGTGGCCCCCGCGGCCAACCAGATGGGGGCGCTGGTGGGCGCGAACATCCGCCGCACCCTCGACGGAGCCCCCACCGTCCCCTTCCGCTACTGGAACAAGGGGGACCTGGCCACCATCGGCCGCCACCGCGCCGTGGCGCGCATCGCCGGGCGCGAGCTCACGGGGTTCCTGGCGTGGCTCACCTGGCTGTTCGTCCACATCCTGTACCTGGTGGGGATCCGCAACCGGGTCACCGTGCTGGTGCAGTGGGCGTTCCAGTACGCCACCTTCCAGCGCGGCGTGCGTCTCATCACGGGCGCCACGGTACACCGCCTGCTTCGGGCCAGTCGCGCCGCCCACGAGCGGCGGCGCGCGGCGTAGGGCAGGGCGTCCGGGGGGCGGGAGGGCCGCCCCCCGCTTACCGAGGCGCCAGCTCCCGCATCAGCAGTTTGGGCAGCGCCATCAGCGGCTCCAGCATCAGCAGCAGCGAGCCGAAATAGTTGTTCTGCCCCAGGCGGCAGGTGGCGAACCTCTCCATCCACCGGGGTCGCCGAGCAGCGCCGGGTAGTCGATAGATCGCCACCATCCAGTGCCGTTCTCCTGCTCCTCGGGGGGGGCCTCGTCCACCGCCCCGGGGCGCAGGTGCGCGAGCATCTGCGCCGTCCGCAGCCGCGCCGCCTCCTGAGGGGCAGGTCGTTGTCCTGCCGGCAGCGCTCCACCGCTGCCACCCGCCCGTCCAGC
>JBEIJM010000209.1:0-5404 GCA_040380205.1 Gemmatimonadaceae bacterium
CCAGGGCGGCGAGGGCGGCGCGCGCGGCCGCCACATCGGGCGCCAGCGGGGCCACCACCTCGGCCGCGTCGTCAAAGGCCACCACCGCCACCCGGTCAGCGGGGCCCAGCGCGTCCAGCACCGCGCGCGCCGAGTCGAGGGTGCGCGCCCAGGTGCCGGGGGTGCCCATGCTGAGCGAGCGGTCCACCAGCAGCACCACGTCGCGGGGCGCGCCGTCGCCGCCGGCGTCCGCGCGCGGCCGCAGCACCGGGCGCGCAAAGGCCAGCACCACCGCCGTCACCGCCAGCGCTCGCAGCAGCAGCAGCGGCAGGTCGGCCAGGCGCCGCCGCCGCGTGACCTGGATGGGGAGCGCCTGCAGGAACTGCAGCGAGGGGAAGCGCACGGGGGTGCGCCGGTTGCGGCGGCGCAGGTGCAGCCACAGCGGCAGCGCCAGCGTCAGCAGGGCGCCGAGGAAAGCGGGGACCAGGAAGCCCATGGCGGTCAGCGGGGCGCGAGGCGGCGGGGGCGCGCGCGCAGCCACGCGTGCAGCGCCCGGTCCAGCGGCTCGCGCGTGTCCAGCGCCAGGTAGTCGGCCCCGGCGGCCGCGAGGCGCCGGCGCACCGCGTCGTGGTGCGCCGCCACCAGCGCGCGGTAGCGGTCGCGCCACGCGGCGGGGTCCAGCGACAGCAGCGTCCCCTCCTCGGCATCCTCGAAGGTGGCCACGTCGTCCCCGGGGAGTTCGCGCTCCGCCGGGTCCACCACGTGGAACACCATCACGTCGTGCCCCTGCACCCGCAGCGCGTCCACGCTGCGTCCCAGCACCTCGGGGTCGTCGTAGGCGTCGGTGACCACCGCCACCATGCCGGGGCGGCGAAGCAGCGGCCCCAGCTGCGCCAGCGCCGGTGCCACGCCGCTGCGCCCGCCCGCCCGTGCGCGCGCCAGCGCCTGCAGCACCGCCAGGCGCTGCCGCGCCGCAGGGGGCACCACCTCCCCCACCGTGTCGGTGAAGGCGGCCATCCCCACCCGGTCCCCCTGCGCGTGCGCCAGCCATGCCAGGCACGCTGCCAGCATGCGCGCGTACGCGAACTTGTCCACCGCGTGGCTGCCGAAGTCCATCGACCCCGAGCAGTCCAGCGCGACGAGGAGCCGCGTGGTGGTGTCGGCCTCGAACTCCTTCACGAAATAGCGGTCGGTGCGCCCCACCAGCCGCCAGTCCACGCGGCGCAGGTCATCGCCGGGCTGGTAGGCGCGGTGCTCGGCGAAGTCCAGCGACGCCCCCGTGCGCCGCGACCGGTGCGCGCCGTGCAGCACGCCGTCCACGACCGTGCGCGCCAGCAGCGACAGGTCGCCCAGGCGCGCCAGCAGCGCGGGGTCCAGGAAGGTGGCGGGGGCGTCGGCCATGGCGGCTTCAGAGGGCGGAGCGGGGCACCGGCACGGCGGCCAGCAGCTGCGCCACCAGCTGGTCGGGGGTGATGCGCTCCGACTGCGCGGTGAAGTTGCGCAGCACCCGGTGGCGCAGCACCGCGGGGGCCAGGGCGCGCACGTCGTCGAACGACGCGGCCGCGCGCCCCTGCAGCAGCGCGCGCGCCTTGGCGCCCAGCACCAGCGCCTGCGCGGCGCGCACCGAGGCGCCGTAGGCCACGTACTGCCGCACGAAGGGCGCCGCCGCTTCCCCAGGGCGCGTGGCGCGCACCAGCGCCACCGCGTAGCGCGCCACCGCCTCGGCGATGGGCGCCCGCCGCACCACCCCCTGGAACGCGAGGATCTCCGCCTGCCCGATCACCGGCGCCACCGCGCCCCGCGGCGCGCCCGTGGTCTGCCGCACCACCGCCACCTCGTCCTCCTCTCCCAGGTAGTCCAGCTGCAGCTCCAGCATGAACCGGTCCAGCTGCGCCTCGGGGAGCGGATAGGTGCCCTCCAGCTCGATCGGGTTCTGCGTGGCGAACACGAAGAAGGGCGGGTCCAGCGGGTAGGTGCGCCCCTGCACGGTGACCCGGCGCTCCTGCATCGCCTCCAGCAGCGCCGCCTGCGTCTTGGGGGGCGTGCGGTTGATCTCGTCGGCCAGCAGGATGTTGGCGAACACCGGCCCGGGGAGGAACGCCAGCCGCCGCCGTCCCGTCGCGGGGTCGTCCTGGAGCACGTCCGTCCCCGTGACGTCGCTGGGCATCAGGTCGGGGGTGAACTGGATGCGCGCGTGCTTGAGCTCGAGGGCGCGCGCCAGCGTGGCGATGAGCAGCGTCTTGGCCAGCCCGGGGACGCCCACCAGCAGGCAGTGCCCGCCCGCGAAGAGCGCCACCAGCGCCTGCTCCACCACCGCGTCCTGCCCCACCACCTCGGTGCGGATGGCGGCGGTCAGGCGGGTGCCGGCGTCGTGCAGGCGGTCGGCCAGCGCGCCGTCGTCCAGGGCGTCCAGCTCGGCAGGGGAGGAAGTGGGGGGCACGCGGGGCCTCGGGGGTGCGGGGGGAGGGCGGGGGGTCAGCGCGACAGCGCGTAGATGACGTAGTTGATGCCGAACTTGTACGACGTGCTGGTCTCGTCCACCGCGAAGAACCCCCGGTCGGCGAACTCCCAGAACTCCGAGAGGTCGTTGTTGTAGTTCGCGATGGCGAACATGCGCCCGGCGGGATCGTTGTCGGCGAAGAAGCCGTAGAACACCGACGGCAGCCCGTAGTACGGGTGGGCCATGTCGATGGACGGGATGCGGAAGAAGCTGTCGAACACCGGATGCGCCGCGGTGAGCCGCACCGGGCGCACCGCCGGGAAGGCGCGCCGCATCTGCGCCTCGAAGTTGGTCCACGCGTCGCCGGCGAAGTCGTCGAACACCAGGAAGCCGCCCTTGGCCACGTACCGCTGCAGCGCCGCCACCTCGGCGTCGGTGGGGCGCCAGTACCCTGCCTCCGCCATGTACGCCACCGGGTAGTGCGCCAGCCGCGGGTCGTCCAGCGCCAGCACCTGGCTCTCCTGCGTGCGCACCCGCATCACGGTGAGCTCCTGCAGGATCTTCGTGAAGTTGCGCTCGCCGCGCGGATAGTCGTGGCTCCAGGGCGCCTCGCGGCGGAACCCGCTGAAGTCGGCGGCGCCGTAGCGCAGCCGCGCCCAGGTGAAGCGCCCGTCGTACGGCACCGCCTCCGCCGGCGGCGGGGGCGGCGGGGTGCGCCCGCGTCGCTGGGCCGACACCGGCCCCGCGACCAGCACCAGCGCCGCGGTCAGCGCGGTCCACCGCGCCAGCCGCCCGCGTGCCGCCGCGTGTGCGCGCCTCATGGGCGCTCCCCGCCGCCGGGGGGACGGCGCAGGGCCAGCAGCAGCGCCTGCGCCGGCTCGTACCCCGGCGCCTCCTCCAGCACCCCCAGCAGCTCACGGCGCGCCGCCGCCGTCTCCCCCGCGGCCGCCAGCGCCCGCGCCAATCCGGTGCGCATGGCGGGGAGGTCGTCGGGGCGGGCGGCCACCGCGGCCCGCCACGCCGCCACCGCGTCGGCCGGGCGCCCCACCCCCTCCGCCAGCGTGCCGCGCCGCGCGTGCAGGGCCGCATCGTACGGCCACAGCCACTGCAGCCGTTCCAGCGCCGCCAGCGCGCCGGCGCGGTCGCCCCGCGCCTCGCGCACCGCCGCCTCCAGCCGGTTGGCCTCCCATGCGGTCTCGTCGCGCAGCGTCACCTCGGCCAACAGGGCCAGCGCCTGCGCGCTGTCCCCTGCCGCCAGCGCCAGCCGCGCCAGCGGCCATGCGGGGCCGTCGGCGCCCGCGTACCCCGGGAACAGGGCGCGTGCCGCGGCCAGCCGGTCCCGAGCGCGCGCGGTGTCGGTGGCCAGCAGCCGCATCCCCTCGCGCATGGCCGCCACGAACGCCCCGCCGCTGCTGTCGCGCGCGTCGGCGCCCCGCACCGCCGCCACGCCGTCGGCCAGCTCGCGCGCCACCCACGCCGCAAAGCCGCTGTCCACCTGCGCCGGCGACAGCCGCAGCACGCGCCCAAATGCCGTGGGCGTGTCGGCCCCGTCGCGGTAGGCCCGCAACAGCGCCGGCAGCGCCGGCGCCCCGAAGCGCGCCTCGATCCACCGGCACACCAGCGCCGCCTGCACGTACGCGTGCCCCACCTCCTCGGGGGCGCGCGGGCGCACGAAGCCGTCGGTCAGGCGGCTCACCGGGGGGAGCTCGCCCCGGGCCAGCCGCACCAGGAACCCCAGGCCAGGGTCCATCCCCCACCCGCGCCCCGCCCGCTGCTCCTCCACCACCGACAGCCCCTCGGAGAGCCACCGCGGCACGCGGTGCCCCGACGCGCCCAGCGTGAAGGTGTGCGCCAGTTCATGCAACGCCGTGGTGCCCCAGTTGTAGCTCCCCGGTGCGCGCGCGCTGGGGGCGTCCATGGCCAGCACGGGGCCAAAGCTCACCCCCAGCGCGCCCAGCCCCACCTGGCCCACCGAGCGCACCGAGAAATCCGCCGAGCGCCGGAACAGCTCCAGGCGCACCGGCCCGGCGGGCACGTGACCGTAGCGCGCCGCCAGCGTGTCGTACGCCGGCTCCAGCAGCGGCAGCAGCAGCCCCGCCAGCAGCTCCGCCTCGTCGGCGGGTGCCACCAGCCGGAAGCGGCCACGGTCGATGGTGCGGTATCGCCCCAGCTCGTCCAGCAGGTCGAGCACGTTCTTCTGCACCACGTTGAACGGGTCCAGCGCGAACGCCCGCGCCAGCACCGTCTGCCCCTCGGCCATCTGCCCCAGGCGCAGCTGCGTGGTGCCCAGCACCTCCAGCGCGCGCACGGCCAGCGAGTCCCCGGCCACGGCGCGCGCGGCCAGCGGCGCGGCCTCCGCGTAGCGCCGGTGCCGCACCGCCGTCTCCGCCTGCTCCAGCTGCAGCGCGGCCAGCGTGGGTTGCAGGCGCGCCGCGCCGTCGCGCGCGGTGCGCAGCGTGGCCGAGTCGCCCAGCAGCCATGCCACGGCGCCCTGCACGCTCCACGCCTCCAGCGCCTCGGGGGAATCCGCCGCCCCCGCGGCGGCCACCGCGCGGGCCGCCGTGGCGCGCGCCGAGTCTCCCGCTTCGGCGTCCAGCTGCAGGCGGGCCAGCAGCGCCAGCGCCCCGGGATGATCCGGCGTGGCGGCCAGCGCCTCGCGCACCAGCGCCTCGGGGCGTTCGCGACCGTCAAAGGCGGCGGTGCGCGCCAGCCCCAGCAGCGCCTCCGCCCGCCAGTGTGGTGCCGCCGCTGCGCGGGCCAGCGCCTGCCGGTACGCCGTGCGGGCTTCGGGGGCGTTGTACGCGCCCAGCCACAGCGCGCCCAGTCGCAGCAGCGGCTCGGGGGCCAGCGTGTCGGCGGCCGCCGCCGCGTCGTACGCGGCCAGCGCGTTGCGCACCGCCTGCGGATTGCCCGCGGCCAGCAGCTGCCAGGCGCGCCCTTCGGCCAGCCGCGCGGCCACGGGGGCCGGCGCCGCGCCCGGGCGGG
>JBEIJM010000210.1:0-5392 GCA_040380205.1 Gemmatimonadaceae bacterium
CATCGTCATCGTCATCGTCGTCATCATCGTCATCGTCGTCGTCGCCGCCATTGCCCTTCATGGGGTACACGGCCGCCTCGTCCGGGGAGAACGGGATGGACAGGATGGTCAGCGTGTCGCCCACCCCGTTGACGGAGGCGAAGTCCGCCGTGCTCTCCAGCGCCACGCCGGCCTCGGCCACGTCGCGCCCCAGCGAGAGCCCCACGAAGCGGGCGCTCCGATCCACCCCCTCGCGCACCACCAGCCCGCGCCGTCCCTTCCACAGCGACACCGAGAACTGGATGGCGGCCGACAGCACCACCACGCCGATGGTGAGGGCCATGAGCACCTCGGGGAGCGAGAAGCCGCGTCGCGGCCGGGACGTGGGCATCAGTCGACCTGGGCGCCGCGGAAGACGGCGGTGGTGAGGGACACGGGGGTGGCGCCCCGCGGCAGCGTGACCTGCACGGTGACGCGCAGGAGGTTCTGGCGCACGACGGTCACGGTGACGCGGCGGGAAAACAGGCCGGACGCGCTGGGCACGCCCTCGGCGTCCACCGTCACGGCGGCCTCGCTCTCCACCGTCCAGGGGTCGCGCATGCGCAGCTCCTCCAGGTAGGTGCGCGCGATGGCCAACCCGTTGGTGCGGTTCTGCGCCAGCGTGTGGAAGGTGGTGGTGCTGGCGCTGGCGCCCAGGAGCGACATGGCCCCCACGGCCAGCAGGACCATGGCAATGAGGACGGCCACCAGGGAGTGCCCGCGCCGGGCCCGCCGCGCGGGCGATGCCGCGGCAACCCGGTGGCGGTGGCGGGCGGCCGTCATTGCCAGGCCCCGTTGTGGAAGCGGCGCACGCGCAGCAGCCCCGAGGGGAGCGCCACGATGGCGGACACCGCCGAGGCGTCGTCGCTGCTGCGGAGGTAGATGTGCGAGGAGGCGGCGGTCATGGTGGCGAGCCCGCGCTCGGTGAACACCAGGCGGCTGTCCGTGGGCAGGGCGCCGTCGCCGGTGCGCAGCACCGGGGCGTCCCCGCGTCCGAACACCACGCCCTCCGGCAGCGGCCGCTTGCCGCCGCCGTGCAGGCCGTCCCGCTCGGCGTCGCTCTGGGTGATCGTGCCGTCGCGGTTGAGGTCCAGGTACCCGGTGTACGCGGCCGGCGCGGTGGTGAACGCCACACGCACCAGGCTGCGGGTGGCCAGCGCCCGGGTGCGGGCCATGTCCAGGTCGTGCACCACCTGCATGGCGGCCAGGTCCACCTTGGAGCGCTCCGACGGCCGCAGCCGCGGCACCACGATGCTCATGGAGATCCCGACAATCGTCATGATGACCACCAGCTCCACCAGCGTCACACCGCTGCGGGGGCGGCGGGGGCGGACCACGGTGGAGGCCGCGCGGGAGCGCAGGGCGGAAAGGACGGGGTGGGGCCGAGGGCGTGCCATGGGTCAGTACACGGGGCGGAAGGCGGTCTGCACCACGCTCCCCACCGCCGGCGTGCCGGGGGGGAGGTTCGCCGGCGACTCGTAGCGGGTATCAAACGACCACTTGCGATTGGGCGGGCTGTAGTAGCTGCCGCTGAACGCCCCGAACAGGTGGCGGTGCGTGAACAGCGACACGATGGAGCCGGTGTACACATGGTCCATGCCCCCCCAGTTCTCCCGGTACCCCATCATGTTGTGCAACCCCCCGCCCATGACCGGCGCGGAACACCCGGCGCGCGCCTTGTCGCACGAGGTGGGCGTGTGCCCCGAGATCACCGCGGCGTTCACGGTGGTGGTGCGCGCGCCGCGCCGCACCGCGGTCTGCTGCTGGTTGTCGCACCAGCCGCGCACGCCGGAGGCGCCGCACCGATTGGCGGCCGGCACGCTGGTGGCGGCGCTCATGGCCGTGTTGGGCGGATTGGATAGCGGCAGGATGGCGTCGCCCATGAGCGCGGCGGGGCGCCAGTTCACCGTGTTGTAGTTGCCCAGGGTGATCAGCGGCCGCTCGGTGGCCACCGTGAGCCCGCCGTTGTCGCCATCGGTGCGCGGGAGCGGCAGTTCGCTCCCCTGCCGCAGCCGCACCGCGGGATAGTCGCCGCCGGCTCCCGATGGCAGCCCCGAGAAGGCGACATACAGCACGCGCGGCGACCGCACCGCCGGGTTGGCGTCGCTCCAGATCCGGAGCGAGTCCATGTGGATGTCCACCAGGTCGGGGCTGCGGTTCTCCCGCCCGTCCACGAAGGCGTTCACCCGCGGCTTGAATATCTTCCGGCAGTCGGTGGCGGACGGCACCTGCAGCCCCGGGGGGCGCACGTGCACCAGCGAGTCGCAGAAGGCGGTCTTCATGGCGGTCGTGTCGGTCATGGCGAACACGCCGGCGCGCACGGTGATGTACCAGTCGGCCTTCCACGCCATCTTCACCAGGCGGACGTCGGGGGTGTCCGCGTCCGACCGCGGCGTGAGCAGCGTCCACGGCGGGCTCACGCCGGGGAGCGGCAGCAGCAGCGGCTTCACGCCGTGGGCGCGGCTCATGAGGCGGCCATCAAACCGGTTCTCGCTCCACTGGCGGTAGGCGGCGTCGCCTCCAACAGTGCGGGAGTCCTTGTCCACGGCCACGGCCTCCCCGTCGCCGTCCTTGATCTTGACCCCGTTGCTGGCCGCTTCGGCGTGCTTGGCCGCCACGAAGGTGCTCTCCGGGGTGGTCACCACCCCCGAGATGGTGAGGTTGTTGATGGTGTACAGGTTGCCGTTGGTGTGCACCCGCCCGCCAAAGGTCATGTGCGGGCCGGGGTGGATCTCCAGGTCCTGGTCGTAGAAGACCGCGAACTGGAAGATGGGCACCGACATGGCGTTCACGGCGATCACGGCGGCCGCACGTGCGCCGGTGCTGTCCTTGGCAGACACCGTGATGTCGAAGCGCTGGTTCAAGGAGTACAGCCCCGCATAGGGGCCGGTGGCCACGGTGCGCAGCACGGGGCTCCCCGTGGCCGCCACGGACTTGTCCACCACGTACCCCGGGATGGCCGGGGTCTGCAGCGCGGCCACCTCGGAGGCGGTCACCTGGCCGTCCTGCATGGCGGCGTCCAGCTGCGACATGACATCGTCACTGGCCCCCTCGGCGGCGTACGTGGCGCGGGCGCTCTGGTAGTCGGCCCCCGAGGTGCGCGACACCGTGCTCACGGTGGAGAGCCCCGCCAGCACCACCACGGTGAACAGCACCAGCACCATCAGCACCGATTCCAGCGCAAAGCCGGCGCGGGAGGAGCGGGCGCGAGGGGGACGGGCGGGCATGGCAGGGGGACGGAGGAGGCCAGCGTCGGCGTGCGTCATCCCGGGAGACGCGGCATCCCGTCCCAGCGTCACCAATCCGACGTGATCGTCACGCCGGCGGCCCGTCCTGTCATCGCGCCTGCCCGGGCGACGCATCCGGTCAGTACAGCGGCCGGAACGCCGTCTGCACCACGTTCCCCACCGCCGGCGTTCCCGGCGGCAGCTGGTCGGCGCTCTCGAAGCGCGTGTCGAAGCTGTAGTCGCGGATGGGCGGGCTGAAGAAGGTCAGGTTCCATCCCTTGAGCAGGTACTGGTGGGTGAACAGCGAGACGATCGACCCGCGATAGCGGTGGGTGGCACCCGACCAGTTCTCCCGGTACCCCATCATGTTCTGCACCCCACCGCCGGACGGGGGAGCGCCGCACCCCGGACGGAAGCCGTCGCAGGCGATGGCGGTGTGCCCCCCCAGCACGGCCGCGTGCACGCTGGACCCGCTGGCCCGCCGCTTCACCTTGCTCTGCTGCTGGTTGTCGCACCACCCGCGCACGCCGGAGGCCCCGCAGCGCGTGGCGGCCGGCTCGCTGGTGGCGGCGCTCATCGCCACGTTGGGCGGGTTGGACAGCGTGATGATGGCGTCGGACATGAGCGCCGCCGGGCGGGGGGCTTCGCTGTTGTAGTCGCCCAGCAGGTACATCGGGAACGCGGTGGCGATGGTCAGCCCACCCTCGTCCCCATCCGGACGCGGCACCGGCAGCTGCCGTGCCTGCCGCAGCCGGATCGCGGGGAAGTCGCCGTTGGCCCCCGCAGGGAGCCCCGCAAAGGCCACGTACAGCACGCGCGGCGACCGGGCCGCAGGATTGGCGTCGCTCCAGAGGCGGAGCGAATCCATGTGGACGTCCACCAGGTCGGGGCGCCGGTCCTCGCGTCCGTCCATGAAGGCGTTCACGCGCGGCTTGAAGATGCGCCGGCAGTCGGCGGCGGCGGGGACCTCGAGCCCCGGGGGGCGCACGTGCACCAGCGAGTCGCAGAACGCCGCCTTCATGGCCGTGGTGTCGGCCATCGCGAACACGCCGGCGCGCACCGTGATGTACCAGTCGGCCTTCCAGGCCATCTTGACGCTGCGCACCTGCGCCGCGTCGCTCTCGGCGCGCGGCTCCAGCAGCGTGCGCGGCGGCATCGACGCCGGCAGCGGGAGCTTGAGCGGCCGCACCCCGTGCGGCTTGGCCATCAGCCGGCCGTCAAACCGCTCCTCGCTCCACTGCCGGAAGGCGGCGTCCCCCCCCAGTGTGCGGGAGTCCTGGTCCAGGAGCACCGCGTTGCCGTCGGCATCCTTGATGCGCACCCGGTCCGGCTGCATGAGGCCGCGCTTGGTCCGCTTGAAGGTGCTCTCCGGGGTGGTCACGACCCCGGCCAGCGTCAGGTTGTTGGACAGGTACAGGTTGCCGTTGCTGTGCACCCGCCCCGTGATGACCATGGGGGGGCCCGGGTGCAGGTCCATGTCCTGCTCGTAGAACACGGCAAACTGGAAGATGGGCACCGACATCGTGTTCACCGCGATGACCGCGCTGGCGCGCGCGCCGGTGCTGTCGCGGGCCGTCATGGTGATGTCGAAGGGCTGGTTCATGGAGTACAGCCCCGCAAAGGGGCCGGTGGCCACGGTGCGCAACACGGCCTCCCCCTTGGGGGCCACCGTCTTGGTCACGGTGAAGCCGGGGATGACGGGGGTTTCCAGCGCCGCCACCTCGTCGGCGGTCACGCGGCCGTCCTGCATGGCGGCGTCCAGCTGCGCCATGATGTCGTCGCCGGCGCCTTCGGCGGCATAGGTGGCGCGGGCGCTCTGGTAGTCGGCCCCCGAGGTGCGCGACACCGTGCTCACGGTGGACAGCCCGGCCAGCACCACCACGGTGAACAGCACCAGCACCATCAGCACCGATTCCAGCGCAAAGCCGGCGCGGGAGGAGCGGGCGCGAGGGAGTCGGGCGGGCATGGCAGGGGGACGGAGGGGGCGAGCGCCGGCACGCATCATCCCGATAGACGGCCGTCCCGTCCCCGCGTCACCAATCCGACGCGATCGTCACGCCGGCGGCCCGTCCTGTCATCGCGCCCGCGCCGTTACCCCTCCGGACGCGGGAACAGCGGCGCGCCCTTGCGCACCGTCCACCCGGCCG
>JBEIJM010000211.1:0-5379 GCA_040380205.1 Gemmatimonadaceae bacterium
ATCCACCGTCATACGCAAGCCCAGCGACTGGCGCGCTCCCACCGTCGCACCACGCCCTTCCAGCCATGGCCCCCAAGCAGGTCGCTGGCACCCCATGCCGTTCGTCACCATGATTGTGTCCATGCCCTTTTCCCAACCATTCGCTCGTGTGCTCACGGTGGCGTTCGCGCTCACACTGAGCACTCAGCTACCCGCCCAGACGCAGCCGCGCCCCGCCACGCCCACCCTCGACGAGAAAATCGGGCAGATGCTCATGGTGGGGTTCCGGGGCACCAGCGCCACCGCCGACAGCAGCATTGCGCACGCCATTCGCCAGTATCACTTGGGCAGCGTCATTCTGTTTGACGTGGACGTGGAGCGCGGCACCGCCGACCGAAACATTGTCTCGCCCGCCCAACTGAAGGCGCTTGTGGATTCCGTGCAGGCGTTCGCGCGCGTGCCGCTGTTTGTGGCCATCGACCAGGAAGGCGGCCGGGTCAACCGCCTCAAAACCACCTACGGCTTCCCCGCGAGCGTCTCCGCGCAGTATCTGGGCACGCTCAACCAACTCGACAGCACCGCCCACTACGCAAAGATCACCGCGCGCACCCTCAAGTCGCTCGGCATTACGGTGAACTTCGCCCCGGTGGTGGATCTGAACACCAACCCTGATAACCCCGTCATCGGGCGCCTGGAACGCAGCTTCGGCGCCGATCCCGCGCTCGTGACGCGACACGCTCTCGCCGTGGTGGCAGCGCACAAGGCGCAGGGCGTCGTGCCCGTGTTCAAGCACTTCCCCGGACACGGGAGCGCCTGGAACGATTCGCACCTTGGCATGGCCGACGTCACCGAAACCTGGCGCGAACACGAACTGGCACCCTACCGCACCGCCATCGCTGCCGGCGCGCTCGATGCCATCATGACGGCGCACATCTTCCACGGAAAGCTCGACGCGAAACACCCCGGCACCTTATCGCAGTACGTGATCGGCACGCTGCTTCGCAAAGACCTTGGCTTCAACGGCCTCGTGTTCTCCGACGACATGCAGATGAAGGCCATCGTCAATTTCTACGGGCTCGAACAGGCCATCGAACTGGCCGTGAACGCCGGCGTGGATGTCCTCACCTTCGGCAACAATGCGCGCCCGTATGAGCCAGACATCGCCGAGCGCGCCTTTCGTACCGTGAAATCACTGGTGGAGCGCGGCCGCATTCCCATCGCACGCATAGATGAGGCGTATGCCCGTATCCTGGACGCAAAAACGCGGTATGGCGTGTTGGCTGGCGCACGGTAAGGCGACAGCGGGCGTGAGTCCCGGTGAAGCGGTTTTCTCTCAGTACACTACAAACGAAAACGGCCCCCGAATTCCGGAGGCCGTTTCACAAAGCCGAACAAGGCGGCTAACCATCTGCTCTGCACGAGCCAGAGCCACAGATCGGGATTGAACCGATGACCGCCCGATTACGAATCGGGTGCTCTACCACTGAGCTACTGTGGCGGTGTGTCGCACGGTGAGGTGCCGTGTCCTGCAACAAACTCCAGCGGTAAACAGTGCCCTCGCGCGGACTCGAACCGCGACGCCGTTAAGCACTACCACCTCAAAGTAGCGTGTCTACCAATTCCACCACGAGGGCGTACCACACCTGCGTCCTACATCGGTGTTCGCGGAAACTCCGCCTGCATACCACATCCCAAACATCCGCAGAACAACGGGAGCGACGGGGCTCGAACCCGCGACCTCTCGAGTGACAGTCGAGTGCTCTAACCAAACTGAGCTACGCCCCCCTTGCCTGACCGCGAGGCGCGCTGGAACCAGTCGCCCTGCACTCGCCAGACCCTGCACCAACCACCGCACCTGCACCTGCCCTTCGGAGCAGTAGCTCCAACGGGAATCGAACCCGTCTCTCGACCTTGAAAGGGTCGCGTCCTAACCGATAGACGATGGAGCCGAGGACCCGCCGGACTTCTCCTGCTACAGTAGCGGTACCGGGATTCGAACCCGTGTTCCAGCCTTGAGAGGGCTGTGTCCTATTCACCTAGACGATACCGCCATGCTGTTCCCGCACCTGCCCTGCCACCTGCCCCCACCGTGCCGCCGCCACCCGCCCAGCGTCACGACAGGCCCGGAGGGAATCGAACCCCCAACCGCCGGTTTTGGAGACCGGTGCTCTACCAATTGAGCTACGGACCTCCGGACGAGACGCCGCGAACGACCCTCCCGTCCCGCACCGCCCGGCAACCCGCACCGGCCAGCGCCCTGCTCTCGGTGGTACTGCCTCAGGGTGACCGACGGGAATCGAACCCGCAACCCCCGGAACCACAATCCGGTGCTCTAACCGATTGAGCTACGGCCACCATGGTCACCCCCCGAAACGCCTGCTCTCGGGGAGACGCAAACGGTAACCAGTCCGCACCCGATTGGCAAGCGGGGGGCGCGCACGTTCCGGCAGAATCCTGCCGCCGCCGGCGCACCGCGCCCGCCCCCCACCGCCCGTCAGTCCTTCGCCCGATCCAGGTACTCGCCCGTGCTCGGATTCACCCGCACCCGCGTCCCCGACTCGATGAACTCCGGCACGTTCACCGTCACCCCGTTCTCCAGCGTCGCCGGCTTGGACGACGCCGTCTTCGTCGCCCCGCGCACCACCGGCGCCGTGTCCGTGATCGTCAGCACCAGCGAGTTCGGCAGCTGGATCCCGATCGGCCGCCCGTTGTAGTACTCCGCCAGGATCTTCATTCCCGCCTGCATCCACGGCGCCGAGTCCCCCAGCGTCTCCTCGTCCATCTCGAACTGGTCGTACGACGACGAGTCCATGAAGTGGTACGAGTCGCCCCCCTGATACAGGAACTCCAGCTCCCGCGTCTCCATGTCCGCCTTCACGATCGTGTCGGCGGCGCGGAACCGGTGATCGAAGCTGGACCCGGTGCGCAGGTTCTTGAGCTTGGCCTGCACCATCGCGCGCAGGTTGCCCGGGGTGTGGTGACGGAACTCGATGACACGGCACGGATCCCCCTCGAACACGAGGACCATGCCGCGACGGATCTGGGTGGCGGAGAAGGCCATGAACTCTTCCGGGAAGCGGCCCGAACGGCCGAGGTGAACGGGCGCCAACAGCAGCACCCAGCGGTGCCGTCCGGCGCAAGGTCTTTAGGGACAGCCTCCAAAGCTACCGGGTGCCCGCCCCCCCGAAAAGGTCCGCCAGCACCGGACCCAGCGACCGCCACACCGTGGCCGCCACCCGCTCCGACCCCGCCACATTCGGATGAATGCCGTCCGCCTGGTTGTAGCGCGGGTCCCCCGCCACCCCCTCCAGCAGGAACGGCCACAGCGGCACCCCGGTAGCCCGCGATGCCCGGGCGTACGCCGCATGGAACCCCGCCGTGTACCGCGCCCCCAGGTTGGTGGGCGCCTCCATCTGCATCAGCACCACCCGCGCCCCCGGCTGGGCCGCCCGCACCACCCCCACCAGCGCCACCAGGTTGGCATACGTGCTGTCCGGGTCCACCCCGCGCAACCCGTCGTTGGCCCCCACCTCCAGCACCACCAGCGCCGCCGGCTGCTCCAGCACCCACCGCGCCCGCCGCAACGCCCCCGCCGACGTCTCCCCGCTCAGCCCCGCGTTCACCACCTCCACCCGGTACCCCGCCGAGTCCGCCCGCTGCTGCAGCAGCGCCGGATACGCCTCCGCGGGATCCAGCCCCAACCCCGCCGTCAGGCTGGTCCCCAGCAGCACCACCCGCGCCCGCGCCGCCACCGGCTCGCTGGCCGCGGCCGACGCCGACGCCCCCACCGTGCCCCCCGTTGCCACGGCGCCCCCGCCCGCCCTTGTTTCTGCGGGGGGCGAGGCCGACCCGTTCTCGCGGCACCCCGCCCCCCCCAGCACCCCCAGCACGCCCACGGCCACCACCAGCGCCGGGCGCCCCCACGTTCTCTTGCCCATCGTTCGCATGCTCGTTGTCCGCGGGTTGACCAAGGAATACCAGAGCGGCGCGCACCCCCTCATCGTGCTGCGCGACGTGTCCTTCGAGATCGAGGCCGGCGCGTTCGTCTCCATCGTCGGCCCCTCGGGGAGCGGCAAGACCACCCTCCTGGGGTTGCTGGCCGGGCTCGACACCCCCTCCCGCGGCACCGTCCACCTGGACGGCGCCGAGCTGGGGGCGCTGGACGAAGATGCGCGGGCGCGCCTGCGCGGGGAGAAAGTTGGGTTCGTGTTCCAGAGCTTTCAATTGATCCCCACCCTGACGGCGCAGGAAAACGTGCAGGTGCCGCTGGAGCTGGCCGGGAGCGCCACCCCCCGCGAGGCCGCCGAGCGCGCGCAGGGGCTGCTGGAGCGCGTGGGGCTGGGCGACCGGCGCCACCACTTCCCCCAGCAGCTCTCCGGCGGCGAGCAGCAGCGCGTGGCGCTGGCCCGCGCCTTCGTCAACGCGCCCCGCGTGCTCTTCGCCGACGAGCCCACCGGCAACCTGGACGGCACCACCGGCGAACGCATCGTCGCCCTGCTGCAGGAGCTCAACCGCGAGCGCGGCTGCACCATCGTGCTGGTCACCCACGACCCGGCCCTCGCCGCCCGCACGCAGCGCACCATCCGGCTGCGCGACGGCGTCGTGGTGGAGGACGTGCGCCACCACCCGGCGGACGCGTGAGCGGACGCGTGACCGATTCCGGCAACGCCCCCCGCCCGGGGCTCACCCCCCGCGCCCTCCTCCGGCTGGCCTGGCGCGAAAGCCGCACCGCCCGCCGCCGCCTGGCGCTGTACATGTCGTCCATCGCCTTCGGCGTGGCGGCGCTGGTGGCCATCGACTCCTTCGCCTCCAACGTCACCCGCTCGGTGCGCGCGCAGTCGCGCACGCTGCTGGGGGGCGACCTGGCGCTGCAGGCCCGCGGGACCTTCCCCGCCGTGGTCGACACGCTCCTTGACTCCCTCGCCGCCCAGGGGATCCCCTCGGCGCGCGTGACCACCCTGGCCTCCATGGCGCTGGCCGAGCCCAGCGGCGGGACGCGGCTGGTGCAGGTGCGCGCCGTCACCCCGGGGTACCCGTTCTACGGCGCCATTGAGACCGTCCCCGCCGCCGGCTGGACGCAGGTGCACGACTCGGCGGTGGTGTTCGTGGACCCGTCGCTGCTGGTGGGGCTGGACGCGCGGGTGGGCGACACGCTGCGCCTGGGGCTGGCCACCTTCCGCATTGCCGGCACGCTGGGGAATGTCCCCGGCGACGCCGGGATCACCGCCGTGGTGGGGCCGCGCGTGTACCTGTCGGCGCGATGGCTGCCGCAGACGGGGCTGCTGCGCTTTGGCAGCCGCGCCGAGTACGACGCGGTGCTGCGCCTCCCCGGCGCGCTGCAGGGGAACCGCGCCACGCGCGAGGTGGCGCGCGCGCTGCGCCGCCGCACGGACCCGCGCG
>JBEIJM010000212.1:0-5309 GCA_040380205.1 Gemmatimonadaceae bacterium
CCGAAAGCACGTACGACGATGCCCGGGCGTTCGCCAGCACGCTCTATAATCGTCCGCTCGATCAGCTGTTCGTGCTGCAGGCGATCGCCGAGCTGGGGGCGCCGACCTCGCGGAGCTTTCTGGCCGGGCGGGTGGATGCCGATCGGAGCGGCATCATCGGCTATTCCATGGGAGGATATGGGGTACTGAACGCGATCGGTGGTGGCTTTCGTGCCGCGGCGGCTTCCCTGCCTGGAGCGCCGCCGCACTCCCTGCTGCTGGAGCGCAGCGCTGACCACCCGGAATATCGGCGACGCCATGGCGATGCCCGCATCAAGGCCGCGGTGGCGATCGGCCCATGGGGGATGCAGGCCGGCTTCTGGGATGCGGCGGGGCTGGCCGGCATTCGCACCCCCACCCTCTTCGTGGCGGGCAGCGTCGACGACGTGTCCGGCTATGAGAACGGCACGCGGGCGCTGTTTCGTGGCGCCGTGAACGCCGAGCGCTATCTGCTCACGTTCCTCGGTGCGGGGCACAACGCGGCGGCCCCGCTGCCTGCTCCAGCCGAAAGCTACGCGTATTCATCCACCCTCAAGTCCTTCCCCTTCACCCACTACGCCGACCCGTTGTGGGATACGCGCCGGATGAACAACATCCTGGCGCACTTTGTCACTGCCCACGTCGACGCGCGGCTGAAGGGGGACACCAGCAAGCTCGCCTATCTGCACCTCATGCCCAACGGGAAGGACGGGGTGTATGCGACGGACCGCGACGGCAACCCGGGGCGCACGCACACCTACTGGAAGGGGTTCAAGCGTGGCACCGCGGCGGGGCTGATGCTGGAGCGCGAGCGTGCCGCCGAGCGACCGCCAACGCCACGGTGACCACGCACGGGGCAGCCGAGGGCACCCATGGGAGGGTCTCGCGGCACCGATCTGTCCTACGCTGTCTGCTGCGGCCGCTGGCATGGGGGCGGCCGAGTGCACGGGCTGATGGAGACCAGCCGCTTCGTGCGTGAACACTGGTGCTGGCCTGACGAGGTCGGGGACATCGCGCCGTGAGCGACATCTCCATGTCCATCGAGGGGCGGCGTCACCGCAATCCCTTTGCGGCGCCGTTCACCTGGGTGCTCCTCACCCCGCTCTCGATGGTCTTCGGCGGTATCTGCTGTGCCATGGCCTTTGTCATCCTGAGCCTCAACGAACTGGCCACCGCCGTTCGTGGGGACGCCCTGGACCGTGGTCCGCAACGTACCATCACCGTGCCTGCCCACCGCGTCGACCCGGCGCGCGAGGGGGCGCTGGTCCATGTCACCGGGTCGGCCGTGGCCGCCGGCGAGGTGACCGATCCCGACGTCGGCGTTGCCGCGCCAGGCGTCCGGCTGTTTCGCACGGTGGAGATGTACCAGTGGATGGAGCGGAGAATCACGTCGCGGAGGAAGGTGACGGGTTACGAGTACACCACGCGCTGGTCACAGAGCTGGCATGACTCCACCGACCTGATTGGACCCGACGCGCCGCGCAACCCCCCGATGCCGCTCCTCACCGAGGAGTGGCTGGCCGAAGAGATCACGGTGGGTGCCTTTCGCCTGAATCGCGGGCAGGTTGAGCGTATCGGCGACCGCGTGCCGCTGTCGCTCGCCGGCCAGCCCGACACGCGCAAGGTGGCCGTCGGCACCCTCGTGCGCCACGGCGACACGTACTACCTGGGACGCGATCCCGACCAGCCGGAAATCGGCGACCTGCGAATCCGCTATTCCGTCTTCACTCCCGGCCCCGTGAGCATCCTGGCCGCGCAGGCCGGGAACAGCTTCGCGCCGTACCGGGTGGCGGTGCCACTGCCGGCGGCACGAACGATTGTGAACGCGCTGAGCCCGTCGTCCAGTGAGGTCGACATTGTGCGCGACGGCACCATGACGGCAAAGGAGCTGGTGCAATCCAGTCGGCGCCTCCATGCGGCGCTGACGTGGGGGATGCGCCTGGTCGGGGTGCTGCTGATGGTGATGGGCGTCAAGCTGTTCATCTGGCCCGGCGCGGCGCTGCTGCGTGTGATCGGTCGCGTGATGCGCACCGAGCGGCGCGTGAGGCAGCACGGGCGGCGGTTGGTTGCCACGCGGCTGGGGGTGGGGCTGGCCGTGATCAGCGCGGCCTTCGCCTGGGTGCTGGCCCGCGGATTGGCGGGTGAGCAAACTGCCACGTACGCCGCCGCGTCGGCGGTGGTGATGCTGCTCGTCTGGGTGGCTCTCCCTCGTCAGGAAGGCGGCATGGGGGGATGAGGGGAAAGGGAGCGGTGCTGGCGTCGGGTTCGGACATCCGCCGGGGCCGGCCGTGGACGGCGGGGACCAGGCGTTTCGGGGGCGGTCGACCTCTTTGGCGAGCGGCGAACGATACTCCGGATGATTCGGCAGTCTTCTTGCTCCGGTCTTCGCACCGGTTCCAGACAGCGGTGTGTACGAAGCAAGGGCCCTTCTTCATTATGGGCCGGTGTCACCACGGAACGTCTTAGTCTTGCGACGGAACGTTCGAGCGGAAACGGAGCGCAGACCAATCCTCGTCAATAGCGACCTGGCGAACCGGCTCGAAGCCTGCTGCGCCGAGAACCGACCATCGGGAGTCGCGGTTGAACTCGCACTTGTAGTTCTTGGAAGTACCTTTGGGATATGCGATCCAGAGCACCGCATCTCCATCGCACGCCTGGGCGAGCTTGGTGGACGCTGCGTCGAGTTGGGCTTGCGTCACGCCGAAGGCGATCGCGAACGAGCTGCGCCCGGAAGCCGCGCGCTTGATGGCAACGCCGTGAGGGGCGGCCAGCTCCACTTCGCACGAGGAGGGCGCGTTGAGGACGTGCACCACGTCTTGAGTGGTGAGAGTCAGTTTCTTGCAGAGTGGGATCACGGGAGGAGCGATGTGTGGCGCCTGACGCTGGCTTCTGCAGCGGGCGATCAAATAAGCCGCGGGCGAAGCGAGCATCCACTTCGGCCAACTGCAGCAAGCATCGTTCGGCTCGCGCCACGCGGATCGTGCGGTGAACACAGCCTCGAGGTCGATGTAGAGTTAGCCATTTACCGTTCGGCCGGCGAGTGATGTTCGTTGAGCACGGCGCGGGGTGATCGTGGGGTATTCAGGCCGCTGCGTGATCGGTATTGCCTACTTCGCCGCGCGAATCAGCCGTTCCTGAACAGCACGGAGTGGAAGCGTGGGCCCGCCGCTGATGTTCCACGCATTGAAGACCACCACCATCTCCTGATCGGGAAACGCCATCGGGAACTGCCCGCCGAATCCCGACCCGGCCCAGATGAACGCGTCCTTCTGCACGGGATTGCCGTACAGCCACCACTTGTACCCGTACTTCGGCGCGCCAGCACGAGTGCTCGTCGCGATATGCGGTGTCACGGATTCGCGCACCCAGCGTTCCGACACGACGGTCGTTCCCTTCCACTGACCGCCCTGTAGCCACAGCTGCCAGATCCGCGCCAAGTCGGTCGCTTCGAGATACAAGCCACCCTCGGTGTCGATGGCGCCCGAGGTCGTGCGCTTCCAGTGCCAGTTGGTGATGCCGAGTGGCGTGAAGAGATGGCGCGCCGCGTACTCCTCAATGTCGACGCCGGTGGCGCGGAAGAAGATGTGCGCGAGCAACGCGCTTTCCCCGCTGCTGTAATTGAACTGTGTCCCCGGCTCGCGCATCATCGGTCGGTCGATGGTGAACTTGACCCAGTCCGGGCTGGCCTCGAGCGCGCCAGCCGTGTTGCGCGGATCGCTATAGGGAATGCTTTCGTTCCAGTCGAATCCGCCCGTCATCGTGAGCAGGTGGCGAATGGTGATGCGCCGCTTGCGGTTGTCGAGGTTCGCGACGGCGGTGGTATCCCAGTAGGTGAGAATCGGCGTGTCGAGTGCGGGGAATTCGCCACGGGTGACCGCCACCCCGATGACCGCTGATGCCACGGTCTTGGAAACGGACTGCAGGGTGTGCAGCGTGCCCCGCCGATACGTCGGGTGCCACCACGGGTTGAAGTAGTTGAAGGGCCCAGTGGGGTCGTGCGAGTTGTTCAGCGACGGGCTGTCGCGCGGCGAGTCGCCGTAGATCTTGTCGTAGTCGCGCGGATACATCTTGTCCATCACGATCCGACCGCGACGAATGACCAGCATGCGGTCGATGTTGCCGTACTTCCCTGCCGAGATCTCGGCGTCAAGGCTGTCGAGAACGGCGGGGTTGAGACCAACCTGCGCCGGGGTCGAGACTGGCCACGTGAATGACGTGGGCTGGGCGCCGAGCGACGAGGCCGCGAGCCACGCGAGTACGACTGCGAAGAAGGAGAGTTGACGAGTCATGGTCATGTTCCGGGTGCCCGCGGCAGATGGCGTAATGGCTGTGGTCGGCCTGGGACGCTTGTCACCGAACGATTGCGTTCGGTTGCAGGGGCCTTCAACAAGTTATGGCCAGTAAGCGGCAGCGAACAGACCACAACCTTTGAAGGCCCTGTCAACCACAACGCCCCGTTAGGCAGCAGTGCCCCACACGGACGTCATCGCGCGCGGGCTACGTAGTTCCACGGACACTTTTTCGCATCGAGTTGGAAGCGAACGCGCTCCGCCGCTCCTCCGCGCGTGTCGGTGGCTGGCACCGTGGCGATGAGGGTATCGGCCTGCCACGCGAAGTGGGGCGGTCGCGCGTCACTCTCGGGCACCGGGAGGTCGAGACACACTTGCCCGGTGCGCACATTCACCAGCGAGAGGTAGTGCGCGCCGCCCGACGGTGTCGAGGCAGGCTCGACATCCGCGTGAATCACCGCCACCAGGGAGTCATCGAGAAAGCGCGTGAGCACTGGCATGGAGCGCGTTGCCCCCCAACGGCGTAAGCGCGGCACTTGGAGGCTGTCTGGAGCGGACGCCCCGCGCTGCACTGTGACAAGATCGCTCGCGCGCTCCGCGGAAACCCGCGTGCCACCGCGCTGCGCAGCGGGCGTCATCACTTCGAGGGCCGGCGTAGTCGCGAGTGGTACGCGATCTAGCAGCGAAAGCCCCACGGGGCCGTCCGGCTGCGCTTCGAAGCGATCGCCGCCGCATGCGACCAGCCCACCAAGGGCGATTCAGGCGACCACGCGGCGCGACCCAACGCCGCTGCGAGCACTCATGCGGACTCCGTCATGACGCGCGTGAAATGTTGGAATGTGAAAGCGCAGTTCTGCTGCCTAACGGGCATGCTCAGCGGCGCGCGGCTGTTTGCGCGTCCGCTGCAGCGTGTTGTTGGGCGGCATGTACCGCAGACGCCCGCACAAAGGCCGCCACCAGGGGCGGAAGCTGGCCCTTCAGCGCTGCACGCTCCGGCTGAAA
>JBEIJM010000213.1:0-5305 GCA_040380205.1 Gemmatimonadaceae bacterium
GGCTCAGCTGGTCAAACGCCCGGTTGCGGGTGGTCATCCACCCGTACGCCAGCTCCGGGTTGGCGGGGAACAGCTGGCGCAGCGCCTGATGAATGGCCCAGAGGTGCCCCACCCGCTCGAACTGGTCGCGGCTGGTGCCAATGGCTTCACCCCGACGATAGCGGGCCAGTGCCGCACGGTTCCCCGGGGCCAGCCCCAGAAAGGCGATCTGGTCGTCGGTGCCCAACTGCCAGTGGTCCAGCAGCGCCATGACCATGCGAGACAAGGCGCTGCGGTCGTCGGCGGCGGGAGGAATGGGGCGGGCGGCGGTGGCCACGAGGGGAGGGGTTTCTGTGTTACGATAGTATGATATGAAGTAGTATAACTACGGGAAAGCCGCTTGAGATGTGGTGTGGAGGAATCCTGTGCGCAGCATGGGAGTTGCGTGCGTACACCAAAAACCATACCGTTACGTAAGCAACCTTTTCGGAGCGTTCCGCATGGCCATAGCCCTCCCCGACCTGCAGGACATCCTGCTCAAGCGGTTCCAGAGCACCGTGGCGGATCTGGTCGGCCAGCTGTCCGAATCGGGGGTGCGTCATGCCCTGGAGCAGAACACCGGACTGGAGAGCCTGGAGGTCGCGCTTGGCGATCTCGCGGTGCACGCCGCCGCCGAGGGCCCCACGGAACGCCTGGAGCGTTTGCGCGACGTGCACCGGGCCCAGGCGGATCTCCTGGCCCGCGCCGGCGGATCGGTGTCCGCCGCCGAAGCCGGCGAGCTGCTGGGCAACGTGACGCGGCAGGCGGTGGAAAAGCGCCGCGAACGGGGCACCGTGCTGGCGGTCCAGGTGCAGGGGGAATACCGGTACCCGGTGTTCCAGTTTGAGCAGGCGGCGGTGCTGGAGGGGCTCCCGGCGGTGCTCAAGGCCTTCACCGCGCGCAATGGTTGGACGCAACTGTCGGTGCTGCTGTCCCGGCACGAGGCGTTGGAGGGACGCACTGTGGTCGAGGCGTTGCGTGACGGCGACGTGGACGACGCGGTGGCGGTGGCGGAGCGCTTCGGGACCACCGGCAGTTGACGGTGTCGTTCGACGGTCCGCACCCGCCGCTGCCCCCGGCGGATCTGGATTCGCGCCATCTGGATGTCGAGACACTCGGTCCCTGCGAACTCTGGCGCATCAGTTGGCCCGGTAAGGCCCTGTTCTGGAGTCCCGAATCGGGCAAGCCACCGCGTGGACGTTTCGACGACCCGGGCGGGGGCTACCGCGTGCACTACTCGGCGTTGACGTTTGACGGCGCATTTGTCGAGGCGCTGCTTCGCCAGGAGCAAATGCCGTATCTGGCGTGGAGCGACATCGTCTCGCGAGAAATCGCCGCCCTGCGCCTGTCGCGCCCGCTGCGCGTCATCCCACTCCTGGGCCACCACCTGGCCCAGCTCCGGGCCACGGCGGCGGTGGCCTCGGGCCCATACGGGGTCTCAAGGTCCTGGAGCCACGCGCTTTTCCAGTGGCGCGACGACGACGGGCCGGTGGACGGTCTGCTCTATCCGTCGCGGCACGACGACGAGCAACGCTGCCTCGCGTTGTTCGATCGTGCTGCGGGCGCCTTGGAGGTGGTGTCCACCGACTCCTTGGGCGCTCGTCGCGAGGACATTGTTCGCCTACGCCGGCGCTATCGGTTCCCGCTGGACCTCGGGGGATAACCCCCACCCTACCCCAGCAGCCGCCCCACCCGTAGTGCGTCCAGCAGCCGCTCCGTGTGCTGCCCGAACAGCCGCACCGCCGCCAGCAGCTGCGCCGGTGCCAGCCCCGCCAGCAGCGGCACCTCCTGCTCAATTACCAGCGACGCGTCGTCCGGGGTGGAGTAGCGCCCCATCATCGCCCGCTGGTTGAGCCGAAACACCGTCTGGCGCCGCACGCGCACCGGCACCGACTCGGCGAACCGGAACAGGATCATCAGCCGCAGCGCGTACAGCGGCCGGTTGAGGAACACCACCAGCGACCGCACGCCGTCGGTGGCCATCACGTCGCCGTCGTCGTCGGTCACCGCGTGGAACCCCGCCCCGCGAAACACCGCCACCACCCGCGCGGCATCCCAGTCGGCCGCCGCCAGCGGCTGCAGCGCGGGGTCGGGCACGCCCCCCAGGTCCACCCGGCCGGTGGCCAGGTTGAGCGACAGCGACCGCCCGTCGGGGGCGGTGCCCATGGGGAGGGAGTCGGAGGGGATCAGCTGGGACATGGCAGGCTCCGGGGAAAGGGGTGTGCCTGCAGGATGCACGGGGGGTGTGACAATTCCCGGGGGGCGGCACACACGCCCCCCGGGCCCCACGGACATTGTCAGCGGGCCAGGTCAGCCCGGGGGCAGGCCATCGCCCAGGCGAGGGACCTCCTGGCGGCGCAGCTGCCGGACCATGAGCACAAGCTTGATCCACGTGAGCACCGCCACTTCCGCCATCAGCACGTTCAGCAACGTCTGGAACACCGCGTTCTGCACCGTCAACTCCTTGGGTGAGGGGAGCCGACAAGGTGGGACACGGGTCTGACAGGGCCCGGAGCTTGGGGGCACGTCAGGGGGAGGCATGCGTCCCAGGGAGACCGACGGCGTTGCGAGGGTTTGCTCCCATGTGGCATGCCGGTGCACCTTGAGCCGCCGAGCTGGCATGCCGGGCGAATGATCCGAAGCAGCGTCCCGCCAAACGTTGGGAACACAGGTTATCTTCCATGGTAAGGAAGTAAGGAAAACCTTCAGTAAGGGAACGACGCATGGCGACAGTCGCCAAGATCACCGCGAAAGGGCAGACCACGATTCCTCAGGACGTGCGGGTCGCCATGCATGTCGGACCCGGAGACCTCATCACCTGGGAAGTGGCGCCGGATGGCACGGCCACGGTCCGGCGGGTGCAGCCACTGGACGTGGCCTACCTGCGCGCCGTGGAGCACACCCTGTCGGAGTGGACCAGCGAGGCCGACGAGGCGGCCTACCGTGACCTGTGAGCGGTTCACGGTGGTTCGGGTGCCGTTCCCGTTCACCGACCGGGAGGCCAGCCGTAACCGGCCGGCGCTGGTGCTGTCGGCGTCCGGCGCGTTCAATGCCCCGGTCGGGCACGCCGTGATGGCGATGATCACGTCCGCCACCAATGCCCCGTGGCCGCTGGACCACACCGTACGGAATCTGGAGGCCGCAGGACTCCCCGCGCCGTCGGTGGTGCGCGGCAAACTGTTTACGCTGGACCTCAGGCTGGTACGCGGCGAATTGGGGACGTTGGCCGACGCGGATCAGGCGGGCGTGGAAACGATGCTGCGGGCACTGCTGGGGATGCGCTCCGAGGCCCCATGACCCCCGCCCCGCGCCACCTCCTCGCCGTCTGGAACCCGTTCTACGCCACCGACGCGCTGGCCCGCCACGCCGAGCTGCTGGCGGAGAGCCATCGCGACCTGGGCGCCGACCCGGAGGCGGAGGCGATCGTCTGGTGGGGGCTGGTGCGCTCGCCGCACCGCCTGCAGCCGCTGGCGCACCTGGACGACATCCTGGCGCTGGACGGCGAGTTGGACGCCCGGCTGGACGCGGGGCACGAGCTGCAGCTGTACCTCACCGACTACCAGTCGTTGTACGTGGCCGACGTGCGCCGCATCAGCCGCGACACCCCCGCGCCGGGCGACGGCGTGGTCCCCGGCTACTATGCCCGCGAGGGGCTGTCGTGCGAGGCGTGGCTGGCGCTGGCCGACCTCCGCGCGCTGGTGGTGCACGACCAGGGCGCCGTGCAGCGCGAGCTGGCGCAGCTGCGCAACGTGCGCTACCACGACCGCCGCGTGTCGATGTACGGCGGCATGGTGGAGCTGCCGCTCCTCGTCACCCGTCCCGACGGGGTGCGCTTCTTCAGCGAGGAGGAGCGCCGCCGCCTCAACGGCGACCGGCTCTGGGTGGTGGCCGACGCCGAGCGGAGCGGGCTGGGAGAGGTGGCTGCGCTGCTGCGCGACCACCTGCTGGGAGAGGCCGCGTGGGGGGCGCTCACCCCGGCGTCGCGCACCTTCGTGTGCTGCGCCGAGAGCCTGCTGCGGCGGCATTGGGACCTCAAGGCGTTCGACTTCTCGCCGGTGCTGGTGGAGTTGGGGAAGGCGGTGGAGCTGCTGGTGAACCGGGTGCTGCCGCGGCTGCTGCAGCGCGCGCCCGCGAAGGTGGTGCTGGTGAACGTGGACGGCACGGGGGTGGACCTGCGCCAGTATCACCACCTGTCGCTGGGGCAGCTGGCCACGCTGCTGCAGCGCGACGGCGAGTTGGTGGCGTGGCTGGCCGGCACGCACGGGGCGCGCGCGCAGTGGCTGTGCACGCAGGCGCCGGCGCTGCTGGGCCAGCTGGCCGACCACCGCAACCCCGCGGCGCACGCGCAGGTGCTGACGCGCGCCGACGTGCTCCCACTGCGCAACCAGTGGCTGGGCATCGGGTGCCACGGGCAGCTGGTGGAGCTGGCCCGGCTGGTGGAGGCGGCGGGGTAGGGGAGGCCCGCGAACGTCAGCCGTGACGCTGCGGCCTCGTCCGCCCACCGATGGCCCCACTTCACCGTCCCGCCATGGCGAAACCCCGCCCCGGCCCCGATCATCTCCCCCATGGCGACCACCGACCGCCGGATTATCAACTGCCACGTCCACACCTTCACCGCCGACCACGTCCCCGTCGGCTTCCTCCCACTGCGCCTGGGGGGGCTGTTCAAGGTCCCCTTCATCCGGGGGCCGGCGCGCCTCCTGCTGGCGCAGCTCAACCCCTTCGACAGCCGCGACCGCTTCCAGCGGATCGGCAATTTCCTGGACCTCGCCAACGGCGGGTCGCAGCGCGCGCTGCTGGACCGCGTGCGCGCCCGCTACCCCGGCGGCACGCGCTTCGTGGTGCTGGCCATGGACCTGGCCTACATGGGACGCGGCGCGGTGCCGGTACCGCTGGAGGACCAGCACGGCGAGCTGGCGGCACTCCGCGACGCCCTCGGCGACGCGGTCATCCCCTTTGCCGCGGTGGACCCGCGCCGCCCGGCGGTGCGCGCCATGGCGGAGTCGCTGGTGGAGCGCCACGGCTTTGCGGGGCTCAAGGTGTACCCCAACCTGGGGTTCGCCCCCACGTACCCGGTGCTCATGGACGAGGTGTGGCCGTGGGCCGAGGCGCGCGGCGTGCCGGTGATGGCGCACTGTTCGCGCGGGGGCATCCGCGGGCGGGACGTGTCGCGCGAGGCGCTGGACGCGCTGGCGTCGCCAACGGCGTGGGTGCCGGTGCTGGAGCGGTTTCCGCGGCTGCGCGTGTGCCTGGCGCACATGGGGGGCGACGCCGAGTGGCGCGCGTA
>JBEIJM010000214.1:0-5157 GCA_040380205.1 Gemmatimonadaceae bacterium
CCCAGCGCCACCACGCGGGGCGCCGCCGCCAGCTGGGACAGCCGCTGCAGCGCCGCCACTCCCCCCTCCATGTCGGCGTTCAGCAGCACCACCTGCGCGCCGCCGTGCACCACCAGCCGCTCCACCTCCTCAAGGCGCGCACCGTCCCCCACCAGCTGCAGCCGCGGGTCCTGCGCCAGCAGCGCCCGCAACCCCAGCCGCATGAGGTGCTGGTCGTCCAGCAGCGCCACCCGCACCAGCTCCCCGCTGGGACGGATGCCGCGGCGGTGCGCCCCCTGGGCGAGCAGGGCGTTCCCCAGCTCCAGGGGGGTGGCGGGGGGGCGCCCTACGGGAACCAGGGCGGGCGCGGGGGTATGGATCGGGGTGTGCAGCACAGTCGTGGCAAGGGCAGGCATCGGGTCTCCGTCGAAGGTCACCCGCTTCTCCTTGCACGGAGCATGCCTGACAGGAGCCCAATGGACGGTCCCGAATCCCTCACCCCCTGGCATGCCCGCCCCGGCGCCGACGTGGTTGCCGCGCTGCGCGCCGACCCCGCCCGCGGGCTGGACCCCACGCAGGCTGCCCAGCGGCTGGCGCGCCACGGCCCCAACGCGCTCCCCGAGGGGACCACCCGCCCCTGGTGGCGGGTGCTGGCGGACCAGCTGCGCGACGTCATGGTGGTCGTGCTGGCCGCCGCCGCCGTGGTGGCGGCCGTGGCGGGGGATCCGCAGGACGCCGCGGTCATCGCCGCCATCCTGGTGCTCAACACGCTGCTGGGGGTGCTGCAGGAGCTGCGCGCCGAGCGGGCCATGCAGGCGCTGCGCACCCTCACGGCGCCCGCCGCCACGGTGCGGCGCGACGGGCAGTGGCAGCGCCTCCCCGCGGAGCAATTGGTGCCCGGGGACCTGGTGCAGGTGGAGGCCGGGGGGGTGGTGCCGGCCGACCTCCGGCTGCTGGCCGCGCACCGGCTGCGCGCCGACGAGGCGATGCTCACCGGCGAATCGCTGGCGGTGGAGAAGCGCGCCGAGCCCCCGGTGGCGGCGGCGGCCGTGGTGGGGGACCGGCTCACGCTGTTGCACAAGGGGACGCGCGTGGCCGACGGGCGGGGCGAGGGGGTGGTGGTGGCCACCGGCATGGAGACGGCGCTGGGGCGCATCGCCGCGCTGCTGGCCACCGTGGAGCCGCTGCGCACGCCGCTGCAGCAGCGGCTGCACCGCTTTGCCGTGCAGCTGGGATTCGTGGTGGCGGGGTTGTGCGCCCTGGTGTTCGCCGTGGGGCTGCTGCGCGGCGAGGAGCCGCTGCTGATGTTCCTCACCGCGCTCAGCCTGGCGGTGGCGGCCATGCCCGAGGCGCTCCCCGCCGTGGTCACCGTGGCGCTGGCGCTGGGGGCGCGGCGCATGGCCCAGCGGCACGCGCTCATCCGCCGCCTCCCCGCGGTGGAGACGCTGGGGTCGGTCACGGTCATCGCCTCCGACAAGACGGGGACGCTGACGCAGAACCGCATGGCGGTGCAGGCGGTGGTCCCCGCCGAGGGGACCGCCGGGGCGTCCCCGGGCGCCGACGGGCTGCACACAGCGCTGGCGGCCGATGCGCCCGTGCCCCCCTGGCTGGCGCGCGCGCTGGTGCTGGACAACGACGCCGAGGGGACGGCGGAGGGGGGGCATGGCGACCCCATGGAGGTGGCGCTGCTGGATCGCGTGGCGGCGGGCGGGGACGACGGCCCCGCGCTGCGCCGCGACTGGCCCCGGCTGGCGGAGCTCCCGTTCTCGTCGGCGCGCGCGCGCATGACCACGCTGCACGCCCACCCCGACGGCGGGTGGGTGCTGTTCCTCAAGGGCGCGCCCGAACGGGTGCTGCCGCGGTGCGCCCACGTGGGCCCCCTCGACGCGCCGGCGCCGCTGGACGCCGCAGGGCGCGCGGCGCTGGCCGCGCGGGTGCAGGCAATGGCGCACGAGGGACTGCGGGTGCTCGCGGTGGCGGCGCGGCGCCTCCCTGCGCGCGCCGAGGTGGGGCTTACCGAGGGGGACGAGGCGGAGGCGTGCTGCCTGGGGCTGGTGGGGCTGGCCGACCCACCGCGCCCCGAGGCCGCCGCGGCGGTGGCCGCCTGCCACGATGCCGGCATCCGCGTGGTGATGATCACCGGCGACCACCCCGACACCGCCGCCGCCATTGCGCGCGCGGTGGGGATTGCCGACACCGGCGCCCCGCCCCCGGTGACCGGCGCCGAGCTGGCCGGGTGGGACGACGCCACGCTGGCCGCGCGGTGCGACGAGGTGCGCGTGTACGCGCGCGTGGCCCCCGAGGAGAAGATCCGCGTGGTGCGCGCGCTGCAGGCGCGCGGCGCGTACGTGGCCATGACCGGCGACGGCGTGAACGACGCCCCCGCGCTGCAGCAGGCCGACATCGGCGTGGCCATGGGGCGCACCGGCACCGACGTGGCGCGCGAGGCCTCGGCCATGGTGCTGGCCGACGACCACTTCGCCACCATCGTCGCGGCCGTCGAGGAGGGGCGCCGCGTCTACGACAACGTGCGGAAGTTCATCCGCTACATCCTCACGGGGAACTCCGCCGAGCTGTGGCTGCTGCTGCTGGCGCCGCTGTTCGGGCTGCCCATTCCGCTGCTCCCCATCCACATCCTCTGGATCAACCTCGTCACCGACGGGCTGCCGGCGGTGGCGCTGTCGCTGGAGCCCGCCGAGCCCGACGTGATGCGCCGCCCGCCGCGCCCGCCCTCGGAGAGCGTGTTTGCGCACGGCCTGTGGCAGCACGCGCTGCTGGTGGGGCTCCTCATCGCCGGCAGTGCGCTGCTGGTGGAGGCGTGGGCCGCGGAGACGTCGCCCGGGCACTGGCAGACGATGGTGTTCACCGTGCTGGCGCTGGCGCAGCTGGGACACGTGCTGGCCGCGCGCACCGAGCGGGTGCCGCTGTGGCAGTGGCGCCGGCAGGGGAATCCGGCGCTGTGGTGGGCCGTGGGGGGGACGGCGGCGCTGCAGGTGGGCATCTTGTACGTGCCGCTGGCCAACCGGCTGTTCAAGGTGCAGCCGCTGACGGCGGCGGAGCTTGGGGTGTGCGTGGCGCTGGCGCTGGTGGCGCCCGCGGTGGTGGAGGTGGAGAAGTGGCGGCGGCGAGTGACGGCGGCGCGGGCCTTGGCACGGGAGGGATGACGACGATGGCCGCGATGCTGAGCGGGATGCCCGCGGGGGTGGTGTTCGGGGGGACGGCGCTGGTGCTCATTGCCGCGGCCGTGGTGCTGGCGCGGGCGGCCGACACGCTGGCCGAGGCCACCGGCATCGGCAAGGTGTGGGTGGGGTCGGCGCTGCTGGCCATGGCCACGTCGCTCCCCGAGCTGGGGGTGGAGATCGCCGCCGTGCGGCAGGGGGCCATCGACCTGGCGATCGGCGACGTGTTCGGCTCCAGCATGGGGAACATGCTCATCTTGGCCGTGCTGGGGTTTGTGCCCCCGCGCGACGCGCTGTTCCGCCGGGCCTCGCTGGACCACACGCTGGCCGCCGCCTTCGCCATTGTGGCCACGGCGCTGGCGGCGGTGCTGGTGTTCACGCGCAGCCCGGCGGTGCTGGGGGGCGTGCACCCCGGGACGCTGGGGCTGCTGGCCACCTTCCTGCTGGGGTCGTCGGTGGTGTACCGGCAGGGGCGGTGGGCCGACGGGGCGGCCCGTGCCGCCTCTGCCGGTGCGGCGTCGGGTGCGCCCGCGCCGGCGCCCGCCGCTGCGCCGCACCCCTCCGGGGCGTGGCGACGTCCCGCCGCCGAATTCGCCGCCGCCGCGGCGGTGCTGCTGCTGGTGGCGCCCAGCTTCGCGCACAGCGCGGCCGACCTGGCCGAGGCCACCGGCGTGGGGCAGACGGTGTTCGGCACGCTGGTGGTGGGGCTGGCCACGTCGCTGCCGGAGATCGTCACCTGCATCGCGGCGCTGCGCATGGGCGCCCCCGACCTGGCGGTGGGGAACCTGTTCGGCTCGAACCTGTTCAACACGGTCATGTTCGTGCCCATGGAGCTGGCGCACCCTGGCGCGTCGCTCTTTGCCGTGGCGTCGCCGGAACATGGGCTCACCGCGTTGCTGGCGATCATCCTGATGGCGCTGGGGAGCGCCTCGGTGGCGTTCCGCGCCGAGCGGCGGGTGGCGATGGCCGAGCCGGGGGCGGTGCTGATGCTGGTGACGTACGTGGCTGGGGTGCTGCTGCTGGTGCAGCGCAGCGCGGGGGGGTAGGCGGCGCGGGGGCGCGCCGTGGATTGTGTCCGGTTTTGCCCCGATGGTGCGCCTGCCGCGGGGGGGGCATGATTCCGGTGCGCTGGCGGGACGGGATTTCCGCCGGCGGAGACTTCCCGCAGGACGCTGTCGGAAGTCCGTGGTCAGGGAGTTCGACCCTGATCACAGGTGGTGGGGTCGCTGGCCATCACCGACGTCCCGGTTTCCGGGACACCTGCGCCGGACCCGTCCGGCACGGGAAAGCCAGCCGGCGAGATCACTGCAGATTACTGCGTTGATGTCGAACCGAGACCGCCGGCAGGCGCCAGCGTGGGATCCCCGTCGGGTGGAAGGAGGCCCTGTGCCTCTGCCCATCCGGCGGGGATTTCGTCATCCCCGCCGGGGCGGTGCCTGCGCGGTGGGCCGGCGGATCCCGCGGCCGCCGCCCGCGCATCTCGCGCGTATCTTTGCCGCGTGACGCGGCGCAGGGGCGCCATGCGTCGCCGCGCTCCCTCTTGCCCTCCTGCCCATGCGCACCCTGCTTGCCGTGCTCGCCGGCTACCTCGTGATGTCGCTGCTGGTGTTCGGCGTGCTCACCGGCGTGTACCTGGCCGCCGGCCCCGAGTTCGCCTTCCAGCCCGGCCGCTACGACGTGTCGCTGGGGTGGGCCGTGGTGATGATCGTGGTGGGGATTGATGCCGCGCTGGCGGGGGGCTTCGTGGCGCACCGCCTGGCGCCGTCCATGCGCACGCTGCAGGCACTGGCCGCGGTGGTGGTGGTGCTGGGGCTCACCATGGCCATGGCCTCCCTCAACGCGCCGGAGGATGCCACCACGGCGGTGCGCACCGGGGCGGTGGCCAGCATGGACGCCATGATGCAGGCGCGCACCCCCACCTGGGCCGCCGTGCTCAACCCCGTGCTGGGGGTCATCGGCGTGTTTGCCGGCGGGTGGCTGAGCGGCCGGGTGGGCGCCA
>JBEIJM010000215.1:0-5124 GCA_040380205.1 Gemmatimonadaceae bacterium
CGATGCCGCCCGGTAGGGGAACAGGCCGGGAATTCGACGGGAACGGGGCCGTTTCGCGCATGCGCGAAACGGCCCCGTTCCCGTCGAATTCCCGGCCTGTTCCCCTACCGGGCGGCATCGTCGACCGCTGGCGGCGGCCGACGACGTGCCCGGCGGGTCAGTCGTCGCCCATGGTGAAGGCGGCGGGCTCGCCAAAGCTGGGGAGGAGCGCTTCGAAGCTGGGCTCCAGCGCCTCCGGGATCGGCTCCGGCTCGGGGATGGCATCCGACTCCACGTCCACCTCCTGGTACCGGTACATGCCGGTGCCGGCGGGGATGAGGTGGCCGATGATGATGTTCTCCTTGAGCCCCAGCAGGTCGTCGCGCGAGCCGCGGATGGCCGCATCGGTGAGGACGCGGGTGGTCTCCTGGAAGGAGGCCGCGGACACGAACGACTGCGTGGTGAGCGACGCCTTGGTGATGCCCAGGAGGAGCGGCTCGTCGGCGGCGGGGCGCTGGCCGGCGGCGACGGCCGCCTCGTTGACCTCGCGGAAGTGCGCGCGGTCGACGTGCTCCCCCTCCAGCAGCTCCGTGTCGCCGGAGTCGGCGATGCGGACCTTCTGGAGCATCTGCTTGACGATGACGCCGATGTGCTTGTCGGAGATCTTCACGCCCTGCAGGCGGTACACCTCCTGGACCTCGTTGAGCAGGTACTCCTGCACCGCGCGCGGCCCCCGGATGCGGAGGATGTCGTGCGGGTTGACGGGGCCCTCGGAGATGCGGTCGCCGGCGCGGACGCGGTCGCCCTCGTGGACGCGGAGGTGCTTGCCCGAGGGGACCTCGTACACCTGCTCCTCGGCGCCCTCGTCCACGAGCCACTGCCCCTTGACGACGCTGGCGGGGCGCACGAACACCTCGCGCTTGCCGCGCTTGATCTCGCCGAAGCGGACGAAGCCGTCGATCTCGGAGATGGTGGCGGGGTCCTTGGGGCGGCGCGCCTCGAACAGCTCGGCCACGCGGGGGAGGCCGCCGGTGATGTCGCGGGTCTTGTAGGCCTCGCGGCTGATCTTGGCGAGGATGGTGCCCGCCGGGATCTGCTCGCCGTCCTCGATGGTGATGACGGCGCCCACCGGGAGGATGAAGTCGCGGACGCGCCGCTCCTTCCCGCCCTGCTCCTGCCAGATCTCGATGTGCGGGTGGAGCTTCTTCTCGCGGTCCTCGATGACGACGCGCTGGCGCAGGCCGGTGAGCTCGTCGAGCTCCTCGGAGAGCGACTCGTCCTCGACGAGGTCGACGAACCGGACGGTGCCGGTGACGTCGGCGATGATGGGGTTGGAATACGGGTCCCAGGTGAAGACGGTGTCGTCCTTCTTCACCACCTGGCCGTCCTGCACCATGAGGTACGCGCCCAGGGGGACCTGGAGGCGCGCCTCGATGGCGGCCGTCGGCTCGGCCGAGGACCGGATGATCATTTCGCCCTCGTAGGACGTCACGACCATCTCGCCCTCGGCGTTGCGCACCGCCACCAGGCGGTCGCCGAACTCGATGACGCCCGCCTTCTTGGTCTTGCGCGCGGTCTGCTCGGCGATACGCGCGGCGGCGCCGCCGATGTGGAAGGTGCGCAGGGTGAGCTGCGTGCCGGGCTCGCCGATGGACTGCGCGGCGATGATCCCGACCGCCTCGCCCAGGTCGACCATCTCCATGGTGGCCAGGTTGCGCCCGTAGCACATGGCGCAGAGGCCCCGCTTGGCCTCGCAGGTGAGGACCGAGCGGATGCGGACCGCCTCGAGGCCGGCGTCCTCGATGGCCTGCGCCGCCTCCTCGGAGATGAGGGCGCCGCGCGCCACGAGCAGCCGGGGCTGCCCGTGCTCATCGCGCTCCATCGGGTCGTGCACGTCCTCGGCCGCCACGGTGCCCACCAGCCGCTCGGCGAGCGGCTCGATGACATCCTCGCCCTCCTTCAGCGCGGCGGTCTCCTGCCCCAGCGTGGTGCCGCAGTCGGCCACCGTGATGGTGACGTCCTGCGCCACGTCCACCAGGCGGCGCGTGAGGTAGCCGGCGTCGGCGGTCTTGAGCGCCGTGTCGGCCAGCCCCTTGCGGGCGCCGTGCGTGGACGAGAAGTACTCGAGGACCGAGAGCCCCTCGCGGAAGTTGGACTTGATGGGGTTCTCGATGATCTCGCCGATGCCGCCGGTGAGCTTCTTCTGGGGCTTGGCCATGAGGCCGCGCATCCCCGCCAGCTGGCGGATCTGGTCGCGCGAGCCGCGGGAGCCCGAGTCGAACATCATGAACACCGGGTTGAAGCCGCCCTGCGACTCGCGCATGGTCTTCACCATGGCGTCGGCGACGTCGGTGTTGGCGTGCGTCCAGGTGTCGATGACCTTGTTGTACCGCTCGCCGTTCGTGATGTTGCCCGTCGCGTAGGCGCGCTGGAAGCGCTCGACGCGCTCCGACGCCTCCTGCAGGAGCGTCATCTTCTCCTTCGGGATGTGCAGGTCCTCGATCCCGATGGACACGCCGCCGCGGGTGGCGTTGCGGAAGCCGAACTCCTTGAGCCGGTCGAGCAGCGCCACCGTCTCGGCCAGCCCGGCGTTCCGGTAGCTCTGGAACACCAGCTCGCCGAGGGCCTTCTTCTTCATGTCCTTGTTGAGGAACGGCAGCGCGGCCGGGACGATCGCGTTGAACAGCACGCGCCCCGACGTCGTGGTGATCCACTGCGCCGGCTCCGCGGTGCGGTCCAGCCACCGCAGCGGCGCCTGCCACCCCAGCTTCCCGTTGGCGATCGCCAGCTCCACCTCGGCCCGGTCGGTGAACGCCGGCAGCCGCCGCTGCGCCGCCTCATCCTTCAGCAGCGCCTCGAACCCCGACGGGGCCTTGGTCGCCACGTAGCACCCGAGCACGATGTCCTGCGACGGCTCGGCCACCGGCCGCCCGTCGGAGGGCTTGAGGATGTTGTTGGACGACAGCATGAGCACGCGCGCCTCGATCTGCGCCTCGAACGACAGCGGCACGTGCACCGCCATCTGGTCGCCGTCGAAGTCCGCGTTGAACGCCGCGCACACCAGCGGGTGGATGCGGATCGCCTTCCCCTCCACCAGCACCGGCTCGAACGCCTGGATCCCCAGGCGGTGCAGCGTCGGCGCGCGGTTGAGCAGCACCGGGTGGTCGCGGATGATCCCCTCGAGCACCTCGTACACCATCGCGTTCTCGCGCTCCACGATCTTCTTGGCGCGCTTCACCGTCTCCGCCTCGCCGCTCTCCACCAGCTTGTGGATGATGAACGGCTTGAACAGCTCCAGCGCCATCGCCTTGGGGAGCCCGCACTGGTGCAGCTTGAGCTCCGGGCCCACCACGATGACCGAGCGCCCCGAGTAGTCCACGCGCTTCCCCAGCAGGTTCTGCCGGAAGCGCCCCTGCTTCCCCTTGAGCATGTCGGAGAGCGACTTGAGCGGCCGCTTCCCGCGCCCGCGGATCGCCTTCGAGCGGCGCCCGTTGTCGAACAGCGCGTCCACCGCCTCCTGCAGCATCCGCTTCTCGTTGCGCAGGATCACCTCCGGCGCCCGGTGCGAGATCAGCTTCTGCAGGCGGTTGTTCCGGTTGATCACGCGCCGGTACAGGTCGTTCAGGTCGGACGTGGCGAAGCGCCCGCCGTCCAGCGGCACCAGCGGCCGCAGGTCGGGCGGGATCACCGGGATCACGTCCAGGATCATCCACTCCGGGCGGTTGCGCTCCTCGCCCCCCTCACCGCTGTTCCGGAACGCGTCGACGATCTTGAGCCGCTTGAGCATCTGCTTCTTGCGGTGCTGCGACCCCTCGCCCACCAGCGACGCCCGCAGCTGCTCGGCGGTCGTGTCCACGTCCAGCCGCTTGAGCAGCTCCCGCACCGCCGGCGCCCCGATGTCCGCCTGGAACGCCGCGTCCCCCTCCGCCTTCGCCTTCTGGCGCAGCGTCAGGTACTCGTCCTCGTCCAGCAGCTGGCGCACCCGCACCTCCTGCGCCCCCGGGTCGATGACGATGTAGTTGCTGTAGTAGATCACCTTCTCGAGGTCACGCAGCGTGACGTCGAGCAGGTTCCCCATCGGGCTCGGCAGCGTCTTGAAGAACCAGATGTGCGCCACCGGCACCGCGAGCTCGATGTGCCCCATCCGCTCGCGCCGCACCTTGCTCAGCGTCACCTCCACGCCGCAGCGGTCGCAGATCACCCCGCGGTAGCGGATCCGCTTGTACTTCCCGCAGTGGCACTCCCAGTCCTTCACCGGCCCGAAGATCTTCTCGCAGAACAGCCCGTCCTTCTCCGGCTTGAACGACCGGTAGTTGATGGTCTCGGGCTTGGTCACCTCGCCCCACGACCACCACGAGCGCAGCCCGGCCATCTCCAGCCGTTCCCGCTCCTTCGGGTCGCGCGGCCCCCGGATCTCCTCCGCGGAGGCGATCCGGACCGACATGTAGTCAAACGCCGACGCCCGGGCGTCGCGCGCGCTGCGGAAATCGATCATGGCTTACTCCTCCCCGCCGGCACCGCCGGTGCCCGCATCCACCAACGCGACCCCGGGACCGTCCGTGGCCCCGAGCGTGACCTTGATCCCCAGCGCCTGCAGTTCCTTGACCAGCACGTTGAACGACTCCGGGATGCCGGGTTCCGGCAGGTTCTGCCCCTTCACGATCGCCTCGTACACCCGGCTCCGGCCGTTCACGTCGTCCGACTTCACCGTCAGGATCTCCTGCAGCGTGTGCGCCGCGCCGTACGCTTCCAGCGCCCACACCTCCATTTCCCCGAAGCGCTGGCCGCCGAACTGCGCCTTGCCGGCGAGCGGCTGCTGCGTGACCAGCGAGTACGGCCCGATCGACCGCGCGTGGATCTTGTCGTCCACCAGGTGCGAGAGCTTCAGCATGTAGATCTCCCCCACCGTCACCGGCGCCTGGAACGGCTCGCCGGTGCGCCCGTCGCGCAGGTGCACCTTCCCCCCCGCGGTGAGCCCGGCCAGCCGCATCAGCTCCACGGCCGCCGCGTCCACCGCCGGCTGCTTGGCCTCCAGCGTGGCCGCCAGCGCCGGCAACCCCAGCCGCCGCAGCGTGGCCGGCGCGTCGGCCGCCACCTCCGCCGCCAGCGCCGTGGCCGCCGCCTCGCGGTCGCCGGGCAGCTCCC
>JBEIJM010000216.1:0-4955 GCA_040380205.1 Gemmatimonadaceae bacterium
GGCGCGGGTGGTCGCGTCGGTCTGGATCACCCCGTTGAGGCTCTTGGCCAGCGCCTCCAGCTCGGCCTCCTCGTCGGGGGAGAGACGCCGGTCGCTCACCACCGCCTCGGCGCGGCGCTGCAGGATGGCCTGCGCCGGTTCCCGCACCCACTGCGCCAGCAGGGCGTCGGAGACCTGCAGGCTGGCGGCCAGCGCCTTCAGGCGCGCCTTCTCCTCCTCAGAGAGCACGTCGTCAGCGAGGGCGGCGGAAATCGCCCGCTGCACGGGGGCGGCGGCCGCCGCCTCGAAGGCCTCGCGCATGTCCCGCTCGGAGAGTGTCAGCGCCCCGCGCCACGCCTGCAGCGCCGCCAGCTCCCCGACGTCCAGGTGCGCATCGCGTACCGCCGCCGTCACCGCCGCCGCGAAGGCGGCGCGGCACGCCTCGCGCGCGGCGGGGCCGGAGAGGCCGTACTGCTGCAGCACCCCCGCGACGGTTCCGGAGGTGGGAGCGGTGGTGGTGCGGTTGGCGTAGAGGCGACCAAGGGCCGTCGCGGCGCCGGCGGGGTCGCCAACGCCCAGCAGGCGTCGCCAGAGGGGTCGGGGCATTGGGGCAAGCGGAGAAGGACGGACACGGGTGGCTGCACGCGAAAGCTACGTCCCCGTGCTGGGCGCGCGACACCGGCCCCTGACAGTCGGCCGTGGCCGCTACGCCCGCCGCTCTCGCCGCGAGCCGTGCCGCTGCAGCACCGCCCCGGCCTCGGCCCGCGCCGCCGCGCTCTCGCGCACGGCAAACACCTGCAGTTTGGCGTCGCGATACGCGGTGGCGTGGTCCACGATGGGGGGCGGGTAGGTGCGCCCCAGCTGCACCCCCGCCATCTGCGCCACCAGCGCGGGCATGGCGTGCGGCGCGTGCAGGTCGTCGGCGGGGACGCCGGCCAGCTCGGGGACCCACTGCCGGATGAAGGCGCCAGTGGGGTCCTGGTCCAGCCCCTGCTTGTAGGGGTTGTAGATGCGCACCGTGTTGATGCCGGTGGTCCCCGACTGCATCTGGAACTGCGAGTAGTGGATGCCGGGCTCGTAGTCGAGGAAGTGCGGGGCCAGCGCCACGGCGGTGGCCTGCCACGGCAGCCACAGGTGGTACGACGCGAACGACACCAGCATCGCGCGCATCCGGAAGTTGAGCCACCCGTGGGCGCGCAACGCGCGCATGCAGGCGTCCACGAACGGATACCCCGTGCGCCCCTCGATCCACGCGGCCAGCCGCTCGGGGTCGGGGTCGCGCGGGCGCAGCGCGGCGTAGGCGGCGCTGAAGGGCTCGCGCTCGATGCGCGGCTCGCTCTCCAGCTTCTGCATGAAGTGGTCGCGCCACATGAGCCGAGACGTGAAGGCGCTGAGCGCCCCCGGCCATCGCGGGTCCACGTGGGTCCCCGCGCTCAGCGATTCCTTGAGCGCCTCCGCGTGCCGCCGAGCCCCCTGCCAGGCCTGCCGACCGGAGAGGGTGCCAAAGGCCAGGTGCGGGCTGAGGCGCGAGCAGGCGTCAAAGGCCGTCACTGGCGACGACATGGCGCGCCGGTAGTCCACGCCGCGCGCATCCAGGAACGACGCCAGCGTGGCGTGCGCCGCCTTCTCGCCGCCGCGCATGGTGTGCACGCGCGGCGCGTGCGCCACGGCGCCCAGCTCGGCGGCGGTGGGGGGCTCTCCCGGCTCGGGGGCGGTGACGCCGGCGGCAGGATCGTGCCACGGCAGCGGCGCGAAACGCGCCGGCGGGTGCGCCAGCGGCGACCGCACCATGGCGTCCCACCGTTCGGCCCATCCGTCGCGCGAGTCCAGCCGGCGCACCACACCGCCGGCGGGGAGCTCGCGAAAGGGCAGCTTCCGTGCGCGGGCCCAGGCGCGCACGCGGCGGTCGCGCGCGTAGGTGACGGCGTTCCCGGTCTCCTCGTGCGCCCAGAGGGCGGCCACCGGGAGCGTGTCCACCAGCCGCTCCAGCGCCGCCACCGCGTCGCCGGTGCGCAGCAGCAGCTCCCCCCCGCGCCGGCGCAGGCGCTGCCGCAGCTCGGCGACGCAGTCGGCCACGAACGCCAGGTGCTGCGCGTCGGCATCGGGGGCGGCATACATCGCCGGCTCAAACAGGTACACCCCCACCACCGGCCCCGCGCGCGCGGCGGCGGCCAGCGGCGCGTGGTCGTGCAGGCGCAGGTCGCGCTTGAACCAGACCAGCTGGAGGGGCATGGGGGGGTGGGGGGGGCGTACCTGCCGTGGTGCGGTTCCGGCAACCGCGGCACCGCGCGCTTGGCCGCCTGCAGCCGCCCAGAAACATGACCTGTCGCGCACGGAGGTACAGCGTGCGTCCCCGGGCGGGTGGTGCCTGACATGGTCAGGGGGCCATGATCCCGTCCCCCATACGCCAACGGGGGGACGATCGCTCGTCCCCCCGCTGGTCATCCGCCCCGCGCCGCTGCCCTTACGGCGTGATCTTCCGCGGCGCCTGCTGCTTGATCTTCTCCAGGTACTTCTTGAAGAAGTGCTTGTGGATGTCGTTCATGTCGATCTCGCGCCCCTGGATGTACGACTGGATGATATTGCTGGTCATGTCCAGTGGCGTGCCGGTGGTGATGAGGAGCGTCCCCTCCTTCCCCACCTCCAGCGAGCCGACCTTGTCGGCGATCCCCATGAACTCGGCGGCGTTGATGGTGACCGCCTTGAGCGCCTCCTCCTCCGGCAGCCCGAAGGCCACCGCCACCCCAGCCTCCCACGGCAGCCGGTAGCTGTACAGCCCGCCGCTGCCGCCGGCGATGGCGAACTTCACCCCCGCCTCGTGCAGCCTGGTCGGGGTGGCGTACGCGTTGTCGTACCCCTCGTACTGCCGGTCGGGGGCGGCCATGGTGCTGGTGAGGATCACGGGCACGTTCTCCGCCTTCAGGCGGTCGGCCACCACCAGCGCGTCGCGCCCGCCGCGGATGACCAGCTTGACCCCCTCGGCCTTGGCCCAGGTGATGGCGTCGTTGATCTGGGCGGCCCCCTCGGCGGCCACCACCACCGGGATCGCGCCGTCCAGCGCGGGGATCATCGCCGCGTAGCGCGCGTCGGTGCGCGCGACCTGCCCCGCCTTCACCGCATCCCGATAGGCGCGCGCCTCGCCAAACCAGTTGCGGATCTCCTCCACCTGCTCGGCGTAGGTCTTGGGGGCCGGCTGCGGCGGACCGCCGCGCCCGCCAGGGCCCGGAGGGCCACCGCCGCCAAAGCGGCGCGGGCGGGCGTTGGGGTCGGGCCACTTCACGTTGAGCGCGGCCGCCCCCTTCATGGACATCTCCTCCCAGGTCCATCCCTCCAGCGACAGCGCCGAGGAGAGCCCGGAGATCACCCCCCCCTCGGGGGTGCTGAACGCCACCAGCACCCCCGCCGACCGCGTCGTGCCGATGTGCCGGCTCTCCGCGTTCACCGCCACGTCGGCGCGCACGTTGGGGTTGAAGTCCCCCAGCTCGTTGATGTCGTTGGAGACGTCCACCGAGCCGATCTCGGTGATCCCCACCGTGCTGTAGGCGTCGATGAGCCCCGGGTAGATGTGCTTCCCGGTGACGTCCACCACCTTGGCCGCGCGCGGGGCCGCCACCTCGGGGCCGCCCACGGCGGTGATCTTGCCGCGCTCCAGCACGATGGTGCCGTTCTGGATGGTGCCCTTGGTGACGGTGTGGATGGTGGCGCCGCGCAGCACCACCGGCTGCTCCTGCGGGGCCACGGTCATGCGCACCTGCGCCGCCGCGGGGGCGGGCAGCGCGGCGGCCGCCGCGAGGCCGAGGGCCGCCGCCAGCCTGCCGACGCGCGTTCCGGCGACGGTCATGGGAGCTCTCCTGGTCATCGTCGTGGTGGGCGTCATGGATCCCGTGATGGATCTCGTCGTGAATCGCGTCATGGTCACTTGCTCCCCGGGCCGCGCCCGCGCGGCGGGCCGCCGGCACCGGGTGCCCCGTCGGCGGGGGCGGCGGCCAGCACCGCCTGGATCAGCTGGGCGCGCTGCCGCGCCACCTCCTCGCGGAGCACCTTGTCCTCCTCCAGCGAGAAGTAGCGGCGCCCGTCCACCCAGGTCTGCTCGGCCTTGGTGAACTGCGACAGCGGGTTGCCGTTCCAGATCACGAAGTCGGCGTCCTTGCCCGCCTCCAGCGACCCCACGCGCCCGTCGATGGCGACCGCCTTGGCGGCCTGGTTGGTGACGGTGGAGAGGGCGTCGATCTCGTTCACGCCGGAGCGGAGCAGCTTGCCGGCCTCCCAGTTCATGCGCGTGGAGATCTCGGCGTCGTCGGAGTGCAGCGAGGTGACCACGCCGGCCTCCATCAGCAGGCGGGCGTTGTACGACGTGGCGTCGTACGCCTCCAGCTTGAAGGCGCCCCAGTCGCTCCACACCACCGCGGCCACGCCGGCCTTCTTGAGCTCGCTGGCGATCTTGTACGCCTCCACGCCGTGCTGCAGCGTCTGCACGCGGAAGCCGAACTCCTCGGTCAGGCGCACCAGCGCCAGGAACTCGTCGGCGCGGTAGCCGTGCGAGGAGACCAGCAGCTTCTGGTTGAGGATGTCCAGCAGCGCCTCCATGCGCAGGTCGCGGCGCGGCGGCAGCCCGGTCTTCTCCTTCTCCCAGCGCTTCCACTCCTTCTCGTAGTCGCGCGCGGCGAGGAAGTGGTCGCGGATGATCTCCTGCACGCCCATGCGCGTGTTGGGGTAGCGCGTGGGGCTGCGCTTGGGGTTCTCCCCCAGCGCGAACTTCACCGTGCGCGGCGCCCCCTGGATCTTGTACTCTTCGGGGAGCGAGCCCCACCGCGTCTTCACGAACACGTTCTCGCCGCCGATGGGGTTGGCGGAGCCGTGCTTGATCATCGTGGTGGTGAGCCCGCCGGCCAGCTGGCGGTAGAACCAGATGTTGTTGTGGGTGACCACGTCCCCCATCTGCACCTCGGGGACGATGGCGAAGCCGCTCTCGTTGA
>JBEIJM010000217.1:0-4925 GCA_040380205.1 Gemmatimonadaceae bacterium
ATATACCAAACAAAATATAGAAGACCGACTGCGGCAACAACAATTAAAATATGTACGTTTTAGAAGTACGGCGCAGTCAGGTGTGGGGCGCTGCCGGCGGACGCGGCGCGGTGCCCGCGCTCGCTGCGCGTGGTGGCGGCGCCCGGGCGCGGGCGGGTGGCGGTGTGGTGGCGCAAGCGATCGGCGGGGCGGGTGGCGCTGGTGGCGGCGTGGCAGGACGACCCCGAGGCCACCGCGGCCGAGACGACGCCATGGCGCGGGCCCTTCCTGGTGGACACGCTGGACCAGGGGCCGCTGGACGCGCGCGCGGCCGAGCGGGGGGCGGTGGGGTGCGCGCGCCCCGCGCCGGGGGTGGTGGTGGATGATCGGCACGGCTGGGTGCACGTGGCCTACGCGCTCACCGGGCCCGAGGGGAGCGGCGTGTTCTACGCGCACCAGATGGACCCGCGCGCGCCCTTCGAGGTGCCGGTGGCGGTGGTGTACGGCGACCGGCTGGGGACGGTGCGCGTGGCGGCCGCGGGGGACGTGGTGGCGGTGGCGTACGACGACCCCAACAGCGGGGCCCGTCCGGCGGTGGCGCTGGCGCTCTCGCGCACCGGGGGGCATGTGTTCGAGGAGCGGCGCCTGGCCGGCGACGGCACGGGCACCGCGGAGGACCCGCACGTGGCGGTGCGGGGGCGCGCGGTGGTGGTGGGGTGGAGCGAGCGCCCCGCCCCCGGCGCGCCGCCGGTGTTCCGCACCCGCCGCGCGCTGGTCCGCGACTGACCGTCCCCGTCTCCCCACCCCCTCCCCCTCCTCCCATGCTGCTCCTGGGCGCGCACTGCGCGGACACCGGCGGCATCCCCATGGCGGCGCGGCGCGCCGGCCGCGCGGGGATGCAGGCACTGCAGGTCTTCACGGCGATCCCGTCGTACTACAACGAGAAGGTGGGGGTGAAGCCCGAGCGGGTGGCGCGCTTCCGCGCGGCGCTGGACGCGGCGGGGATCGCGCCGGCGCACGTGCTGGTGCACGCGGCGTACGTGCTCAACTGCGCCACCCCCGACGAGGGGAAGTGGGCGCGCGCGGCGGCGGGGCTGGCCAAGGAGCTGGAGCGGGCGACGGCGCTGGGGGCGGGGGGCGTCTGCTTCCACCCCGGGGCGGCCACCGACGGCGACCGCGACGCGGCGCTGGCGCGGGTGAGCGAGGCGATGCGGCGCGCGCTGGAGGCGGTCCCGGGCGGGGCGACGCGGCTGCTGGTGGAGAACACCGCGGGGGCGGGGACGACGGTGGGGCGCACCCCCGCGGAGGTGGCGGCGATCCTGCACGGGCTGCCGCCGGCGCTGCGGGCGCGCAGCGGCTACGGGCTGGACACCTGCCACCTGTTCGCGTCGGGGTACCCCATCCACGAGTCCCCCGAGGCGCTGGGCGGGGTGCTGGACGCGTTCGAGGCGGCCACGGGGATGCCGCCGGCGTTCTTCCACCTCAACGACAGCCAGGGCGCGTGCGGCTCCAACAAGGACCGGCACGCGGTGATCGGGGGCGGGCTGATTGGCGCGGCGCTCTTCGGGTGGCTGCTGCGCGACCGGCGTGCGCAGGGGGTGCCGTTGGTGCTGGAGACGCCGCAGGCGCTGGCCGAGGTGGGGGAGGAGGACGACACCCCCGACCCGTGGGACGTGGAGGCGCTGGCGACGCTGCGGGCGCTGGCGACGGGCGCGCCGCCGGCGTGAGCGGGGACGCCCGCGGCCGTTCCGAGGGGCGCCAGCGGGACGCCCGAGGGGCGCCCGAGGGACGCCAGAGGGAATGCCGAGGGCGCCGCGCACTATTGCGCGCCCGGGGCGCCGTGGTAGTTTGTGCCCGTCCGCGAGGCGCGACCGCGTCCCCGCGCGATCTGTCGAGAGCAGTCCGGCTCGACGCCCCTCGACCGGTCACCCACCCAGGAGACGACATGGCCGCTGCGAAGAAGACCGCGAAGAAGGCTGCGAAGAAGGCCCCCGCGAAGAAGGCCGCCGCCAAGAAGGCGGCCCCGGCGAAGAAGGCGGCGGCGAAGAAGGCCCCCGCGAAGAAGGCCGCCGCCAAGAAGGCGGCCCCGGCGAAGAAGGCCGCCGCGAAGAAGGCGCCGGCCAAGAAGGCCGCCAAGCGCACCCCCAACGCGGCCTTCATGAAGGCCATGACCCCCTCGCCGGCGCTCGCCGCCGTCATCGGGGACAAGGGCATGCCGCGCACCGAGGTCGTCAAGAAGCTGTGGGCGTACATCAAGAAGCACGGCCTGCAGGACGCCAAGAACAAGCGCATGATCAACGCCGACGACAAGCTCAAGGCGGTGTTCGGCGGCAAGGCGCAGGTCAGCATGTTCGACATGACCAAGCTGGTCTCCAAGCACCTGTCGTAAGCCGCCCGGTCCGGGCGTCGCGGTCCAGGGGGTGCGTCCCGACGGGCGCGCCCCCTTGCCGCTCCCCGGCCCCGCTCCCGCGATCCCCTCCCCTCCCGCCGTCCCCCGCGCCGTGCCCCCCACTCCGCCCGCCCCCGATCGCAGCCCCGTCGCCGCGCTCCGCGCCGGCGGCAGCCCCCCGGCGCCGGGCGCGCCGCGTTGTGGGAGAACGTCAAGGCGATCGCCGCCACCCTCGCGATCTTCCTCGTCGTCCGCACCTTCTTCCTCGAGGCGTACCGCATCCCCTCGGGGAGCATGATCCCCGCCCTCCTCGTGGGCGACTGGCTGTTCGTCAACAAGCTGGTGTACGGGCCGCACGTCCCCTTCACCGCGGTCAACCTGCCGGGATACCGCGAGCCGCAGCGGGGCGACGTGGTGGTGTTCGTCTCGCCGCCGCAGGTGGACCAGCCCGAGGACCCCACCCCCACCCTCGTCAAGCGGCTCGTCGCCGTCGCCGGGGACACCGTCGCCATGCGCGGCGGCGTCTTCCAGCTGAACGGCGTCCCCCGCCCGCAGGGCGGCGAGGCCGCCGCCAACCTGCGCGGCGACGGCGGCTTCTCGCACCCGCTCTTCGCCTGGCAGCAGGAGCACGTGGTGCGCGGCACCCGCTTCGGCGAGCCCCCCGCCGCCCCCACCCTCGACGACTGGGGGCCGCTGGTCGTGCCCCCCGGGCAGCTGTTCATGCTGGGCGACAACCGCTACGACTCGAAGGACGGGCGCTACTGGGGCTTCGTCCCGCGCGAGAACGTCCGCGGACGCCCGCTGCTGGTGTACTACTCGTACAACGCCGACGACAGCGACCGGGCGCTCCCCTTCCTCACCGACATCCGGTGGGGGCGCCTCTTCACGATCATCCGCTAGCGCCCCCGGTGCCTCCGGCCGCGCCAGCGCCCCGCCAGCCGCCGCACCCCCCGGGGGGCTGGTCCACCCCTGTCCCGGGGGCGATCGGGGCGCCACGGGGCCGCTGGCGGGCCGTGGCGGCCCTGCTGGCGGGTGCGGCCCTCGCGCTCCCCGCCCAATCCGCCCCGCCGCCCCCGGCCCCCGCCTGGCCGCAGGGCACCCTCCGCACCGACGCCTTCTGGTCCCCCGCCCTCGGCGTCCCCAAGGCCGTCGTCCTCTACCTCCCCCCGTCCTACCACGCCGCCCCCCGCCGCCGCTACCCGGTCCTCCTGTACCTCCACGGCCTCGGCGGAAACGAGACCAACTGGAGCGCAACCGGCCGCCTCCCGCGCGTGATGGACTCGCTGGTCGCCGCCGGCCACCCCGAGGCCATCGTCGCCATGCCCGACGGCGACGACAGCTGGTACACCGCCCACGCCCGCCTCCCCGACCCCGCCGGCTGCGCGAACGACCCCGCCCGCCGCGAGGGCGCCGCCACCTACTGCGCCAACTGGCTGCGCTACGACGACTACCTCGTCCACGACGTGGTCCGCCACGTGGACACCCACTACCGCACCCGCGTCGGCGCCGCGCACCGCGCCATCGGGGGGCTCAGCATGGGCGGCTACGGCGCCATCGCCCTCGCGCTCGCCGCCCCGGGGCGCTTCGCCGCCGCCGCCAGCCACTCGGGGGTGCTCGCGCCGCGCCTCGTGGACACCGCCACCCCGCCGCGCCCCGCCGCCTCCATGGCCGAGCTGCAGCGCGCCGCCCGCGGCCTCTGGCCCTCGCAGCGCCTCGCCTTCGGCGCCGACACCATCGCCTGGCGCGCCCGCGACCCGCTGGTGCTCGCCGCCCGCGCGCGCGCCGCCGGCGCCCCCCTCCCCGCGCTCTACGCCGACGTGGGGACGGACGACCGCTGGCTCCCCCACAACCGCGCCTTCCGCGACGCCCTCGCCGCCCTGGCCATCCCCCTGCAGTACGCCGAGCACCCCGGCGGCCACACCTGGGACTACTGGCGCGCGCACCTCCCCGCCAGCCTCGCCTTCCTGCTCGCCCGCGTCGCCCCCTGACCCCGCGGGCTGGCGCCCCCGGACCCGCGCGGTAGCTTGCCTCCCATGCCCCGGTTCTTCCCGCGCGACGCCATCCGCTGGGACGCGGAACGGCTCCACCCGCTCCGCGCCTTCGCGCTCCGCACCCTCGAGCCCGCGGGGATCACCGGCCTCGTCATGCGCCTCGGCCGCGCCGCCGTGCTGGCCTCCAGCAGCTGGGTCGTCTTCGTGGTCGGGGTGGTCGCCGCCGTCTGCTTCCTCTGCGGCATGCTCACCTGGCACCTGGGGCACTACCCCGTCCGCCGCTGGCCCGCCCGCGTGGCGCTCTTCGCCGCCGTCGAGGTGGCCGCCGAGCTGGGGATGAGCTCCGTGCTCATCGCCCTGCGCCAGGAGCGCGTGGGCTCGCGCCTCGCCGGCTGGGGCGACTGGTGGCCGCTGGCCGCCCGCATGCTCCTCGAGCGCGCCCTCGTGTGCGCCCTGTTCGCCCTCGTGCTCGCCGCCGTGGTGCAGCTGGTCCGCCGTCGGCTCGACCGGCCCTCCGAGCGCCCCGCCGCCGCCGCGCCCTGATCCCTCCCGCCGGCGCACCCGCC
>JBEIJM010000218.1:0-4854 GCA_040380205.1 Gemmatimonadaceae bacterium
CCCCGAGGAAATCGAGAACATCGAGGTGATCAAGGGCCCCTCGGCGGCCACGCTGTACGGCACCGAGGCCGCCAACGGGGTGATCAACATCACCACCAAGCGCGGCAAGGCCGGCGCGACCCGCTGGAACTTCTACACCGAGAACGGGCGCATCACCGATCCCAACAGCTACCCGCTGATGTACTACGGCTGGGGGACGCAGCTCACCGGCGCCACGGCGGGGACCCGCGTGCGCTGCCCGGCGATCTCCATCGCCGCCGGCATCTGCCGCGCCGACAGCCTGCGCGTGGGGAACGCCTTCCAGATCGACAGCCTGTCGCCGGTGGACATGGGCGGCCGCCAGCAGTACGGCATGCAGGTGTCGGGGGGCAATGACCGGGTGCAGTACTTCGTCTCGGGGGAGACCGAGGTGGAGACCGGCATCTACAAGATGCCGGAGATCGAGATCCTGCGCCTGGCGGCGGAGCGCGGGACGGCGGTGCCGTCGTCGCAGATTCGCCCCAATGCGCTGGATCGCAACAGCCTGCGCGCCAACCTCACGGCGCAGCTGGCCTCCAACGCCACCCTGCAGATCTCCTCGGGGTTCATCAACAGCCGCCAGCGCTTGCCGCAGAACGAGGACAACGGCAACGGGCTGATGGTGGGGATGCTGGGGGGCGAGTGGCGCGAGGACCTGGTGGACGGACGCGGCGTGAAGCTGCTGGGGTGGCGCGCCTTCCCCATGGGCGACATCCTGGCGCGCACCACGTCGCAGGCCACCAACCGCTTCATCAACAGCGCGCAGCTGCAGTACAGCCCCGCCTCGTGGCTGACCACCCGCGCCACGGTGGGGGTGGACTTCGCGGCGCGCAATGACGTGGGGATCAACCTCTTCGACCAGGGGCCGCTGGGGGTGAACCGGGTGGGGCAGGTGACCGCCAACCGCACCGAGATCAACCAGCAGACGGTGGACATCGGCGGGACGGCCACGCGGCAGCTGTTCCCGTGGCTCAACTCCAAGACGTCGGTGGGGATGCAGTACATCCGCAACTACTTCGCGATCACGGGCGGGACGGGGCAGAGCCTGCCGCCGGGGGCCACCACGATCTCGGCGGCCGCCGTGCGCAACGCCTCGGAGTCGACGGACGAGAAGCGCACGCTGGGCTACTACGTCGAGCAGGTGTTCTCGGTGAACGAGAAGCTGTTCATCACCGCGGGGCTGCGGCGTGACGCCGCCAGCGCCTTCGGCAAGGACTTCCGCGCGGTGAACTACCCCAAGGTGGGCGCCTCGTGGGTGGTGTCCGACCAGGGCTTCTTCCCGGCCACCGACTGGATCTCGTCGCTGCGCCTGCGCGCCACCTACGGCGCCTCGGGGCAGATCCCCGGCACCACCGACGCGCTCCGCTTCTTCTCGCCATTCGCCACCACCATCTCCGGGCAGGCCGACCAGCCGGGCGTCTCCATCGGCGCGCTGGGGAACGCCAACCTCCGTCCCGAGTTCTCCGCGGAGACCGAGGCGGGCTTCGACCTCACGATGTTCGGCGGCAAGAGCAACGTCGAGGTCACGTACTACAACAAGAACACCACCGACGCGCTCATCGAGCGGCGCGTGGCCCCGTCCATCGCGGGCGTCACCTCGCGGTTCGAGAACATCGGCAACGTCCGCAACAGCGGGCTGGAGCTGGTCTACAACCAGAAGGTGGTGTCCACCGACCAGCTGGGCGTGGAGTTCGTGCTCACCGGCTCCACCAACAAGAACGAGCTGATCACGCTGGGCGAAGGGGTGAGTCCCATCCCCACCGGCAACCGCAACACGCAGCTCAACAGCCCCGGGTACCCGCTGTACGGGCTGTGGGGGCGGACGTACACGTACAACGACGCCAACAGCGACGGCCTGCTGGTGGCGGGGGAGATGACCTACGGGGACTTCCAGTTCATCGGCCCCACCTATCCCACCCGCGAGCTGGCGTTTTCCCCCACCATCGAGCTGCTGGGGCGCAAGCTGCGCATCTCCGGACAGGTGGACAGCAAGTGGGGGATGAAGAAGCTCAACAACACGAAGCGGCACCAGTGCCAGGCCGGCATCTCCTGCCAGGGGCTGTACAACGGCGCCCCGCTGGAGGAGCAGGCCAAGGCGGTGGCGGCGGCCGCCTCCATCTTCACCGGCTTCTACGAGGACGGGTCGTTCACCCGCCTGCGCGAGATGGCGGTGTCGTACCAGATGCCCGACCGCTGGGCCAAGGCGCTGCGCGCCTCCCGCTGGAACCTGGTGCTCACCGGGCGCAACCTGGGCGTCTGGACGCCCTTCACCGGCGTCGATCCCGAGACCACGGTGGGGAACAGCGACACCCGCGGCAACGAGGAGTTCTTCTCCACGCCGCCGATGCGCTACTGGACGTTCCGCATGAACTTCAACTTCTGATCGAGGCGAGCCCGCATCTATGCGACCCTTCCATGTGACGCGCCGCCCCGCCCGTGCGGCGGGTGCCGCGCTCCTGGCGGTCGGCCTGCTCGGGGGCTGCAGCACGAGCACCCTCGAGATCGTCGACCCCGACGTCCTCAACGTGGCCGACTACACCACCGCCGCCGGGGCCACCCCGCTGCGGCTGGGCGTCATCCAGGACTTCCAGAACGTCTACTCGGGGAACGCCAGCCTCGAGAACGTCATCGTGGTCTCGGGGAACGTCTCCGACGAGATGTACTCCACGGACACCTTCGACGACCGGCTCTTTCCGAACCAGCGCGCGATGAACGAGAACCTCCCCGCGCTGGACGGCTTCTACCGCAACATGCACCGGGCCCGGTCGGGTGCCTCGCGCGCCATCGCGGTGCTCAAGAAGGTGGCGCCCACCCCGGTGCAGAACATCGGGGAGCTGTACGCCATCCGCGGCTACACCGAGAACTTCTTCGCCGAGCTGTACTGCTCGGGGGTGCCGTTCTCCGAGGACACCGAGGCCGGCACGGAGTTCGGCGCGCCGCAGACCACCACGGCGATCTACGCCCGGGCGCTGGCCAGCCTGGACTCGGGGCTCGCCTCGGCGGGCACCGACACCCGGGTGCAGAACATCGCCCGCATCGGACGTGCGCGTGTGCTCCTCAACCAGGGGAACTTCGCGGAGGCGGCCGCCGCGGTGGCGTCGGTCCCCACCAGCTTCAGCTGGCAGGCGGCCCACTCCACCGCCTCGGGGCGCCAGGAGAACGGGATGTGGAACGCGCTCACCGTGGCCAACTCGCGGTACGCCATCGTCAACGGCGAGGGGACCAACGGCCTGACGTGGCTGCGCACCCCGGCCGACCCGCGCATCCCGTGGGTGCCGTCCACGCGCACCGGGTTCAACGGCTCCAGCCGCAACCTCCCCACGCAGCTCAAGTACGACCGTACCACGTCGGCGGTGATCGCCTCCGGCATCGAGGCGCGCCTGATCGAGCTGGAGGCGCGGCTGCGTGGCGCCACCCAGGCCGACCGGGATGCGGTGTTCGCCGGGCTCAACCAGCTGCGCGCGGGGAACACCCCGGCCATCGCGCCGCTGGCCGGCACCGCCCCCACCGACCAGGCCACGGCGGTGTCGCAGTTCTTCGAGGAGCGCGCCATCTGGTTGTACCTCACCGGCCACCGGCTGGGTGATCTGCGCCGCCTCATCCGGCAGTACGGGCGCACCGCCAACACGGTGTTCCCCACCGGCAACCTGCCGGCGCCGCTGGCCGGCGTCTACGGCAACGACGTGAACCTGCCCATTCCCTTCGACGAGCGGAACAACCCCAAGTTCAACGGGTGCCTGGACCGCAACCCGTAAGGGTGTCGCGCTGATGACGACGGCCGCCGGACCCGAGAGGTCCGGCGGCCGTCGTCGTTTCGTGCAGTCCGATGGTGTTGGCACGGCCTCCGGACCGGGGCGGTGTCCTCGCTGCCCCCGCCCGGCGATGCGCGGTCAGCGCCCCCCGGCCGCGCGCCCCAGTTCCACCGCCTTGAAGCCCTGCTCGCCCCAGCCGATCACGAAGACGCTGAACCCCTGCTTCATCCGCATCTCGATGTCGGGGGCGCCGGCCGGGTAGCCGCAGGGGACCTTGAACTCCTTGCACGCCGCCAGCACCTGCTGGATGGCCCCCTCCCACGCGGCTTCGTCAAAGGTGCGCTTGCCGGCGGCGTCGGTGCTGGTGAACACTCCGCGCAGCGTCCCCGCCCCCGGGAAGAGCACGCCGATCCCCTTCACCTGCGCGATCTCGCGCACCCGGGCCAGCCCCTCCTTGCTCTCGACAATGGCGAAGTTGACCAGCTCCCCTCTGGGGTTGAGCGGCCACACGTCGGCGCGCGCGCGGTAGTCCTGCTCCGACAGCCCCCAGCGGGCGGGGGCGTCACCCACCGCCGGGGCACGCGTCCCTCCGGCCGAGGCGAAGCGCATCGCCTTGATCCCGGCCTCCAGTTCGGTGGCGCTCTGCACGTCCACGAAGACGATGCCGCTCACGCCGAGGTTGAGCTGCTGGCCGATGCGCTGGGTGGCCTTGGCCACGTCGGCGCCGATTTCGGGGGTCTTCACGAACAGCGGGTGGGTGAAGCGCGCGCCCTGCCGCATCCCCGCGGCCTCCATCCCCTTGGCGAATTCGGTGAAGCCGACGAGGCCGGCGTCGAAGTTCCCCTCCATGCTGCCGTCGAAGAGGTAGTCGGCGCGGGTGTAGGCCACCGCCTCCTGGGCCAGCTGCAGCGGGCTCTTGACCGAGTCCGGAGGGAGCGCCGCACCGCGCCCCATGCGCCGGTTGGCGGGGGCGTACAGGCCGAATACCGGCTTCCCGGCCGCCAGCAGGTCCACCACCGGGTTGAGGCGCGGCTGGGCGGCCGCGGCGGGCGGCGTGACCAGCGAGGCGACGGCGACGGCCGTC
>JBEIJM010000219.1:0-4847 GCA_040380205.1 Gemmatimonadaceae bacterium
CCCCGCGCAGGCGCGCAGCTACGCGGGGGTGGACATCTGGCACGTGGACCGCGACGTGCACGCCGAGCCCCCCACGCTGCTGGAGCTGGCGCAGCCGTCGCTGGCGGGGATGAGCATGCTGGCGCGCGGCGCCACGCACGGGCGGGTGGGACGCTCGCTGTACTGGATGCTGCGCGCGGCGCCGTCGCACTTCCGCGGTGACCTGGCCGGCTGGCGCACGGTGGAACAGGCGGCCACACGCGCCTTCTTCCGCCGCTTTGCGCGCGCGCGCCCGCGGAGCGCAGTGCTGGCGCTCACCATCGGCGACAAGCGGGCGCACGCCGAGGGGCCCTTTGGCGCCGGGGTGCGCGAGGCGGTGACCGACGTGGACGCGGCGGTGGCCACCGCGCGCGCCATCGCCGAGGCGGGCGGGTGGGGGGAGCGGCTGCACGTGTGGGTGGTGGCCGATCACGGGCACGCGCCGGTGGCGCACCACGACGACCTGCACGGCTGGCTGGAGGGCGCGGGGTGGCGCGTGCTGGCGCACCCGCGGCTGTCGGTGCGCCGCCCCGACGTGGCGCTGATGGTGGGGGGGAACGCCATGGCGCAGCTGTACGTGGACCCGGCGGTGCGCACGCGCGGCTGGTGGCCCGCGCTGGGCGGGCGCGGGGCGCGGCTGCTGGAGTCGCTGGTGCAGCGTCCCAGCGTGGACCTGGCCATGGTGGCGCCCGACGCGCACACGGTGCGGGTGACGCACGCGGGGCGCGGCACCGCCGAGGTGGTGCGGCGCGGCGACGGGCGCGCGGCGCGGTGGGATTATCTGGTGCGCGACGGCGACCCGCTGGGGCTGGGCGGGACGCTGCGGGGGCTCTCCCCCTGCACCGCCTGGGAAGCGTGCGCCGCCACCGACTACCCCGACAGCGTCGTGCAGCTGTCGCTGCTGGCCTCGGCGCCGCGCACCGGGGACGTGATCCTGTCGGCGCGCGAGGGGTGGGACCTGCGCGCGCGCTTCGAGCCGGTGGCGCATGTGTCCACGCACGGCGCGCTGCTGCGCGCGCAGATGCAGGTGCCGCTGCTGGTGGATGTGCCGGTGGCGCGCGCGCCGCAGCGCACCGCCGACGTGGTCCCCAGCGCGTGCACGCTGCTGGGGGTGGGCGCCGGGGTGCCGTTCGACGGGCGCTGCTTCCTGTCGCCGCCGGCGTAGCGCCCTCGACGCCGGCAGCGCCGGCGAGGCGGCGCCCCGCTACTCGGTGCGGTTGCGGCTGCGCTCGGGGTCGAACCCCTCGGGGTAGCGCCGCCGCAACTTGTCGATGTTGCGCTGGGCGATGTCGTCCAGCGACAGCCCCTGCACCGTGGCGAAGGCGGCGAGGTACCAGAGGCAGTCGCCCAGCTCCTTCACCAGCGCGTCGGCGTCCAGCGGCGTGGCGTGGTAGAGGTGCTTCTTGATGAGCTCCGCCACCTCGCCGGCCTCGCCGGTGAGCCCCAGCGCGGCATTGGAGAGCTGCTGCTCGGGGGTGCGGTTCCCCCCCAGGGTGCGGGCGGCCAGCTGCTGGTACTCGGCGAGATCCATGGGGCGGGGCGGGTGGAGGGACGGGGGGGTGACCGGGGTGAAGTATATTTCGCGCATGCCCTGGATACGCCTGCTGATCGCCCTGCATTGGCGCGTGCTGCGGTGGCCGCCGCTGGCGGTGGACCTGCTGCGCGTGGCGTGGCGCTTCCGCCACCGCCACTGGTACCGTCGGTTCCCCTTCCTGCCGCTGCCGGCGTTGGGGTACACGCGGTGGCGGCTGTACACGGCGTACGGCAGCGACACCGCGGTGCCGCCGGCGGAGGACGTGGTGGCGTTTGCGCGATGGGTGGGGCGGCAGCCCTGACCGCGTCGGCGCCGACGCCCGTGTCAGCGACCGCGCCGTCGGCAGACCCCGCCGCGATCACCGAGCGGCTCAAGGCACAGGCGTACGGCGTGGGGTTTGACCTGGCAGGGGTGGCGGCGCTGGGGGTGCCGGACAGCGTGGCGCACTTTGACGCGTGGCTGGCGGCCGGGCATCACGGCCCCATGGCCTACCTGGACGGCGCCGGCGCCGAGCTGCGGCGCGACAGCCGGCGGCCGCACCCGGGGGCCACGCATGCGCTGGTGGTGGGGCTGGACTACGGCGGGAAGGAACCGCCCGGCCCGGTGGCGCGCTACGCGCGCGGCGACGACTACCACGAGGTGCTGCGCGGGAAGCTGCGTGCGCTGCATGCCTGGTTTGAGGAGGAGGTGGGGCACCCCGTGGAGGGGCGCCCCTACGTGGACTCGGGGCCGCTGCTGGAGCGCGACCTGGCGCGCCGTGCGGGGCTGGGGTGGTTCGGCAAGAACACCCTGCTCATCAACCCGACGCGCGGGAGTTTCTTCTTCCTGGGGGCGCTGGTGCTGGCGTGGCCGCTGGTCCCCGACGCGCCCTTCGAGGCCGACCGGTGCGGGCGGTGCACCCGGTGCCTGGACGCGTGCCCCACGCAGGCCTTCGCGGCCCCGCGCGTGCTGGACGCGCGGCGGTGCATCAGCACGCTGACCATCGAGCTGCGCGGCGAGATCGACGCGGCGCTGGCGCCGCTGGTGGGGGAGCGGCTGTACGGCTGCGACGTGTGCCAGGAGGTGTGTCCGTGGAACGTGCGCTTTGCGCGCGCGCTGCCGCCGGGGTCCCCCTTTGCGGCGCGGCCGGCCGTGGCGGGGAAGGACGCCCGCACGCTGGCCACGGAGTGGCTGGCGATGGACCAGGGGGCCTATGCGGCGGCGTTTCGCGGGAGTGCGATGAAGCGGGCCAAGCTGGCCGGACTGCAGCGGAACGCGCGGGTGGTGCTGGGGGGGCAGGCGCACACCGCCCCTGCTACTAGCCTGTAGCAAGCTAGCTGGGTAGCTTGCATGCATGAAAGCCACCATCGACTTCGACGAGCACCTCTACCGTCGCCTCAAGGTGGAAGCCGCCCGCCGCGGACGGACGGTGCGCGAACTGGTGGCCGAAGGGGTGCGGTATGTGCTGGACGGGGAACCCCCCGCAGCGGGCGTCCCCGACGCGGCTGCCGCATCGGAATGGCGGCCGTCGTGGATCGGCATGCTCCGCCCGTGGGCGGCCAACGCGCCCGACCACTCCATGGACGCCATCCGCACCAGCATCGCCCGCGGTCGCGCCTCCGAGGAGGCGCCGTGAGTCTGGCGCTGGACACCTCGGCCGTGGTGCGCCTGCTCGTGGGCGAGCCACCGGACCAGACCGAGCTGGTGCGCCGCCAGATGGCGCGGAGCCCCACGCCGCTGTGGGTGGACGCGCTGGTGGTGGGCGAGAGTTACTGCGCCCTGCGCCATCACTACCGGATTCCTCACCGCGACGCCGTCGAGGCGCTTCGCGCGCTGTTGGCGAGCGATCGCGTGGCCGCTCGGGACGAGGTGCGTGCCGTACTGGCCGATGCCCGTCACGCCGATCACCCCGGCCTGATGGACCGTCTCATCGTGGCGGCGGCGCAGGACCAGGGGCGTCTCCTGCTGACGCTCGACCGGAAGCTGGCGCGGTTGGATGGGGCCCGCCTGCTGGACTAGCGGAGCAGCACGCGCCCCGGTCCCACCGTACCTTTCCCCGCTCGTCCGCCCCCCCCAGCGTTTCGGAGCCACCCCATGCGCCACCCTCCTGGAGATCGCATCGCTCGGCGGGCGCCTCTGGCCACCACGCTGACCGTGGCGCTCACCGCGATTCCCCTGCTCGGCGGGTGCGGCCCCATGCCGTCCAAGGACCAGAGCGGTGCACGCACCGTGACCATCACCGGCTCCGCCCCAGCGTTGCTCACCGTGGGGGACACGCTGGCGATCACGCTGGCCGCCAACCCCTCCACCGGCTACAGCTGGGGGGTGGCCGCGGCGCCCGACGCCGCGGTGCTGGCAGGGCAAGGCGACCCCGCGTATGTCCCGGACAACACCGGCGGCGCCCCCATGGCGGGCGCGGGCGGCAAGGCCACGTTTCGCTTGGTGGCGGTGGGTGCGGGAAGCACCCGCGTGGTGCTGACCTACCGTCGCATCTGGGAGACGGACGTGCCGCCGGTGCAGACGGTGACGGTGGACGTGACGGTCACGGCCGGCGGGGGGTGAGGGGGCGGCGCGGCGCTCCCCTGCCTACCGCAGGAACCGCCGCGCCACCTGCTCCATCCGGTCGTGCCCCGCGCGCTCGGCTTCCGCCAGCAGCACCGCCACATGCTCCCGCAGCACCGGCTCCCCCCAGTAGTAGCCCGTGGCCCGCTCGGCCAGCTGCGTCTCCCCCACGCACGCCGCCTCCAGCAGCGCCTTGGCCGCCTGCCGGTCGTAGGCGGGGTCGTCGCGCGGCGGCAGGTCGTAGTGGCGCCGCGGCATCTCCCCTTCGGCATCATCGCGCAGGAACGCTCGGGACATCGGAACTCCGGTGGGACGGGGGGCGGGCGCCTGGGCGTACCGCACGATCGCGCTGGATCCCGAAAGATCCCGCCGAGGCGGTGCTGGGCGCCAGCACCCCCCGCCCCCCGCACCTACCAGCGCTGCGACACCCCCAGCTGCACCAGCCGCGGCAGCCCCGGCAGCAACCCGCGCGAGCGGTCCACCACCACGGTGCGGTCGGTGAGGTTCTTGACCGCCACCCACCCCGCCAGCCCGGTGCGCCAGAGCGGCACGTTGACGGTCACGTTCCACAGCGTGTTGCCGGCAATGGGCCCCTGCTGCCCGTCAGCCACCAGCACGCGCGTGTTCACGGGGTCGCTCTCCTGCGCGCCCACCGCCACCAACTCCACGCGCAGCTCGGCGCCGGCGCGGTGCCGCATCCCCACGGTGCTGGTGAGCGTGGCCTCGGGGGCGTAGGGGAGCCGGTTGCCGGTCA
>JBEIJM010000220.1:0-4829 GCA_040380205.1 Gemmatimonadaceae bacterium
CCCCACCGCGCCACTGCACCCCCACCGCCCAGGCCGCGCCAGCCATGGGCACCCCGCTGGCATCCAGCGCCCGCGCCCGCCCCAGGTTGGTCCCCTCCACCGACCAGGTGGCGCCGCGCCACGTGGTCCCCAACCGCAGCGCCGCCGTGGTGTAGGCGCGCTCCCCCAACCGCCGCGCGTGCAGCAGGTCGGCCAGCAGCCACACGCGCCCCGCCGGGTTCACCTGCGCCGTCACCCCCCCGCTGCGGGTAAGGGGGCGCAGCGCGTACTTCCCCTCCACGCCGGCCGGCTGATTTGCCGTAGCTTTTAGGACACTAGCGCGCCATGTAAGAGCCATCATTGCGCCAAATGGGGTCTTTAGCAGCCCCTCCACCCCGGTGGTCCGTGTGCGCCCGATGTTCGTGGCCACCCACGCCGGACGGGGCAGCACCAGCACCCCCAGCGGGCGCACCCAGTCAATCGTCTCACGCCCCCGCCGGTCGAACAGCGCCACGTCCAGCTGCACGCCCCCCGCACGCCCCGCCGCCACCGCCAGCTCCTGGTTCACGAACTGTTCGGGACGCAGCGTGGGGGTCCCCCGGTTGGCCGGGTCCTGATAAAAGCGGTCGGTCCACGTGGGCTGCCGCCAGCCACCGGCCGCGCTCCCCCGCACCACCACCAGTGGCGCCACCGTCACCGCCACCCCGGCGCTGGGGATCAGCTGCCGCCCAAAGTCGGAGCTGGCGTCCAGCCGCGCCCCGGCGTTCCCCTCCACCATCCCTTGGCGGTGCCGCACTTCGGCAAACGCCGCCCCCCGCTGCTGCGCCCGGTCCCCCAGCCGCGCCGACCGCAGCCACGCCGACAGCCACTCCCCTCCCGCCGCCACCGTGGTGGCCGGGGAGAGCGCCCACCGCGCCGACAGCTCCCCCTCCGCCTGCAACGACCGGTGCCGGTTGCGGTAGCGCGCCGGGTCGGTACGCACCAGGATGAAATCATCGCTGTGGTGGCGCACCCCGGTGCGCGCCGTCCACGCCACGCGCTCGCGCCACAGCGCCTCGGCGGTCACCGACAGCGTCGCGGTGCGCGTGCGCTCGTACGAATCGAAGGGGGCGTAGAAGGTGGCCGCGCCGAAGTCGCGCGCGCCGTAGCCGACATCGGCCCGCCAGCGTTGCGCCCCCCCGCCCCCCGCCAGCGTGCCGCGCAGCTGCGTCACGTCGGCGTCCGTCCCCGGGCGATGCCCGCTGGTGCGCAGTCGCTCGCCGTGTACCCCCGCGCGCACGCCGCGCACCATCCCCCCCGCCGAGAGGGCGGCGTCCAGCGTGCCGAACCGCCCGCCGCGGAGGCGCCCCGCGGCCCCCTGCGTGCGCGTGACGATGTTCACCACGCCCCCCACCGCGTCCGCCCCGTACTGCGCCGCGGCCGCGCCGCGCACGATCTCGATCCGCTCGATCGCCTCGTACGGCACCGCCAGGTCCAGCGCGAAGTGCCCCGTCTGCAGGTCGCGCATGCGCTGCCCGTCCACCAGCACCAGCGTCTGCTCGTACGTGGCGCCGCGCAGCGCATGATCCGCCTGCGCCGGGGAGCGCGGTTGCAGGTCGCTCCCCAGCGCCCACTGCAGCGCCGCCTGCACCGACGTCCCCGGCAGGCGGTCCAGCATCGCGCGGTCAATCACCTGCACGCTGCGCGTGCCGTCGGCCCCGGTGCGCGAGGCCGTCGTCACCGGGGGCAGCTGCGGCACCGGCGGCTGCGCCGGGGCGGGTTGCGCGACGGCGGGTTGCGCGGCGGCGAGCGCCAGCGGGGAGAGCAACATCAGGAGCGACAGCGCGCCAAGGGGGCGCGCGGCAAACGGCACGGGCGTGGGCATGGGGTCAATGCTAACGGACCGCTCAACCCCCGCGGGATGCCCCCCTCAGTTGATCCCCACCCGCCCCTTCCGCGCGGCGAAGATCTCCGCCGAGTCGTACCCCCACGCCGTCCTTGAACACGGTGACCGTCTGGCGGATCACGTCGGGGGCGCTGGTGAGGTCGCCCTTGAGCAGCACCAGGTCGGCCACCTTCCCCGCCTCCACCGATCCCAGGCGCGTGTCCTCGCCCAGAATGCGCGCCCCGTTCAGCGTGATCACCCGCACCGCTTCCTCGGTGCTGAACCCCGCCTCGCGCAGCAGTTCGTAGCCGCGCTGGTCCCCCAGCCCCGGCAGTGCGCCGCCGTTCCCCGTGGGATCCACGCCACTGGCCAGCACCCCGCCCGCCTGGTGGAAGGCACGATCGAACGCCAGCGCCCGCGCGAAGCTCCCCGGCGTGAAGGGCCACGCCTTCGCCGTGTCGATCATCGCGCGCTCGGCCAGGTACGCCGCGCGGATGTCGGGGGCCATCAGCTCCAGCGTGCGCGCATCCGTCACCGGACGCCCGGCGTAGAACACCTCGAAGATGGCCATGGTGGTGGTCATCGACACCTTCCGGCGCACCATCAGGTCGATGAGCGGACCGGCCACCGGCCCGTCGCCGCGCATCTCGCGGTCCAGCACCGACAGGTTGTCCCCGGGGCACTCGTCGGGCTTCTTGCCGGGGTAGAAGTCCGACGCCGTGTGCGCGCCGTGCGCGAGGTCGTCGATCCCCAGCTCCACCGCCTCGCGGAAGGTCACCGAGCAGAGGTGCCCCGTGGCGCGGATCCCCTTCCGGTGCGCCTCGTCGATGGCCGCCTTCATCGACGCGCGGCTGATGTTGGTGTAGAACTTGATCCAGCTGGCCCCCTCTTCCGCCCAGTACGCCACGAAGCGGCGCGCCTCCTCGGGGGTGCTGGCCACCGACATCGTCCCGCCGCCGCCGGGCCCCGTGAGGTACGGCGAGGTGACATGAATGCGCGGCCCCGGCACCCGCCCCGCGTCCACCTCCCGCTTGAGGTTGATGTCGGAGTACGGCGACTGGCTGCCGGTGGTGCGCACCGTGGTCACGCCGCTGGCCAGGTACAGCCGCGGCCCCGAAAAGGTGAGCTGCACCAGGCGGCCGCCGGTGGCGGTGTAGTACAGGTGGTCGTGCAGCCCCACGATCCCGGGGATCACCGTGTGCCCCGCCCCGTCGATCACCGTGGCGCCCGCGGGCACGGCCACGCTCCCCGTGGCCCCCACCGCACGGATGCGCCCGTCCTGCACCACCACCGTCTGCCCGCGGCGCGCCGGCGCGCCGGTGCCATCCACCACCATCACGTTGGTGATGGCCACGGCGGGCGCGTCCACGCTCACGAAGGCGCGGGCCGCAGGACCCAGCGCAGGGCGCGACGCCGGAGACGGGGCCGCCGATTGGGCCGCCAGCGTGGCAGGCAGGGCGGCCGCAAGGACCAGCTGGAGCGGGCGGAGCACGGGGCGAATCACGGGACATCCTCGACGTCGAAGGCCATCATCATGCCGGCCTGCAGGTGCTCCGCGATGTGGCAGTGCACCATCCACCGGCCGGGGTTGGACATCTCCACCAGCACATCCACCGTGCCCCCGGCAGGGACCAGCGCGGTGTCCTTCCACACGGGGTCGGGGTTGGCCACCCCGTTCACGGCCAGGATCAGGAACCGCTGCCCGTGCACGTGGATGGGGTGCTGCATGCCGTGCAGCACGTCGCGCACCCCCGCCAGCCGCAGCCGCACCAGCTCCCCCCGGCGGAATCTCCACGTCACCGCCATGTTGTCCACCCCGGCGTCGGGGTCGCGCAGCGTCCAGCGCGCCTGCGGCGCCGTGGTGGCCCAGTTCATCCCCGGCATCGTCCCCGCCCACTCCACGGGGTTGAAGTACACCGAGTCCAGCTGCATGAGGCGCTGCGAGACGAACGGCAGCCCGGCAAAGGCCACGCGCAGCTCCAGCGTGCGCTGCGGCGCGCGCCCCGCGTGCGCCGCCACCAGCGCGCGCACCGTGTCGCCCTCGGCGCGGTGCGTGCGCAGCGCGCCAAACGCCCGCGCCAACGGCGGCGCCGGCGCCCCGGCCACCTCCACCACCCCCAGCGTGTCCGTCTCGGCGAAGAAGCGCGCAAACAGGTGGTCGATGGCCCGCACCCGCGACACCAGCGCCTGCCGCCCCGGCCGGTCGAAGCGCACGTCCACCACATACCGCTCCGCCGGCGCAATCACCACGCTCTCCACCCACCGCTCGGCGGGGTACGTCCCGAGGTCACCGCCAACCAGCTTGAGCCGCGTCCCCGGGCCGAACGACAGGTTGAAGATCCGCGTGTTGGACGCGTTGGTGAGGTACAGGCGCACCACCTCCCCCGGGCGCGCGCGCATCCGCCACCCCGCCTCGCCGTTCACGAGCATCACGTTCCCGAACCGCCCCATCGCCGCGTGCGTGGGCGCCTCCAATCCCCACGGCACCAGCGCGCCGTCGTCCCCCACCAGCAGGTCGTCCAGGATCAGGAACTCCTCACGATGCACCGGGGGCGGCCCCGCCTCGCGCGCGGGGCGCACGAAGATGTTGCCGTACAGCCCCAGCTCCTGCTGGATGTCCTCCCGCACATGCGGGTGGTACCAGTACAGCCCCGCGTCGGGGAAGCGCAGCCGGTAGGTGAACGAGTCCCCCGGCGCCACCGCCGGCTGCGTGAGGTCGGGGACGCCGTCATACCGGTGGTCCAGCCGCAGCCCGTGCCAGTGCACCGTGCTGGGAAGCGGCAGCGCATTGCGAAAGCGCACCACCACCTCGGCCGCCTGCGGCACCCGCAACAGCGGGCCGGGTATCGACCCGTTGAAGCCGAACATGGTGTAGTCGCGCCCCGCGATGCGGCGCCGCACCACCCCGGCGGTGAGGTCGAGCGTGTCGCCGTGCGCCAGCGTCACCACCGCGCGCGGCACCGCAGCGGGGGCGGCGGCGCTGTCC
>JBEIJM010000221.1:0-4826 GCA_040380205.1 Gemmatimonadaceae bacterium
CAGGTTGACCGCGGACGGCGAGGCGGAGACCGCCGAGATGCCGGCCGGGAGGGCCGTGACGGTGACCGTGGCGGCCGACGTCAGGGTGGCCGAGGCCGCGCCCGTGCCGGAGCCCGTGGCGGTGACCGTGATGGTGGCGACGCCGGGGGCGACCGCCGTCACGACACCAGCGGCCGACACCGTCGCGACACTGGCCGACGACGAGGCGTAGGTGTAGGTGACCGTCACGCCGCTATTGGCGCGGTTCACCGTGGGAACGATGGTGACCGTCTGGTTGACCGGGATCGACGCCGAGGCGGGCGACACGGTCAGGCCGGAGATCGCCGCGGCCTGCGCGGCCACGGACACCGCCGCCGCCGCCGACTGGCCCGTGGAGGCCGCCGCGGTGACGGTGGCATTGCCCGACGCCACGGCCGTCACGCGGCACGCCGAGCCCGACACGGCCGCGGTCGCGACCGCCGTGTTGCTCGAGGTGCAGCTCGCCAGCGTGGGCGCCGCGGTGGTCGAGCCACCGGAGATCTGCACGGCGAAGTTCAGCGACTCGCCGATGTTCATGCTGGCCGACGGCGGCGAGATGGTCAGGACGACCGGAGCCGCCGGTGCCACGGGCACCGTGACGTCATCGCCGCAAGCACCCAGCGCCGCCAGGGCGCCGAGGCTCAGGGCGACAAGCGCCTTGTTCCGATTGAAGAGTGGCATGCATCCCCCTCTTGCGAGGTTCTGGAGTTGTCGTGCCGAACGCGGGTCGGGGGCCCGCACCTTCGGCTTGCTGCGTGAATGTCGCGCCTCCCCGCTCGGGGAGGAGCCCAGCGAACGATCCGCCGACGGCTGGCTTCGCTTCGGGGAGCGGCCGAAGTCAAACCCAGGTCGCACGGGCATCCGCTGCCCGACTGCACCTGCCCTGCACCATCACCATCACCTGCCGTACTGCACCCTGCATCGCACAGGTCCCGCACTGCCCGCCACGCGGCGGCGCCCGCAGTTCCCACCGCATCCCTCGCGGTCACAACCTCCGGCGCCACCGACGATCGCAAGGCCCGCGCCCCCATCCCTGGATGGGATATGGGCACACGCCCCCCGATCGGGGGGTCCAACGGCAACACACAACTCTATGCCCACGGCGCAACCCCGTCAAGCATGGCCGGGATCGCCGCAAGTCACAGCCCACACACAGGTTGCTTGCAAAATGTGGAAAGCAGCCCCGGCCGTCTCACCCCCTACCCCCCAACACCGACGCCGCCCCCATCCCCTATCTTCCCCACCATGGCCGAGCCCCCACGGATCCTCCCTGCCCCCCCACGGGGTGCCGCCCGCCAATCGCACCCGCCGTCACCCCAAGGCCACGGCTCAGCCCTCAATGCCGCCCAGGCCGACGCCGCCGCCCACACCGACGGCCCCCTTCTTATAGTCGCCGGCGCCGGATCCGGGAAAACCCGCACCCTCATCCATCGCGTCGCCGCCCTCATCCAGCGCGGAATCCCCCCCGGCCGCCTCCTCCTCCTCACCTTCACCCGGCGCGCCGCCCAGGAGATGCTGGACCGCTGCCAGCGCCTGGTCGGCCCCGCCTCCCATCAGGTCCAGGGGGGCACCTTCCACGGCACCGCCAACCGCCTCCTGCGCCAGTTCGGCCCCGCCGCCGGCCTCCCCGCCGACTTCACCATCCTCGACCAGGGCGACGCCGCCGACCTCATGGCCATCGCCCGGGCCGCCCTCGGCTACGCCGACCTCAAGGGCGCCCCCCGCTCCGCCCCCCGCTTCCCCCGCGCCGAAACCGTCCTCTCCCTCTACTCCCGCCACGTCAACACCGAACGCCCCCTGGCCGACCTGGTCGACGAGGAGTGGCCCCACTTCCTCCCGTGGATCGGTGACCTGGAGCGCCTCTGCGCCGAGTACGTGCGCCGCAAGGGGGAGCGCAACCTGCTGGATTACGACGACCTCCTCCTGGCGTGGGCGCTGCTGCTGGAACAGGCGCCCCCCATCGCCCACGCCATCCGCGGGCTGTACGACCACGTGCTGGTGGACGAGTACCAGGACACCAACCCGCTGCAGGCGCGCATCCTCCGCGCCCTGTGCCCCGCCGGGAACCTCACCGTGGTGGGCGACGACGCGCAGAGCATCTACGCCTTCCGCGGCGCCACCATCCGCAACATCCTCGACTTCCCGCGCCACTTCCCCGGCACCCGCATCCTGCGGCTGGAGCAGAACTACCGCAGCACCGCCCCCATCCTGCACGCCACCAACACCCTCATCGCCCGCAGCCGCGAGCGGTACTCCAAGGAGCTGTTCACCGAGCGCACCGGCGGCGAGCGCCCCTGGCTGGTGACGGTGCGCGACGAGGCGGAGCAGGTGCAGTTCGTGGTGGACCGGCTGCTGGCGCACCACGAGGAGGGGATGCCGCTGCGCGAGATGGCGGTGCTGTTCCGCGCGGGGTACCTGTCGGCGGCGCTGGAGATCGAGCTGGCCAACCGGCGCATTCCGTACGAGAAGTGGGGCGGCCTCAAGTTCCTCGAGGCGGCACACATCAAGGACGTGCTGGCGTTCCTGCGCGTGCTGGAGAATCCGCGCGACGAGGTGAGCTGGTTCCGCCTGCTGCGGCTGCTGCCGGGGGTGGGGGACGTGACGGCGCGCGCCGCCATCGACGCGCTGCAGGCGCGCGGCTGGGACCCGCGCGCGCTGGGGACGGTGGCGTGGAGCCGCACCGCCGCCCCCGGCGCGCGGGCGCTGTCGGCGCTGCTGGACGGGATGCAGGGGGTGGAGGGGACCCCCGAGCAGGCGCGTACCCGCCATGGCCCCGCCGAGTCGATCCGGCTGGTGCGACAGCTGTACGACCCGCTCCTGAAGGAGGCGTTTGACGACGCCCCGGCGCGGCTGGCCGACCTGGACCAGCTGGAGATCATCGCCGCCGGCTACCCCGACCGCGCCACCTTCCTGTCGGCGCTGGCGCTGGAGCCCCCGGCCAACACGCAGGACCTCGCCGTGGGCGCCGCGGGGGAGGACGACGCGCTGGTGCTCTCCACGGTGCACAGCGCCAAGGGGCGCGAGTGGGACGCGGTGTTCGTCATCCACGCCAGCGACGGCGTCTTCCCCATGGCGCGCGCCGCGGGCGACGAGGCGCAGGTGGAGGAGGAGCGCCGCCTCCTGTACGTGGCCATGACGCGCGCGCGCGACCACCTGTACGTGTCGTGGCCCATGCAATCGTACGCCACCCGCACCGGCGCCGACTTCTCGTACCAGCAGCTCTCCCGCTTCCTGGACCCCGGGGTGCGCGAGGCGATGGAGCAGGTGACGCTGGGCACCGCTCCGCCTCCGCTCCTCCCCCCGGCCCCCGACACGCCTCCGCTGGACCTCCGCGCGCTCCTGCGCGGCCGTTTCACCTCCTGACCCGTCTCCCGATGCTCCCACGTCATCGCCTGCCCCTGCTGCTCCTGGCGGCCCCGCTCGCGCTTGGCGCGTCCGCGCTGGCGGCGCAGCCCGTGCGCGCACGCCCCGCGCCCGCGCCCGCGCCCGTCGACTCCTTCGCCACCACCGCCCGCCTGCCGCTGGACCCGGCGGTGCGCATGGGCGCGCTCCCCAACGGGCTCCGCTACTACGTGCGCCGCAACACGCGCCCCGAGCAGCGCGCCGAGTTGCGGCTGGTGGTGAACGCCGGCTCCATCCTGGAGGACCAGGACCAGCGCGGGCTGGCGCACTTCGTGGAGCACATGGCCTTCAACGGCACGCGCCGCTTCGCGAAGAACGACATCGTGAAGGTGCTGGAGGGGCTGGGGGTGCGCTTTGGCGCCGACCTCAACGCCAGCACGGGCTTTGACGAAACGGTGTACATCCTGCCGGTGCCCACCGACAGCGCCCGCGCGCTGGAGCAGGCGTTCGCCTTCCTGGGGGACGTGGCGGGGGGGGATCCTCTTCGACTCCGCCGAGGTGGTGCGCGAGCGGGGTGTGGTGCTCTCCGAATGGCGCAGCGGGCTGGGGGCCGGGGAGCGGATCCGCACCAAGCAGTTCCCGGTGATCTTCCGCGGGTCGCGGTACGCCGAGCGCCTCCCCATTGGCGACACGGCGGTGCTGGCGGGGGCCACGGCGGCGCCGCTGCGCCGCTTCTGGCGCGACTGGTACCGCCCCGACCTGATGGCGGTGGTGGCGGTGGGCGACGCCGACCCGGCGAAGCTGGAGGGGCTGATCCGCTCCACCTTTGGGGGGCTGCGCGCCCCGGCCCGCCCGCGGGTGCGGACGCAGGCGGCGGTGCCCGCGCACGACAGCACGCTGGTGTCGGTGGCCGCCGACCCCGAGCTGACCACGTCGTCGGTGATGGTGCTGTGGAAGCGCCCGCCGCGCCCGGTGCGCACGGTGGCGGACTACCGGGACGACCTGGTGGAATCGCTGCAGGCGCAGATGCTGAACCAGCGCTTCGGGGAGCTGGGGCTCAAGCCCGACGCCCCCTTCCTGGGCGCCGGGGCGGGGAGCGGGTCGCTGGTGCGCGGGAGCGCGTACGACGCCCTCAGCGCCACGGCCAAGGAGGGGCAGCTGCTGGCGTCGCTGCGCACGGTGCTGGTGGAGGCGGCGCGGGCGCGGCAGCACGGCTTCCTGGCCGGCGAGCTGGCACGCGCGCGCACCAACCTGCTGCGCGCCTACGAGCGTGCGTGGCTGGAGCGCGACAAGTCCCCCTCCGGCGGCTTCGTGGCGGAGTACGTGGAGCACTTCCTCACGGGGGCCCCCATGCCGGGGATCGCGTGGGAGTACGCGGCGGTGCAGCGGCTGCTCCCCGCCATCACGCTGGACGAGGTGAACGCGGCGATGCGGCGCGAGACGACGCTGGGCGGGACCCGGCAGCC
>JBEIJM010000222.1:0-4801 GCA_040380205.1 Gemmatimonadaceae bacterium
CTCGCTGTCGGGCTCCTCGGCGCCGGGGTTGCGCCCCTTGGGCTTGTAGGTGGGGAGCGACGGGTCGGCGCCGTGGCGCACCAGCAGCTTCATGGCGTCAAGGTCGGTGGCATACGCGGCGCGCCAGAAGGGGGTGGCGCCCGCGGTGTTCACCGACAGCTGGTCGAAGTTGTACGACATGTACCAAAGGTGCTTGGAGAGCCGCGCGTTGACGTCGGCGCCCTTGCCGATGAGCGCCTCCATGAGCTCCAGGTAGCCGATGCGCGACTGCTGCTGGGCCACGGGGTTGGGGTAGGCGGCCTTGGGGGCCCACACCACGTTGACCACGGCGTACAGCGGCGCGGCGTTGGCCTCGCTGGCCAGGCGCGGGTTGGCGCCACGGTCCAGGAGCGCCTTGGCGAGGTCCAGGTGGCCGTTGATGGTGGCCATGAGCAGCGGCGTGGTCCGGTCGCCGGCGCTGGCATGATTGAGATCGGCGCCGGCGGCAAGGAGCGCCTCCACGGCGGCGGTGCGCCCGTCGCGCGCGGCGAAGAGCAGCGCGGTAAGCCCGCCCTTGTTCCCGACGAGGTCGCCGTAGGTGGGGCCCCGTTCGCGGCGATCGCCGGCGGTGGGGGTGACGCGCGTGTCGGAGTTGCCGGAGGGGGCGGGTGGGGCAGTGGCGGGCTTCAGCGTCGGCGTCGGCGTGGGCGTGGGCGCTGGCGCTGCGGTTGGCCTCGGCGCGGGCGACTCGGCGGCCTTGAGGGCCTGCAGGCGGCGGGAGCGCGCCGTCAGGAAGGCGCGGTCGGCCTTCTCCTTGGCGGGGATGTCCTCCACGCGCGAGGTGGCCTCGAGGTCGGCGCCGCGCGCGGCCAGCACGCGGATGGCGGCGGCGCGATTGGCGGCGGCGGCCCACATGAGCGGCGTCTGCTGGTACGCCGTCTCGCGGGCGTTCACCGCGCCCCCGCGGGCGACGATGAGGGTCACGGTGGCGGAGTCGCCGCTGGAGGCGGCGAAGTGCAGCGGGGTGGCGCCCCCCGACGAGGTGACGGCGGTGACCGCCGCGCCGGCGTCCAGGAGCGCGCGCACCGCGTCGGCGCGGCCGTAGCGGGCGGCCAGGTGCAGCGGCGTGTAGTTGCCGTTGCGGGTGACCACATCGGTGCGGGCACCGGCGGCGAGGAGCACGCGCACAGTGGCGGCGTCGCCCCGCTGCGCGCCCCAGTGCAGCGCGGTCATGCCGTCGCCCTGGGCCTCGTTCACGTCGGCCCCCTGCCGCAGCAAGGCGCGCACCGTGGCGGTGTCGCCGCGCATGACCGCGTCGGCCACCGCCGACTCGCCCGGGCGCGCCGGCGCGGCGGCCAGCGCCCCGGCGGTGAACGCCACGGCCAGCAGGCGTGCGAGGCGGGTGCGAGGGATGCCCCGCACCCGATCACGCATGGGTGAGTCCCAGCACGCCGGTGCTGTCCCCGAACGCGGGCACGTCGCTCATGCCGAGCGTGTGCATCATCCCCAGCATGGCGTTGGCCATGGGGGTGCCGTCGGGGGCCTTGATGTGCAGGTTGCCCGGGAGCCGGCCGCCCGCCTTGCCCAGCACGATGAGCGGGCAGCGGCGGTGGTTGTGGACGTTGGGGTCGCCCATGGGGGACCCGTAGATGATCATCGTCTGGTCGAGGAGCGTGGCGTCCCCCTCCTGCAGCCCCTTCAGCTTCCCCAGCAGGTAGGGGAGCATGGCCACGTGGTACTGGTTGATGAGCTGGAAGTCGCGCACCCCCTTCTCGCCGCCGCCGTGGTGCGAGGCGGGGTGGAACCCCTTGTCGGTGCCGCTCTCGGGGTAGGCGCGGCTGGTGCCGTCGCGGCTGAGCTTGAAGGAGAAGACGCGCGTGACGTCGGCGGCAAAAGCAAGCGCCTGGATGTCGAACATCAGCTCGACGTGCTCCTGGAAGCCGTCGGGGACGCCGGCGGGCGCCTCGGGGAGGGCGCGCGGCTCGCCGCTGGTGTTGCGCGCCTCCACCATCTGGATGCGCCGCTCCACCTCGCGGATCTCGGTGAGGTAGCGGTCGAGGCGGCGACGGTCCTCGGCGTCGAGGGTGCGCGCCAGCGCCCCCATCTCGCCGGAGACGAAGTCCAGCAGGCTGCGGCGGGTGCGGCGGCGCTCGGCGCGGTCGGCCGCGCTCCCGCCCACGCCGAACAGCTTCTCGAAGGCCACGCGCGGGTCGCGGATGACGGGGAGCGGCTCGGTGGGGGACTTCCACGAGATGGAGTCGGTGTACACGCAGGCGTAGCCGTAGGAGCAGCCACCGGCCTGGTCGACGTTCTCGATGCACAGCTGCATGGAGGGGATGGGGGTGTCCATCCCGAAGCGCTGCGCGTAGAGCTGGTCGAGCGAGGTGCCCACGTGGACGTCGGAGCCCTCGGTCTGCTTGGGGTGCGCCTGGGTGAGGAAGGTGGCGCTGGAGCGGAAGTGGTCGCCGCCGATCTCGGGGGGCGCCGACGGCTCGGCCTCGCGGACGTCGGTGTTGCTGATGATGGTGAGGTAGTCGCGATAGGGCTCGAGGGCGCGCAACGCGGAGGGCGCGAGGTCGAACTGCCGCCCGGTGGCGGCCGGGGACCAGAAGTTGAGCTTGGCGCCGATGTCGTTGCTGCCGGCGGCGCCGTGGACCATCTCGATGGCGATGAGGCGGGGGGGCGCCGCCGGCGGGCGCGCTGCTGCGCCCGGTGGGGAGCATCGCGTTGAGGTACGGCAGCGCGATGGTGGCGCCGAGCGACTGCACGAAGTGCCGTCGGGGGATGGGGCGCGAGGCGAGGAAGGGCATGGGGCGGGTCCTGGGGCGGGGCGTCAGCGAAGGGCGCCGACGGCCCCGACAGCGGGGCGGACGGCCTGGGTGGCGGGGATCTGGCGCAGGCGGAAGGGCTCGCTGCGCACGACACCGAGGATGAGGTCGTGGAGGCGGTAGTTGCGGGCGCGGGCGGCGGCCTCGACCTGGCGCACGGCGGGGCCGTCGTGCGCCTCGATGCGGCGGCCGATGCCGTACGCCATGAGGTTGGCCACGAACGAGCGCGCCAGCGGCATGGGGCGGCGCAGGAGGGCGGCCTGCAGGTCCTGGGGCCCGGTGATCTCGGTGCCGTCGTAGAAGGTGCCGCGCGTGTCCAGCGGCGCCATGTGCTCGCGGATGCGCCAGCGCCCGGTGACGTCGAAGTTGTCGAGCGCCAGGCCGATGGGGTCGATGACCGCATGGCAGGAGCGGCAGGAGGGGTTGGCGCGATGCTGCTCCATCCGCTCGCGGGTGGTGAGGCGGCGCCCCTCCTTGTCCCCCTCGGTGGCCTCGAGGTCGGGGACGTTGGGGGGCGGCGGCGGCGGCGGCGAGCCCAGGAGGACCTCCATGACCCACTTCCCGCGCAGCACGGGGGAGGTGCGGTTGCCGAGGGAGGTGAGGAGGAGGACGCTGGTGTGCCCCAGGAGGCCGCGGCGCGCGGGGTCGGCGTAGGCCACCTGGCGGAACTGCTCGCCGGCCACGCCGGGGATGCCGTAATGGGCGGCGAGGCGTTCGTTCACCCAGGTGGAGTCGGCGGTGAGCAGCTCCAGCAGCGAGCGGTTGCCGCGGATGAGCCCCCCGACGAAGCGCTCGGTCTCCTCGCGGGCGTCCTGCGCCAGCTGGAGGTTGAAGTCGGGGTAGAGGATGGGGTCGGGGTGGACCTTGTCGATATCCTGCAGGCGCAGCCACTGCGCGGCGAAGCGGGTGGCGAGGGCGTCGCTGCGCGGATCGGCGAGCAGGCGGCGCGCCTGCGCGAGGAGCACCGTGGTGTCGGCGAGGCGCCCCGTGCGCGCGGCGGCCAGGAGCGCGGCGTCGGGGGGGGCGCCCCAGAGGAAGAACGACAGGCGCGAGGCCAGGTCGAGGGGGCGCACGGGGGCCAGCGTGCCGGGGCGCGCGGCGGCGGGGAGCGCCTCGGTGCGGAAGACGAAGTGCGGGCTGGCCAGCGTGGCCTCGAGCGCGGCGCGCACGCCCCCTTCGAAGCCGTGCGCGGCGGCGCCGTCGTCGTAGAAGGCCATGAGCGCGGCCAGGTCGCCCGGGGCGAGGGGGCGGCGGTACGCCTGGGTGGCCAGCCGGCTGACGATGGCCTGCGCGCAGGGGCGCTGCTCGGCGGGGGCCAGCGGACGGCAGGAGAAGACGCGGCGGCGGCTGGGGGTGTCGGAGACGCCGGTGGGGTTGGTGGGGCCGGTGACGGAGAAGACCTTGACGTGCCCCTGGATGGTGATGGCGTCCTGGATGCCGATCTGGGTGTCGGGGAGGCTGTTGCCGATGGGGGCCATGTTGTCGTTGACCGGCCCCTCGAAGGTGCGCACGAAGGTGGCGGCGATGCGGCGCGCGCCCGCCTTCACGCGGATGGGCGGGGTGCGCAGGTCGAGCCCGGTGGGCTCGCTCTCGTGCATGCCGCGGTCGAGCACCATGGCGGCCACGCGCTCGCCATCCACCGAGAACTCGAGCACCTCGTCGAAGGGGGCGTTGGAGCCCACCAGCTGTCCGATGGGGGTGCTGTGCAGGTTGACGTGGAAGACGTACTCGCCGTCGGCGGGGAAGATGTGCGTGACGCTGATCCCCCCGCGGGTGCCGGCGGGGGCGCCGGCGGCCTGCTCCAGCTGGCTGGCGAGGCGCGGGACCTTGTAGGTGGCGGTGCTCACCGGCGCCCTGGGATCGCCCACGGCGAGGCGGCTGATGGCGCTGGCGGCGTCGAGGTAGGCCTCCAGCACGGTGGCCGAGGGGAGCTGGACGTCGGCGATGTTGTCGAAGTTGGCGCTGCGCGTGTCGAGCGGGAGCCAGGCCTCGGC
>JBEIJM010000223.1:0-4788 GCA_040380205.1 Gemmatimonadaceae bacterium
CACCCCTTAACTAAACCCTTTCTTACACTTTTCCCCACCCCCCCTATATCCCTTTCTGGTGTGGGTGTCTCCCTTTTGGTCCCCCACCTTCACGACGCAACCCCTACAACGAACCCAGCAGGTCGTCGATCGCCTTCGTGTCCGCGTCCTGCAGCGAGTCGGCGCCATGCAGGATGCGCTGCAGGATATCCACCGCTTCCGCCGCCAGGTTCTCCCCGTGCCGGCGGTCGCCGGCAAAGCGCACGATGTGCCCCAGCAGCACCGTCTCGAACGGGGGCGGCCCACCCTCGTCCCCCTCATCCCCCCCGTCGTCGCCCTGGGCGCGCCCCGCGCCCCGCGCCGCCTCGTAGCTGGGCACCGACGCCTTCCACGGCTCGGCGGCATGCTCCCCCGCCTCCAGCGCCGCGCGCGGCACCAGCGCGTACAGCCGGCACTGCACCCCCGGGGATTCCTCGAAGGCAAAGAGCCCCAGCGGCACGGGCTCCTCGAACAGCCGCAGCTGCAGCAGCCGCGCGATCGCCTCGGCGGGCATGGCGCTGCGCGCCACCAACCGGTCGTCGATGTACGTCCCCATCACCGAGCCATCGGGGGCCCGCGGATCGTCGAGCGCCTCGATGCGCAGCGGCACCGGTTCCCGGGTGGTCACGAACACCGCCGGATGCCCTTCCCCCTCCTCTCCCGCGTCACCGTCGTCCCCCGCGTCGTCGTCGGCGTCGTCGTCAGGATCGGGGGCGTCATCCGGCGGAAAGGGATCGGCGGCCATCAGCAGTCAGGAAAGGGGGGCGTCGGGGACGTCGGTAACTTCGGTGCTCTCGAACTGTGTGCCAAGGGCCGCCACCGCCGGCGCCAGTTGCAGCAGCAGCACCACGGCCGCGGCGGCGGCGGCGGCCACTGGTCGCCACGCGTCCAGCGCCCCGGCCAGCAGGTAGGTGATCCCCGCGGCGGCGGCGGGGAACACCAGCGCCACCGCCAGCACCAGGAAGGAGGCGCCGGCGGTGAGGATCCCCTGCCCCATCGCCTCGAAGCCGCGCTCATTGGACCCCAGCCGCACCCACGCGGGGAAGAGCAGCGCCACGCCGTTCTGGATGGCGAACAGCAGCGCGTTCACGGGGACCACCAGCACCACCACCGCCAGCAGCCGCGGCACCGTGGCCTGCGCCCGCTCGGCGAGCGCCGGGTCGAGCAGCAGCTGCACCACCGGCACCACCAGCAGCGAGCACACCACCACCGACTGCAGCAGGGTGACCCCCGCGATTTCGGCCGCCACCACGCGCCACCCCGGGAGGGGCCACGCCTTCAGGATGGCCATGCGCGGCAGGTCCTGGCGCAGGTCGAAGCGCATCCAGAGCGGCCCGGTGAACAGCAGCATGGCCCCCCAGCCGACGGTCACGGCGGTCAGCACGTCGTCCCCCCGGCCGCCGCTGCGGGCGGCCAGCACGGCAAAGAGCGCGAGGCTCCCCACCTGGAAGAGGAGCTGGACCTTGAGCGCCCCGCCGCGGAAGGCGGCCGCCACGTTCTTCCAGATGATGGCCACCTCGGGGAGCCCACGGACCCCCAGCCGGGGGATGCGGGACACCTTGCGGGACCCCAGGCGCGGGAGGCGCAGCTGACCGGCGCGGAGCTGTTGCAGCACCGCCGCGCGATGCTGCGACGCCTCGATGGCCGCCTCCTCGAAGCGAGCGTCGAGGCGGAGGATCCAGAGGTAGTGCGCGGCCAGCACGGCCAGCGCGCCGGGGAGGGCCATCAGCCAGGCGATCAGGTCGGTGACCACCACCGGGGCCAACAGGGCGCGCACGGGCCAGAGCGGCACGGCGGCCAACGGGTGGGCCAGCGTGGTGGCCAGCGCCTCCGGGAGCTCCAGCGGGGAGGCGAATGCGGCGCGCAACGCCGCCCAGTGCCACAGCGCGGCCGCGCCCAGGGAGAGCGTGGCCAGGGTGAACACCGCCACCGCGCCCCGGCTGCGGCGGCGCCCCTCGGCCCCCTGCTCCAGCAGCCCGGCGCGCACGATGGCCACCCCCAGCCGGTGCAGCGCCAGCGCCGAAAAGAGCATCCAGAGCGCCAGGCCGCGCCGCCACCCCGCCCCGGTGCCGGCGCCGCCCCGCAGCAGGATGGAGAAGATGACCGTGTTGAAGAGGATCACCAGCTGCAGGCGGAGCAGCTTGGCGTGGATGAGCGCCCGCCGCGACACCGGGGCGGGGAAGAGGAACTGCACCTCGGCCGGGGCGAAGGCCAGCGTCCCCTTGTCGGTGCCGAAGAGCCACCAGCGGGCGGCCACCAGATAGAGCGCCAGGGCGCCCACGGCGGCGATGATCTGCCGCGTTTCCGCGCTGTCCAGCAGCCCGCCCTCCTGCATGGCCACGTTGCGGATGAGCGCCCACCAGAGATACAGGGCCCCGATGACCACGGCCGCCAGGTAGCGCGGTTCCCGCAGGCGCGCGAGCTGGCGGCGCAGGCGGTTGGCCGCGCTGTGCTGGTACAGGTAGAGCAGGGCGGCGGCGGTGCCCGCCCGCTCCGATTCGTGGGGCGCGGCGGCGGCGCCTCCACCAACCGGCACCGGGTCAGCCGGCGACGGGGGGGGCGGCGGCGCCGTCACCGGTGAGGGCGAGGAAGATGGCCTCCAGCGACTCCCCGGCGAGCTCCGGGCGGTCGGCGACGATCTCGGCGATGGTCCCCAGCGCCACCATCCGCCCGCGGCGGATGATCAGCACCCGGGTGCACAGCTCCTCCACCAGCGTGAGCAGGTGCGAGCTGAGGATGACCGCCGTCCCGGCGCGGGCCCGGGCGGCAATGGTCTGCTTCATCCGGCGGATCCCCACCGGATCGAGCCCGGTGAGCGGTTCGTCCAGGATGAGGACATCCGGGCGGTGGAGCAGCCCGCAGGCGATGGCCAGCTTCTGCTTCATCCCGCGGGACAGCTCGGTGGGGAGCGCGTCGGCCTTGGGGGTGAGCTCCAGCTCCTCCAGCAGCGGCGGGATCTGCGCCTCGGCGTCGGCCACCCGGTAGAGGCGCGCCGCGAAGCGCAGGTGCTCGGTGACCGTGAGGTAGTCGAACAGCTGCGGTTCGTCGGGGATGAACGCCAGCCGGGCCTTGGCCGCCACCGGCGCGGTGGCCAGGGAGTGTCCCGCCACCGTGATCTCGCCGGCCGAGGGGTGGAGGATGCCGGCCAGGGCGCGCAGGGTGGTGGTCTTCCCGGCGCCGTTGGGGCCCACCAGCCCCAGCACCTCGCCGGGGGGAACCGCAAAGGAGAGTCCGTCGACCGCCACGGTGGAGCCGTAGCGCTTGGTGTACCCTGCGACCTCGATCATGCCGGGGGGTGCTGGGGTGTGCCGCGGGAGAAATGGTTGCGCGATGCGGGGGAGGATAGTCTGTGGGATGGCCGGGGCGCCATGTGTGCGCCGGTCCCTGTCCCCGTCTCGTGCGAGCTGCGATGTCCCACTCCGCCCCCTCCGTCTCCAAGGCCGCGCCTGTGCGGGCCCCCACCCCCGCCAGCGGGGTGGGGGCGCCGCCCACGGTGCTGCCGGTGTACGTCGCCCGGCAACCGATCTTCGACCGGATGAACCGGCGCGTGGCCTACGAGCTGCTGTACCGCGCCGACCAGCGCGCCACCGCCAGCGGTGGCGACACCCCCGGGGTGGGGGTGCCCGGGGACAAGGCGCTGCATGCGCTGCTGGCCTTCGGGCTGGAGCGGATCACCGGCGGGACCACGGCGTTCGTGAACATCACGCGCGAGCACCTGGTGGGGGGCTTCTACAAGGTGCTGGACCCCAACGCGGTGATGCTGGAGCTGCTGGAGACCATCGAGGCCGACCCGCAGGTGATGCAGGCGTGCCACGAGGCCCGCACGGCGGGGTACAAGCTGGCGCTGGACGACTTTGACGGCCGGCCGGCGGTGCAGCCGCTGCTGCCCTTCGCGGAGCTGGTCAAGATCGACGTGCTGCACGACACCCCCGAGTCGATGCGGGCCAAGGTGCAGTGGCTGCAGCAGGCGGGGAAGCGGGTGCTGGCGGAGCGGATCGAGACGCCGGCCATGCTGCAGGCGTGCCACGCGGCGGGGTGCCTGCTGTTCCAGGGGTACGTCTTCAGCCGTCCGGAGACGCTTAACGCGCGCACGCTGAACGTGGAGCAGGTCACCATGTTCAACATCGTGGGGCTGCTCAAGAACCCCGACGTGAACGATGCCAAGCTGGAGAACGCGTTCCGCATCAACCCGCAGCTGTCGTTCCAGCTGCTGCGCTTCGTGAACTCGGCGGCGGTGGGCGCGCGGGGGGTGGAGTCGATCGCGCACGCCATCCGGATGATCGGGCGCGAGGCGCTGTCGCGCTGGCTGCTGATCATGCTGGTGGCGCAGGTGGGGGCGCAGAGCCCCCTGGCCAACGAGAACGTGACGCAGGCGCTGGTGCGGGGGCGCTTCTGCGAGCTGGTGAGCGGGGCGGGGGGCGCGCGCACCGACCCGTCCACGCGCTTCCTGCTGGGGATGCTGTCGCGGATGGACGCGCTGCTGGGGCTGCCGATGGCGGAGGTGCTGGACACGCTGCCGGTGTCGGCGGAGGTGCGCGAGGCGCTGCTGACGGGGACCGGCCCGCTGGCGGCGGTGCTGCGGCTGGCGGTGGCGTACGAGCGCGGCGAGTGGTCGCAGGCCGACGCGCTGGGGCGCAACCCGGCGGAGCTGGCCCAGGCGTACGGCGACGCGGTGTCCTGGACCACGGAACAGCTGGCGGCGGGGCAGGCGGCCGCGTAGGGCGCGGCGCGGTCCGACAGGCACGAGGGGCCGGTGCGCATGGCGCACCG
>JBEIJM010000224.1:0-4727 GCA_040380205.1 Gemmatimonadaceae bacterium
GGGGGTGCCCGAGGCGCAGGTGAGCGACTGGGGGGACATCGACCGGGTGGACGTGCGCCCGGGGAAGGGGATCGCCAAGGTCACCACGAAGACCCGGTGGGAGGTGCAGGTGGACCTCGGCACGGGGGCGGTGCTGCAGTCGGCCTACCGGCGCTCGGACCTCATTGAGCAGTTGCACGACGGCTCCTGGTTCCACGACGCGGTGAAGCTGTGGGTGTTCCTGCCGTCGGGGATCGTGGTGCTGGGGCTGTGGCTGACCGGGATGTACCTGTATGCGCTGCCGTGGTGGACGCGGGCCCGCCGCAAGGCGGCCGGGGGCACCACGTCGCGGTGACGGAGCGCGTTCCCGACGGTCCGCCGTACCGCAACCGCTCCGGGGTGGACGTGACCGGCGCGGGGGTAGGGCGGTGGCTGCTGCAGCGCCTCTGGCACCGGCTGCCGCGTCCGCCCCGCGCCCCGGTGCCTGTGGTGCCCCCGCCGTTGGCCTTCCTGCGCGCCAACCGCACGGTGCCCACCTGCACGCTGATTGGGCACTGCACGCTGCTGGTGCAGCTGGACGGGGTGAACCTGCTGGTGGACCCGGTGTTCAGCCGCGTGGCGTCGCCGTTCCGCTACGCCGGGCCGCGGCGGCACCAGCCCCCGGCCATCGCGCTGCGCGAGCTGCCACCCATCGACCTGGTGCTGCTGTCGCACGACCACTACGACCATCTCGACCGGCCGTCGGTGCGGGCGCTGGCCGCGCAGCCGGGCGGTCCGCCGCTGTTCCTGGCGCCAACGGGGATCGACCGGTGGCTGCGGCGGGCGGTGCCGGCGTTGCGCGCCGACCCGTCGCGCGTGCGGGCCTTTGCGTGGGGCGACCAGCTGGCGTGGCCCGGCGCCACGGCGCCGCTGACGCTGCACTTCCTGCCGGTGCAGCACTGGTCCAACCGCGGGGTGCGCCGCAACCACACGCTGTGGGGGAGCTGGGCGGTCACGCACCCGCACGGCCGCTTCTGGTACAGCGGCGACCTGGGGTATTCGGATGATCCGCGGCAGATCGGCGAGGCGCTGGGCCCTTTCGACCTGGCGGCCATCAGCATCGGCGCCTATGCGCCGCGCTGGTTCATGCGCACGCAGCATGTGGACCCCGACGAGGCGGTGCAGGTGCTGCTGGACGTGCGGGCGCGCCAGGCGCTGGGGGTGCACTGGGGGACCTTCGCGCTGGCGGACGAGCCGCTGGATGAGCCCCCGCGCGCGGTGGCGGCCGCGGCGGCGGCGCGCGGGCTGCCGCCGGCGGCGTTTGTCACCGGGCCACCGGGGACGTCCGTGCGCTGGGGGGCAGGGCGGCCGGTGACGGTGCTGCCAGCGACGGCGGCGCTCCTGCCGTGACGCGGAGCGCCGCCGCTATCGTCAGTCGCCCCCGTATTGCGTGGTGGGGAGGGCGAAGGCGGTGCGGAGGGCGGGGTCGCCGGGGTCGCCCAGCACGCGCTGCGCCACGTACTCGCTGACCACCGGCGCGAACTTGAACCCCTCGGCCTGCCCCACGCCGGCGATCCACGCGTTGGTGGTGTCGGGGACGTGGTCGATGATGAAGTTGGCGTTGATGCTGGACTCGTAGTGGCACGCGCGGGTTTCCAGCAGCGGCATGGTGGCCAGCAGCGGGAAGCGCACCTCCAGCACGCGGCGGGCGCCGTCGAGCGTGGATTGCGTGGCCCAGCGGGAGCTGGTGTCGGGGTCCTGCTGCGCCGGGTCGGCCGGCGGCGGGGCGGGGCGAGGGGCGTTGGCCGCCGCGCCCGAGGGGGCCAGGGAGCCGCGCACGCGGAAGCCGCGGCTGTCGGTGGGGAGCACCGGCCAGCCGGTGACCCCGGGGACGTTCCAGCTGGGGAGGTGGCCCACGGTGAAGCGCTGGTCGGCCACCGGGGTGCCGAAGTAGCAGGCCGTGCCGATGGGGACGCGCATGCGCGGCGTGAGGTAGGGGAACAGCTTGCGCAGCCACGGGCCGCAGGCGAAGACGTAGGCGTCGCCGCGCACCATGGTCCCGTCCTCCAGCGTGACGCCGTCCATGCGGCCGTTGGCGATGGGGCCCGGGGTGACGCGGCTGATGATCAGGCGGGCGCCCTGGTCCTGCGCGATGGCGGCGATGGCCTGGGTGGAGGCGCGGGCGCGGGCCACGCCGGCGTCGGGCTCGTAGATGGCGGTGGTGATGTCATCCGCCTTGATGACGGGCCAGCGCTTGCGCACCTCGTCGCCGGTGAGGACCTCGTGCGGGACGTTGTTGGCGCGCCAGAGCTCCACCGTCTTGGTGAGGAAGGGCTCCTGGGTGGGGCGCAGGATGACGTCGCCGGTGGTGTAGAAGAAGCGGGTGTGAAAGCGGGGCCCCCACTCCTCGTCGAAGGCCTTCCACCGGGCGATGGCGGTGCGGGCCCACGGGGTCCAGAGGGTGCCAGCGGCGCGGTCCCCGTAGGAGGAGCGGATGCCGCGCGTCTCGTCGCCGCTGGTGGCGCGGGAGTTGGCGGCGCCGTAGGCGTCGATCATGGTGACGCGCGCGCCCTGCTGGCGCAGGTGGTAGGCGGTCCAGGCGCCCCACGCCCCGGCGCCGATGACCACCACGTGCCCGGTGTCGCGATTGCGGGCCGGGCGCCTGGGGATCCCTTGTCCGGGCGGGACGGCGGCAAAGGCGCCGCCGGCGCCGGCGGCGGAGACGCACCCGGTGGCCAGCAGGGTGCCAGCCCCGATGCTGGCGACGCGGAGGAAGTCGCGCCGGTCGAGGGGGGCGGGGGTGGGGGCGTCTGGCGAGGCGGGAACCGGCGCGTCCATGGCGGCGTCTACGAAAGGGGCGGGAGGCGCGGCGTCCCGGCAGGTGGAACGCGGAGGCCGCGCTGCTGGCGAACGGTGTGCGGGCGCACCGCCGTCGGGGCTCCATGGTGCTGGCGCGGCGTGGCGGGCCCCGCGAAGATGCGGGCGGGGACGGCCGGCCGCAAATGCCCGTCGTGACCGGCATCCCCCTCCGTCCTGCGCTTGCCACCATTCGGAACCGACCACAGTTTGCACGCCATGTCGATACGCCTTGTCGCTCCCGCCCTGCTGGCCGCCGTGGTGGCGGCCTCCGTCGCCGGCGCCGCCCGTTCGCCCGCCTCCCCCGCCGGTGCCGCCCGCGTGACGCGCGGGGACACGGTGCTGTTGTATAGCGCGGAGCAGGCCGAACGGGGCAAAGTGGCGTTTGCGCGCACGTGCAAGGAGTGCCACGAGCTGGAGGAGTTCACGGGGAACGACTTCCGCGGCAAGTGGGACACCCGGTCGGTGTGGGAGCTGTACGAGCAGATCCGCACGACCATGCCGGACGGCAACCCCGGGACGCTGCCGCGCGAGGAGTACGCCGATGTGCTGGCGCATCTCCTGGCGGGGAACGGGCTCCCCGCCGGTCCGTCGGCGCTGGTGGCTGATTCGGCGGCGTTGAGTGCGGTGCGGCTGCCGCTGCCGCCCAAGGGGCTGTAAGCGGCCGACGGCGATTGCTTGACAGCGGCGCCGTGGCGCCGTAGGCTGGCGAGCGGTGCGGTCGTATGCTGTCGGTGTGCCGTTGGCCCGTCTGCGGTTGACGGGCGCCGGTCCTTCCTGATGTCCACGCCCTTCGGGGCGTCCCGCCTTGTTCGGCAGCCCTCGCGCGACCGTCCGCAGCGAGGCGCCGTCGTCCCCATGATGCACAGCGGTTGAGGGCAGGGTGCGCGTCCGGTCGCCGCCACGGCGAACGCGGCGTGTTCCTGTCATTGGTGGTGCACTCTCGCGCCGCACCGGCACTCCGCCGGTGGGGAGAGTGCGTCTGTGTCGGCTGCCATGCGGGCGGCCGGCGGCGATCCTGATCAGGGGAGTCACGCGATGCGACTGTCAGTTCCCAACGGGCCGAGCCGTCCCGGGGCCATGCCCCCGGCCGCCCACCACCCCGCGCGCCGGCCCTGGCGTGCACTGCTGGCGCTGGCCGGCCTGGTTCTCGCGGCCGGCGGTGCGCGGCCGGTGGCGGCGCAGGGCACCGGCGGCACGGTCACCGGGCGGGTGACCGACGCGGCCACCGGACAGCCGATCGCGCAGGCGCGCGTGCTGGTGTCGGGGACACAGGTGGGGGCCCTGACCACGGACAATGGCCGGTACACCCTGCGGGTGCCGACCACGGGGACCGTCAGCCTGGATGTGAATCGCATCGGCTACGAGGCGAAGAAGCTCACGGTGACCGTCTCGGCGAGCACGCCGGCGGTGGCCGACGTGGCGCTCACGCAGGCGGCGTTCTCGCTGGCGGCGGTGGTCACCACGGTGACCGGGCAGCAGCGGAAGGTGGAGCTGGCCAACGCCACCAGCCAGATCGCGGTGGCCGACAAGATCGCCGAGCTGCCGGTGTCCACCGTGGGGCAGCTGCTGTCCGGCCGCTCCGCCGGCGTGCAGGTGGTCTCGGCGGGCGCCACGGGCGCCGGCTCGCGCATCCGCATCCGCGGCCAGTCGTCGCTGTCGTTGTCGAACGATCCGGTCGTGATCATCGACGGCGTTCGCATGACGGCGGCCACGGGGAGCAGCTCGATCGGCGTGGGCGGCTCGGCGCCGTCGCGGCTGGACGACCTCAACCCCGAGGAAATCGAGAACATCGAGGTGATCAAGGGCCCCTCGGCGGCCACGCTGTACGGCACCGAGGCCGCCAACGGGGTGATCAACATCACCACCAAGCGCGGCAAGGCCGGCGCGACCCGCTGGAACTTCTACACCGA
>JBEIJM010000225.1:0-4721 GCA_040380205.1 Gemmatimonadaceae bacterium
CGAGGTGATGTACCCTTGCAGCGCCGCGATGGTGCTTTCGTGGTCCGCGATGATGTCGTTCATGATGTCACGGATGGAGATCATCCCCAGCACGCGATCGCCATCCAGCACCGGCAGGTGGCGGATCTTGCGGGCACTCATGAGCGCCATGCATTCGCTGGTGCGCGTGGTGGCGTTCACCGTGACCACCTCGGCGGTCATGATCTCGGAGACCAGCGTCTCCTTGGAGTTGCGACCGCGCAACGTGACCTTGCGCGTGTAGTCGCGCTCGGAGAACACGCCCACCAGGCGGTCGCCGTCCATCACCAGCAAGGCGCCTGCGTCGAGGCGCGCCAGCGTCTCCAGCGCCTCGTACACCGTCAGGTCCGGCGTCACGCGCCACAGCGTTCCATCGTGCTTCCTGAGCAGCTCACGCACTGGTTTCATGACGTCGCTCGCGGCTGGGGTGGGAGCCTTCGTCCCTACCATACGGGCCCGGGTGGCCGAGCGCCAGCGGCGGGGCTCGGAAGTCTCGTGCTCGCCAATTCGAGCGCGAGCAGAAACCCGGCCTGCTCGTTGCCGCGGGTCGGGTTGCGCTCCGCCCAGTCGTTGCTCTGCCGGAACACGCTGAACTCCGGCGCGCCCCCCTACCTTGGCGCAAACCCCGGGACGAGCACCGGCGCGAACCGCTCCGGGGTGAGCACGAGCTGCTCCTGGAAGTAGCGCTCCGCCGCGTCGCGCAACGCGCGCCCTTCGCTCCCCCCTCGCCGCTCCCCCAGATACCACCGGCAGATGGCGGCGCGCAGGGGGAAGCCCGTGCGGTCGAGCTCCGCAGCGGAGGCCTCAAGCTGGCGGTCGGCCGTTGGCGCGCCGGTGATGGCCCCCGCGGCGGCCCGGATCACCGCGACGAAGGCGTTCCCCCACGGCGTCTGCTCCTTCGCCATGCGCGTCGCGTCGCGCTCGGCGATCCGCAGCCAGCGCGTCCGCTCGCTGCCGCTGGCCCGCGCGGCGGCCTCGATCGCCCCGCGCGCGCGCAGGTCCAGGAACATCACCAGCACGATCTGGTTGCTCAGCTGCAGCTCGCGCCGCAGCACGGGCCACGCCTCGTCCACCCGGCGGACCGCGTCCTCACCGCGCTGCTCGAAGATGTCCGCGTGCCCCAGCGTGAACACCGAGGCCGCGTGCTGGATGTGGAAGCCGCGCGGCGTCCACTGCCGGAGCGCCTCCTGCGCCTGCTCCCGCGCCAGCGTCACGTCGCCCGCGGCCAGCGCCAGGTGCGGCAGGATGACGGACCCCAGGTTCGTCATCAGCGCCAGGTCGCCGCGGTCGCGGGCATCCGCGTAATAGCGCGTGGCCAGGCGCTGCATCTCCCGGTACTCCCCGGTTTGCCACGACGCCCACGCGGCCACGGTGCGCGACGTCTGCAGCTCCCACCACACGCCCTGGCTGGTGGAGGCAAAGCGCTCCTCGGCGTCCAGCGCGTGCCGCCGCGCATCCTGGTGACGCGCCTGCAGGTGCGCCACGGTGGCGTTGGCCAGGGTGACCATGGCGGCGGCATACGGGCTCCCCAGTCGCTCGGCCAGCGCCGACGCGCGCCCCAGCAGCTCGGCGGAGCGGTCCGCCGAGCGCCCGCCGCCCGTTGCCGTGAGGAACGCCTCCCAGGCGAGTGACCGCGCGATCCGCTCGGGATCGCCGGCGTTGAGCGCCAGCAGCAGCCCGCGGCTCTGCAGCGCGGCGGTGGCCACCCCTTCGGGAACCGACAGGCTGGCGCTCACCCACCAGAGCAGGTCGATGCGGCGCCGCATGGCCAGGGGCACCGCGTCGGCGCGCCGCTCGGTGAAGCCGATGCCGCGCACGCGCAGGATGCCACGGCGGGCCAACAGGGTGATGAGGTGCCCCAGGCGCCCGCTGGGCATCCGTTCGCCCACCTCCGCCAGCAGCGTGCGGAAGAGTGCGCGCCCCTCGTCGACCTTGCCGCTCACGCAGAACTGGGTGGCGGCCTTGCGCCGCAGGTCGCGCGACTCGTCGGGGTCGCCCACCTGCGTGGCGGCGGCCAGGTACGCCTCCGCCGCCTCCGCCCCGCGCCCGGCGTTGGCCAGCGCGTCGGCGTGGCCGGTGAGCAGCGCCGGCGTGATCTGCGCCGCGGGGAGGCGGTCGAGGGCCGCGCGATAGAGCGTGGCGGCGCGATCAAAGGCCAGCGCCCGCGCCGCCGCGTCGGCCGCGCGCGCGAACCACGGCCCCGCGGCCGCCCGGTCCCCCCCCGCCTCCCAGTGCTGCGCCACGGTCTCCGCGTCGGCGCCCTCGCTGTGCTGCAGCAGGGCGGCGAACGCCCGGTGCAGGCGCCCCAGCAGCGACGGTTCAATCCGCCCCAGGACCGTCTCGCGGATGCGGTCGTGGTAGGTCTCGATCTCGTCGTCCAGGCCGAAGCCGCTGAGGCGCACGAAGTTCCCGTTGCGGAGGCGCAGCACCGGCGCGTGGTCGCGCGCACGCAGCTCGGCCGCATCGTACGCGGCGCGCACCGGCGTGGGGCGCCCCGACACCGCCACCGCCTCCAGCAGCTGCCGCGAGTCCACGGCGAGCCGCTGCACGCGCTCCCAGAGGATGTCGTCCAGCCGCGGCGCCGCGCCCCCCCCGGCCAGCATGGGGCGCGCCGCCCCCTCCACGACGTCGTCCCGCGTGACGTGGCGCGTGAGCTCGGCGATGTAGAACGCGTTCCCTCCCGCCTCTTCCGCGATGCGCGCGGCGTGCGCCACCGGGAGCCCTTCCGCGCCCAGCAGCGCCTCCGCCAGCGCCACGGCGGCGGCAGGCTCCAGCGCTTCCACGGCAATCGGCGGGCGATGCGGCACCGCCGCCGCGGCTAGCGCCGCGCGGAACTCCACCAGGCACCGGCTGGAGGCCTCGTACTCGCTGCGGTAGGCCACCAGCAGGCAGCAGCGGGGGGCGTCGGGGGGGGCCAGCAGCCCCGCCAGCGCGGCGGCGCTGTCCACGTCGCCCCACTGGAAGTCGTCCACCACCAGCACCACCGGCACGCGGTCGCCAATGCGCGCCAGCAGTTCGCGCAGCGCGCCAAAGGCGCGCCGGCGGAACTCCTGCGGGTCGGTGCGGGCGGCGGCGCCGCGCGGCGCCTCGGCGATGGCCTCCACCCGCTCCAGCACCGGGAAGACGTGCGCCAGCACATCCACGTGCCGCGGCAGCAGCGCAGCCGCCTCGGCCTTCGGCAGCCGGCGCAGCCAGTTGGCCAGCCGGTCGATGAGCGCGTCGAGCCCCTTGAAGGGCACCGACTCCTGCTCCATGCAGCGGCCCCGCAGCACCACCGCGCGCCCTTCGGCTTCCAGCAGCGCCAGGAACCGGTCCAGCAGCGTGGACTTCCCCGTCCCCGACCGCCCGTGGACCAGCGTCACCACGGCGTTCCCCTCCTGCGCCTCGGCGAACGCCGCCGAGAGCGCCGCCAGATGCGCCTCCCGTCCCACGAAGGGCGTGTCGCCGGACGCCGGCGCCGAGGGCGCCTGCGGCGCGGGCGCGCCGCCAAGCGCGGCCAGCACCGCGGCGCCGTCGGGGCGCTCCTCGGGCTTCACGTGCAGCAGTGCCACCGCCAGCAGGGCCAGGTCCTCCGGCGCGTCGGGGGCCAGCTCGCGGATTGGCGGCGGTGCCTTGGTGAGCTTGGCCGCCATCAGCGCGAAAGCGTTCCCCTGGAAGGGGAGCTGCCCCGTGAGCGCCTCGTACAGCATCACCCCCACAGCGTACCAGTCGCTGGCCTGCGAAAGCGACTCGAAGGTGGCCTGCTCGGGGGCCATGTAGGCGAAGGTCCCGGACACGCTGTCCGTGGTCTGCTCGGTTCCCAGCTCCATGGCCAGCCCGAAGTCCAGCAGCACCACGTGGCCGTCGTCGCGCACCAGCACGTTGGAGGGCTTGAGGTCGCGGTGCAGCAGCCCGGCCGCGTGCAGCGCCTGCACCCCCTGGGCCAGCCCGCGCAGCGCCCCGCGCAGCCGCTCCGCGTCCAGCCGTTCCCCGGGGCGCACCCACGACAGGAAGTCGCCGCCGCGGACCACATCCATCGTGAACATCCACCGGCCGCCGTCGCTGATGAGCTCGTACAGCGGCACCAGGTGCGGATGCGACAGCGCCGCCAGCGACCGGAACTCCGACTTGAAGCGCTGCAGCGACGGCCCTTCCGCGCTGGGGAGCACCTTGATGGCCACCTCGGTGCCCCGCTCCCGGTCCCGCGCGAGATACACGGCCCCCATGGCACCCCGGCCGAGGGTGCCCAGGACCTCGAACCGCTCGGTGCCGGCGAAGTCCGTCATGAGGGGCCGTCAGCCGGGGGGCGCGCCGTCCACGTGCGCCGCCACCACCGGCAATCGCGCCGGACGGAAGGCATCGATGAGCCGCTGCCCCCCGTTGGGGCCCAGCGCCCACGCGTGTCCGCACAGGAACACGAGGTCGAGCGCCGCGAACATCAGGAAGATCTTCGCCTCGCCGAACGCGAAGACGTAGGTGCAGTAGAAGGCGATGGACACCACCTTGCCGGCCAGGCACACCGCCACGATGCCGAGGTAGCGCCCCGGGTCGCGCGCGGTGAGCACGTACAGCGCGGCCATGACCAGCAGGAAGATCCCGTCCAGTCGGAGCCAGATCTCCCCGATCACCGGATAGGGGAGCCCGAAGAGCGCGCACGCCGCCTTGGGGATGGCCAGCATGAGCACGCCGAAGCTGCCGTCGTAGAGGGAGCCGGCCAGCATCCA
>JBEIJM010000226.1:0-4669 GCA_040380205.1 Gemmatimonadaceae bacterium
CCCGTGTAACCCAGCGCCGAGACGTAAATCACCGTCCCGATGTCATACGGCCCCGCGAAGGTGGTCGAGTAGTTGCGCCCGTTAATCGCGCCCTGCGCCTGCGTCGTCGCCAGCGTGGGCTGCGAGATGGTGCTGGTGGCAAACTTGAACGATTGCGTGTCGGTGTCTGCTGACAGCGTTAAGATGAAATTCCCATTGACACCAAAGCTGCCCACGACCGACACAAAATCCGCCGACACGCCCACGTCAAACGATTCCACGCCGCCCGCGATGACGGCCACGACGCCGTCCGCGCCGAACGCCGTCACCTCGTATTCAATGTCGAGGAAGCCCGTGGCGGGGAGGCTGGCGGAGTAACTGGCCGTGTAGCCGATGACCACGCCGTTGGGGTCGGTTATCGTGCTGGGGACGGCCACCGTCCACCCGCTCCAGGCGCCGCCGTTCGTGCGCTCGCGAAACCGGGCCTCGACAAACCGGCCTTGCGTGTCGCTAATCATCAGCGACACCGTGCCCGTGGTCGTCGTTTCCGAGACCGCCACCTGCACCGTGGGCACCGCAGCGGGCGGGCGCAGCACCGTGGGCGGCACGCCGCGCGCGATGGCCGAAATGGCTGGGGTCGGCCCGCTGGTGTCGTATCCCCCCAGTCCATGCCGCAAGCGGTAAAAATACCGCGTTCCGTCGCGGGGGAGTTGGTCGATGATCGTCGTGGCCGCGCCGTTGACCCGTCCCACCTCGGCGTACCCTGAGCCCACCGACAGCGACCGCTCGACGATGATGTCCAACGTCTGGTCGGACGCAAAGAGCCCGAGCGCCACGCCTTGCGGCAGCCCCACGTCGTCCTGCGCGTCGATGGCCGCAAGCCCTGCCGGTCGGGTGGCCGCGCTCCCGGCGCCGGTCGTCACGGCGCTGGTCGTTTCCAGCGGGCCAATGCCCTGCGGGGACATATACGCCACCGCGATCTGCCACGTCCCCGCCGACAAGACTCGGATCGTCGTGCTGTTGCTGCCTGCTGGCATCGTTCCCACGCGGAACGGGAGCCAAGAGGACGGCGGCGATCCACCGAGGTAGGCGTACACCGCGATGGGGTACGCATAGCTGAAATTGGCCCACGCAATATCCACCGCCGTGGCGCTCACCGGGGTGGCTGTCAGCCCGAACGGCGTCGGCATGGCGTCCAGAACCACCGATGTCCACGCCGACCACGCCGAGGGGCGCCGCTCCACCTGCTCCGTGCGCGCGCGCACCCACACGCGCTGCCCCGCCACATCGAGCGGCGGCAGCTCCACCGCGCCGGTCGGCACCGCGCCGGGCGGGTAGACCTGATGGGTGGTGCCGTTGCCGGTCGGGGTGGTGGCCGACACGGCATATTGCACCGCCACCGACAACACGTTGCCGCTGTTGATTGTCGCGGCGTTGGTGATGGTGTACGCCGCCACATACGGCGGGTTCGTGGTGCTTTGCGCCACCGTGATGGCCGCCGCCGGGCTGACCGGCTGCGCGTTGATGCCGCTGTCCACCAACCGCAGCACGGGCCCGGCAGGCGTTTCGGTGCGCCGCACTACCTGCATGATGCGCGCGCCCACCGTGGACTCGCCAACGCGATAGCCCCGGCTCGGAAAGTGCGGGGCGTCGAAATACACCTCGTCGCCCACCTGCGCCGCCGCTGCCGCCGTGCCAGCCATGACCGCCACGTCCGCCGCCTGGACGCCGTTGCCGAACCGCTGGAGCGTGGACTGCGCCACGGTGGTCAGCGTGCGCGTGAAATCCGGGGCCCACGCCTGGGCGCTGTGGATCATGCCCGGCACCTTGTACGATACATCGCGGGCCGCCAGCAGCGAAAGCTGGCCCCACTTGGCGGTTTGCGTGACCTCCTGCATGGTCAACCCATCCGCCGGAACGTCGGACGCCTCGGCCTGCGCGCCCTGCACCGCCGCCGCTAGGAGGGTCTGCGTCAGCGTAATGGACGACACCGCCGACCGCTCGTCCAAGTCAAACACCGTCTCCTCGGCCCCGCGCATGGCGGCGGCGTTGATCGTCAGCGTCGGGACGGCGGTCGTCAAAATGCGGGCGGGCACCAGTTGCTGGGTGCCGTCAAAGTTGGTGCGGACGGTGATGCCGAACGGCCCGAAGATCGCTTCCTCCAAGAACTGCGCGATGGGCGGGGCCTCCGTCAGCTTGAGCGCCAGCCGCACGTCGGGCCCGATCAACTCGCGCATCGCCGCAATCCACGCGCCGCCGCTGTCATACGAAATGTACGCGGCGGTCCAGATCGCCAGCACGATGTCCACCGGGTGCGCGTCAAGGTAGAGCGCGCATAGCGGATTTACATCGTTGGTGGTCAGGCTGATGTACAGCGTATCGCCGGGGCTCGGGATCGCGTGCGTGGTGCTGGCCCACCAGAACGTCAAATCGCCAAACCCCGCGTTGCCAAAATCCGACGACAGCAGCAGCACGCGCTGCACGCCATCGGTGTCCACCATGGGGACGGCGTTGGCCGTCGTGGTGCCGATGTACGGCAGCACGTTCGGGAAGCTGTGCGTTTCTAGCCCGCTTAAAAACGAGAGCTGCGGCGCGCGCACGATGGCCGCCACCACGTCGTCGCGCCGCAGCCGTCGCCAGTCCGTGACCATCGCCGAATTCACCCCGGCGATGTAGCCGCTGCGAAACCGCACCGTGACGCGCGCACCGCTCACGCTGGAGACCGTATAGCGCCAGCCCCCGCGCGCGATGGCGGGGCCGAACGTCGCCGTGACCGGCCCGCCCGTTAGGCATCCGCGCGTCGTGAAGCTGCCCAGCGCGGTGCCGGTGAAGATCGGCTGCGTCTGCTCCACGCGGCGCGTGTCGCCAATGCTGACCGCGTACCGCATCGGGGACACCAGCCGAATGCCGACGATGTAGCCCGAAATGAGCTGCTCAAACGCGCCGCCGTTGCTGCTGACCGCCAGCACCGCGCGGCGGCCCAGCAGCTGCTGCCGGGCGGCGGCATCCTCAAGCTGGTTCGTGAACGCCCGCACGGTTCCCGTGCCATCGGTGCCGGTCGCCACGTCCACCAGCTCCACGAGGTACGCCCCTGCCCGATTGGCGCCGGTCAGCAGGTCGATCTCTTGCCCGTCCCCGCTCGGTGGCCCCGCGATGTATGGGTTCGTGCCCGCCGCGTCCGACGTATACGTCAGCGCCACGGTGCTGGGATTGGGATTCAGCACCGTGGCGGCGGCCATGATTTGCAGCCGATACCGCAGGGTCGTCTCAGCCATGGCGATCAGTCATACGTGCAGATCATGTCGGCTCCGCTCAGATTGACCAGCGAAAACGCCATGGAGTAGGTCAGGAACGTGGGGTCTTGAAACGCCAGCTCGGGCGGTCCCGCCTCCGGGTCCAACGCGCAATTGCTGTAGGTGCGCGCGCTGGTGTCGCCGGTGGTCACGGTCACCGTCCCGCCAATGGCCAGGTGCCGAATGAGCCGCAACGCCACGGCCTGCGTGCTAACGGGCAAGTCGCGCATCTCAAACGCCGCGCCGTAGTCCGTGCGGAACGTAAACGCGTTGCGCGCGCCCGTCGCCAGCACAACCGCCGACTCGCCCACCCGCCGCGTCCACGGCACCCACGACGCGAAGCGCGAGCCGACGCCCGCCGCCGTGGCCGTGAGCCCGTTGTCGAGGGTAGCGCTGGTGCCGTCGTTAAACGTGAGGCTTGCCATGTGTCAGACTCGGGTATTGCCGCGCCGATTGGCCTTCTCGATTAGCTCCTGCATCTGCCGCTGTGCCGCCGGATCGTTCGGCCCGATGATGGTGACGGCGACCGGCGCCATGGCTGACACGCCGGACGCGCTGGATGCCATCGTGGGGCCAAAGGTGAGGCCGGGAAGGGTGGCGGGCCCAGACATCCCGCCAAGGCCGCCACCGGCTATTACCGGAGCGCTGCCGCCGCCCACGCCACCGAACGCGCGCCCCGCCGCGCCACGCATCAGGCCGCCGACGGCCACGATGGCCAAACCGGCGGCCACGGCGGCTGGACCGTTGAGGCTCTTAAGTGCGTTGACGGCGCCTGTCATCAGCTTTCCGATCTTTATAACAGAAATACCGAACGCGATGGTCATGTCCCCCAGCCCTCGCAGCATGGCCGCGCCCAGCGCGCCGAACGCATCGCCAACCGTCGCGCCGCGCGTAGCCAGCACCTCAAAGGCCGAGGCCACGCTGGAGCCCAGCGTTTCCTTGAGCTGCTGTCCAAGTCGCTCGGCCACCTCAAGCAAATTCTTGGTGTACTCTAAATCCAGCATCGCGCCAATATCCTGCGCGGACGCGCGCACGTTTTCGCGGGCGCGAGCCATGCTTTCTTTGAGATTCGGCCCGCCGGATCGCGTGAAGCCTATTTTGCCAACAGCCCCAGCCGCCATCGCTGCCTGCGCCTCGGCCAGCGACCGCCGCACCGTGGCGCCCTCCAGCGCCTTTTCGGCTTTGCTGAGTTGCCTGGCAAGCTCCAGCCGTTGCGCCATCGGCAGGTTGCCGACTTCCATGGCCGTCCGAAGCCGCGCCACTTCGCCGGTCAGCTTGGCATGGTCTGCTGTCGTGATTGGCACCAGACCGGCCAGCTCGATAAGCTGGTCCATGTAGCTGGCCACCTTCTTGGTGGTGTCCAGCACCACGTTGCCAGCCTGGCCGAGCCGTGCGCG
>JBEIJM010000227.1:0-4667 GCA_040380205.1 Gemmatimonadaceae bacterium
CGCCGCGGGTGCTCAGGGCGCGCGGCGGCGCAGCGTGACCAGCGGCGACGCGTCGTGCGCGGGGTGGACGCCCGCAGCCTCCGCCACCCACTCGACGGCATCGCGGGCGAGCTCCCGGACCCCCTCCGGGAGCGGGGCCCATGCCGGCGCCACCAGGCGGCCGCCGGGGCGCAGCAGGCGCACCGCCTGGGCCAGCGGAACCGGAGCGGCATGGGCCGCGTCCAGCGCCACGGCGGCCGCCTGACGGGGCGCCAGCGGCCAACGGGCCCCGGTGTGCAGCACGCCGGCCAGCCAGTGAGGGTGCGGCGCGTTCCCGAGCGCAGCGGGGCGCGGATTGATCCACCACTGCGGCGGGGAGACCCGTGCCGCCAGCGCGGCGCCTTGGGCCGCTCGCGCCCCAACCAGCACCACGGGCCATGGCCCCTCCGCGACCCCCAGCAGGGCGGCCAGGCGGTCGGCGCCCTGCTCCTCCGCCCACGCGTCGGAGGCCGAGGGTGCGGCGTGAGCCGCCGCCATGGCGGTGGCGTCACGGGGCGGTGCGTGGAACCACGCCACGGCGTCGCGCACGACGAAGGCGTCGCCACAGGCCGGGCAGGCCAGGTCGGCCTCACGCAGGCGGGGGCCATCGGCGCGGTGCACCATGGCCACCAGCCATTCCTCGGCGTGCGGGGCGGGGCACCGCAGCGCGTCCAGCAGGGCGCGATCCACCGGTGGGGTCAGCTGCGGGCCAACCGCAACTCCTCGATGGTCACGTGCGGCGGGCGGGAGACGGCCCACAGCACGGCGTCGGCCACGTCGTCGGGGCGCAGCATGGCCGCGCGCGGGGGGAGCCCCGGCGTGTGGTCGGGGTCGATGGGATCCCAGAGCGGGGTGTCGGTGGCGGCGGGGGCCACCAGGGTGCAGCGGACGCCGCTCCCCTGGGTTTCCTCCCGCACCGCGTGGTGCAGCGCCCGGGCGCCGAACTTGGCGGGCGCGTAGGCGGCATTGCCGGGAAAAATGCGTCGGTCGGCCACGGAGCCGATGGTGACCAGGTCGCCGGCCCCGCGGGCGCGCATGGCTGGCAGGAGGGCGTGGAGCAGGCGATAGGGGGCGGCCAGCGCCACGGCCAGCGTGGCCGCAAAGGTGTCCGGGTCCACGGCCTCAAGGGGGCCCAGCGGGAAGATCCCCGCGTTGTTCACCAGCAGGTCGGGGGGGGACAGCGGGCCGTCGAGCAGCCGCGCCAGGACCGGGGCCAACTGGTCGCCACGGGTGATGTCCACGGCCGCGGCGTGGGCCCGTGGGCCCAGTGACTCGGCGAGGGCGTGCAGCGCCTCCGCGCCGCGCGCCAGGAGCCACACGGTGGCGCCGGCCTCGTGCAGCCGAGTGGCCACCGCGCGCCCGATGCCGCGCGAGGCGCCGGTGACCACCGCCACGCGCCCGGCCAGCGGCGCCGCCACGGCGCCCGACGCGGCGGGGGAGGTCACCCCGGCCTCAGTACGGGGACATGGGCGCGTGCGCGAGCCGCAGGAACTCGCTGCGCGTCTTGGCGTCGTCGCGGAAGAGCCCGCGGAGCGACGAGGTGATGGTGCGCGAGCTCTGCTTCTCGACGCCGCGCATCATCATGCACAGGTGCACCGCCTCGATCACCACGCCCACGCCGCGGGGCTGGAGGACGCTGTCGATGGCGTCGGCGATCTGCTCCCCCAGCCGCTCCTGCACCTGCAGGCGGCGCGCGAACACCTCCACCACGCGCGGCAGCTTGGAGAGCCCGACGATCTTCCCGTTGGGGATGTAGGCGATGTGGACCTTGCCGAAGAACGGCAGCATGTGGTGCTCGCACATGGAGTACATCTCGATGTCGCGCACCATGACCATGTTCTCATGGTCCTCCTCGAACAGCGCGTCGCCGATGACGGTGCGCGGATCGAGGCCATAGCCGTGCGTGAGCCACGCCATGGCCTTGGCCACGCGGCTGGGGGTCTTGTGGAGCCCGTCGCGCTCGGGGTCCTCCCCCAGCAGCTCGAGCTGGCGGCGCACCATCACCTCGTACTCGGCGAGGGGACCGGCGGGCACGGCCAGGTCGTCCGGGTCCACCAGCCCCACCTGGGCGGCGGCAAGTCGGTCAGTCACCATGGTAGTCCACGTAGTTGTTCTCGGTCTCCCACAACCGCAGGCGCACCAGGCGCGCCGGCACCACCGCCGGGGCCAGCACCCCCCACATGGCCACCACCACGTTCTCCGTGGTGGGATTGAGGCCCTGCGTGTAGGGAACGTCGATGTTGAAGTTCCGGTGGTCCGTCTGCTCGATGACCTCGCGCTCGACCAGCGCGCGCAGGGCGCCCAGATCCACCACATACCCGGTGCGCGGGTCCACCTCGCCACGCACCGACACCTCGAGCCGGTAGTTGTGCCCGTGCCAGTTGACGTTGTTGCACTTCCCGAACAGCTGCGCGTTCTCCTCGGGGGAGAGCGCCGGGTTGTGCACGCGATGCGCGGCGTTGAAGCGCAGGACGCGCGTGACGGTGACCTGGGGCATGCGGGGCAAACCCGCGGCACGCCGGGGAGGTTCCCGACCGACGGGCCCGGATACACCGAAGGCCCCGCCTTGCGACGGAGCCTTCGGGACCCACGCGGGACCGGGGAGGGAATCTTTGAAGCCCAAGGAGAAGGATTGAGACTCTCACCGCGCTTCCGCCTTCCCCGCACTGGGGCCTGACGTTCACCTCGTTTGTCGAGTCCTTTCTATGGACTTATCGGCTCAAGAAGTACATTTCCCCGACCCGCAGGTCCAACGTACATCGCGGGGCGCATCCGCCGCAATCCGGCGCCCGCCCCTCCCTTCCGCCCCGCTGCCATGTCCCCCGCCACCGCCCTCGGCCTCGCCCTTCTCGTCCTCTGGGGCGCCGTCACGCTGGGGACCGAGGCCCCCGGGCTGGTGCATCTCCTCCTCACCGCCGGGGTGTTCCTGGTGGTGTACGGCATGGTGACCCGGGGCACCCCAGGGGGACCGCGCGGCGGACGCTGAGCCGATCGGCGGAACCGATCGGCTGAGCCGAGCTGCTGCGCCGAGCAGCTGAGCCGATTGGCGGCGCCGTCCCGCCGGCTCAGATCTCCCAGTTGGACAGCACGATGCCCGACACCGCCGCCCGCTCCGGCGCGTCGTGCAGGCTCATCCGCAGGTCCGTCCAGCGGAGCCGTCCCCCCAACGCCACCGTGCTGCGCAGCGCCTCCGGGTATTCCCCCTGCAGGCGCACCGCCACCCGGCGCATCCCCGCGGCGCGCGCATAGCGCGCCAGCACCCCCAGCAGCGCCGGGAACTGCTCCGCCGTGGCGCAGGCCACCTTGAGCACCCGCAGCTCCTCCTGCGCCCGTCCGTCCACCAGCGGCGCGGTGTGGCACAGGGCAAACGCCTCGGGCGCCTCCGGCGGTCCCAGCAGCACCGTGTCGCCCACCGCCAGCCGCGCCGTGATCTCCAGCTCGCGCGTGAAGTCCACCGCCGGCGCCAGCTGCGCCGTGAGCGCGCGACACCCGGCCAAGGCGGCTTCCTGCCGTGCCGGGGACAGCTGCGACAGCAGCGTGAGGCCGCTCCCCGTGCGAGCGGCCTCCAGCGTGACCGTGAGGGTGAGCCGCCCGGGGACGAACCCCAGGCGCGTGTAGAAGCCGATGTTGTCCATGGTGCGCGGCATGGTCTCGAGCCCGATGCTCGTGGCCCCCTGCGCCTGCAGCCACGCCACGCCGGCCTGCACGATCACCCGCCCCACGCCGCCCCCCTGCAGGTCGGGGCGCACGCACAGCGGCCCCATCCACCCCTCGGCCCCCGAGCGGTGCACGATGTTGAACGCCGCCAGCTGCCCCCCCGCATCCTCCCAGCACAGGGCGCCCGCCCCGGCGTCCTCCAGCGCGTAGCGCCACACCTGCACCCCCAGCGGCGGCACCCGCACCCCCACCATCCCGTCGCGCCGGTAGCGGTCGGTGAACGCCTGCGTGAACAGCGCGTTGAGCCGCGGGATGTCGGCCGCCGTGGCCACCCGGGGCGCGCCGAGGGTCGGGACCGACCACCCCGGGCCACTCACGCCGCCTCTCCCACGTCCGCGTCCGCGGCGACGTCCCCCGCCCGCGGGTCCGCCGTCCGCACCGTGGTGCAGCCGCGGGCCTCGTCGAAGTGCAGCTGCAGCACGCGGTCCAACCCGTCGCGCACGCCTTCCACGTGCGTGATCACGATCACCTGCTCGAACCGGTCGTGCAGGCGGCGGAGCAGTTCCACCACGTTGGTGCGCCGCACGTCGTCCAGCGATCCGAACACCTCATCGAGGATGAGCAGCGAGAACGCCTGCCCCGCCCGCTCGGCGATCATCTGCGAGATGGCGAGCCGCAGCACGAGGTTGCACAGGTCCTCCTCGCCCCCGGAGAGGACCGGCTTGGGGAGCCCGTCCTCGAGCACCACCACGCGATAGTCCTCGTCAAACTCCAGCGCGGCGTAGCGGCCGTCGGTGAGCCCGTCCAGGAAGCGGCCGGCCACCTCGGCCAGCTCGGGGCGCAGCTGGTGGTTGAGGTCGGTGCGCAGGTCCCCCAGCGCGCGGTCCAGCTCGTCGTGCAGCTGCCGCTCCCGTTCGCGCTCGGCCATGGCCGCCTGCAGACGGGTCAGCTCCTCCGCGGCGGCCGCCGCCGTCGCCCGCGCCGCCGCGGCC
>JBEIJM010000228.1:0-4653 GCA_040380205.1 Gemmatimonadaceae bacterium
ATGGGGCGGGGGTGGGCGCGGGGGCTCAGCCGGTCGACCGCCGGATGAGCGCCCGCACGTGGTCGCGCTGCAGCTGATACAATCGCGCCCCGAACAGCGCCGCCACCAGCAGCAGCCCCGCCATCCCCGCGCTGGCGCCCGCACCCACCAGGAACCCGCGCGCCCCTTCGGTGAGGAGCGCCAGCGTCCCCACCACCCCCAGCACCGCCGGGGCCACGGCCCCCAGCGCGTCGGCGCGCCGCCCCGCCAACTCGGCCACCAGGTAGCCGGCCAGGGTGAACGCGGCCATGCGTTCGACGGCGCGGAAGAGCGCCGACGCCAGCGGCTCGGTCCCCGCGGGAAAGAGCGCCACGCCGGCGGTCCAGCTCCCCTGCCACCCCGCCTGCCACCCTTCCTGCGGCCAGAGGGAGGCGCCCACCAGGTAAACCAGGAACAGCGGCAGCACTACGCGCAGCGTGGGCGCCTCGAAGCGCAGGTCGGCGCCCGGCCCCTCCACGCGGCGCGTGATCACGCGGTGCCACCACCCCTCGGCCGCGAAGAACACGGGGACGGCGGCCACCGCCACCAGCGGCTGCGCCAGCAGCACCGGGAGTAGCCCCACCCCCAGCCAGGCGGCCCCCCCCACGCGGAACGGGCGGTGCCGACGCGCCGGATGGGCGGTCATGTAGCCAGCCTGCACGCCGCCCAAGATGGCCCCGGCGGCGGCCACCAGCGGCAGCAGCAGCCATCCGCGGGTCGCGTGGTCGCCGACCAGCCCCAGCCCGCCCAGCGCCACCAGCGGCACCAGCAGGTACAACACCGCCACCAGCGGGAGCTCCAGCGCCAGCTGCTTGACCGCGTCGGAGGCTCGGACCCGCCGGAAGAGCGCGTGGTACCCCCACCCCCCGGCCAGCGTGCCCAGGATGTTGGCCAGCGCCTCGGTGAGGGCCGGGGTACGTCCGGGGAGCCACAGCTGGGCGGCCTCGAGGGAGAGGCTCAGCCCCACCCCCACCGTCAGCAGCTGCCCCCATCCCACGGGAGCGCCGCGGGGGCGGGTGAGCTGCAGCACGTACCCCAGCGGCACGAACAGCGCGAAGCTGAGCGCCAGCGTGGCCGGGTCGAGGACCACCAGCGTGGCCGCCTGCGGCAGCGCCGCGAAGCGGAAGGGCGCCAGCGAGGTGACGCCGATGAGGAAGGCCAGAAAGCCCACCAGCGCGCGACCGAGGCGGAGCCCCGTGAAGTCGGCGGCGCGCCGGATGGGGATGGCCGAGCGGCCCCAGGGGGAGTCCGCGGGGAGGGCGCCGAGGGCGGCGGCGGGGGCGGTGGCGACAGGCATGGTCACCTAGGACGACGGAGGCGCCCGCTGCGTCAGCGGGGTAGGTTGGGGAGCAGGTTGCCGGCGCCCCTTTCCGCTCTCCCGACCATGCCCATCGCCTCTGTCGTCCCCGTTCGCCGCCTTCGGCCGGCCCCCCTCGCCGCCCTGCTGGCGGCGCTCCTCCCCGCGGCGCTCGCCGCCCAGGGCGCCAAGGCGGCGCCCAAGGGGGCACCCGCGGGGGCCGCCGCAGCGGCCGCCCCCGATTCCGCCACCCTGGCCGCGCTCAGCTGGCGCAACATCGGCCCGTGGCGCGGCGGACGGGCCAACGCGGTGGCCGGGCTCCCCTCCAACCCCCTGGTGTTCTTCGCCGGCTACACCGGCGGCGGCGTGTGGCGCACCGACAACGCGGGGATCAGCTGGCGCAACATCTCCGACGGGTTCTTCACCAGCGGCTCCATCGGGGCCATCGCGGTGGCGCCCAGCGACGAGCACGTGCTGTACGTGGCCACCGGCGAGCACGCCATCCGCGGCCAGTCGTCGTCGTACGGCGACGGCGTGTACAAGAGCACCGACCAGGGGCGCAGCTGGAAGAAGGTGGGGCTGTCGGGGACGCGGCAGGTGAGCGCGGTGCGCGTGCACCCGCGCAACCCCGACGTGGTGTACGTGGCCGCCCAGGGGGACCGGTGGAAGGGGAGCGCGGAGCGCGGGATCTACCGCAGCACGGACGGCGGGGCCACGTGGACGCTGGTGCTGGCCGGCGCCAACGCCACCAGCGGGGCCAGCGACCTGTCGATGGACCCGGCCAACCCGCGCATCCTGTACGCGGCGTTCTGGGACCACCAGCGGATGCCGTGGATGGTGCGCTCGGGGGGGCCGGGGAGCGGCCTCTGGAAGAGCGTCGACGGCGGCGACAGCTGGGTGCGGCTCACCGAGGGGCTGCCGGCGCTGATGGGGAAGATCGGCGTGGCGGTGTCGCCGGCCAACCCCGACCGCGTCTTCGCCATCGTGGAGGCGGAGCCGGGGGGCGGGCTGTACCGCAGCGACGACGCGGGGAAGAGCTGGCGCCTGCTGTCGGGGGACCGGCTGATCCAGACGCGGTCGTGGTACTACATGAAGGTCACCGCCGACCCGGCCAACCCTGACGTGGTGTGGGTGATGAACGCGCCGGTGCTCAAGTCGATTGACGGCGGGCGCACCTTCGCCACGGTGCGCGCGACGCACGGCGACAACCACCAGCTGTGGATCAGCCCGCGCGACAGCCGCGTGCTGGCCAACGCCAACGACGGGGGCGTGTCGGTGTCGCTGGATGGCGGTGCCAGCTGGAGCACGCAGGACAACCAGCCCACCGCGCAGTTCTACCATGCGGCGGTGGACGACGGGTGGCCGTACAAGGTGTACGGCGGGCAGCAGGACAACAGCTCGGTGATCATCGCCTCGCGCAGCGACCGCGGGAGCATCGGGGTGCGCGACTGGCAGGAGGGGCCCGGGTGCGAGAGCGCCAACATGGGCGTGTCGGCGCGGAACCCGCGCTTCGTGTACGGCGGCTGCTACCAGGGGCTGATCGACGAGCTGGACCAGGGGACCGGGCTGTCGCGCACCATCATGCCGTGGCCCGAGATGAACCTCACCGAGCCCACGGACAAGACCAAGTACCGCTTCAACTGGACCGCCCCCATCGAGGTGTCGCAGCACGACGACCGCGTGGTGTACCACGGCGGCAACGTGCTGTTCCGCACGACGGACCGCGGGGCGCGGTGGACCCCGGTGTCGGGGGACCTGACGCGCAACGACAAGGCGCGGCAGGGGTGGGGGGGCGCCCCCATCACCAATGAGGGGGCCGGCGGCGAGGTGTACGGCACCATCGTGGTGATCGAGGAGTCGCCGCACGACGCGAAGACGCTGTACGTGGGGACCGACGACGGGCTGGTGCAGCGCACGCGCGACGGCGGCGCGACGTGGACCAACGTGACCCCCGCGGCGTGGGGGGACGGGCTGGTGAACGAGGTGGCGGTGTCGCCGCACGACCCGGCCACGGTGACCGTGGCGTTCCGGAAGGACCGCGTGGGGGACCCCACGCCGCACCTGTTCCGCAGCACCGACTACGGGGCCACGTGGACGCGGCTGGTGACCGGGCTGCGCGAGGGGGAGCCGGTGCGCGTGGTGCGCGAGGACCCCGAGCGGAAGGGGCTGCTGTACGCGGGCACCGAGACCGGGGTGTACGTGTCGTTCGACGCGGGGGCGCGGTGGCAGCCGATGCGCGGTGCGCTGCCGGTGGTACCGGTGACCGACCTGCAGGTGAAGCACGGCGACCTGGTCGCCTCCACCGAGGGGCGGGCGTTCTGGATCCTGGACGACCTGTCGGTGCTGCGGCAGCACGCCGACTCGCTGGCGACGGCGGCGGCGCACCTGTATGCGCCGCGCCCGGCGGTGATGGCGGCCGGGGGCGGCGGCTTCGGCGCGCCGGTGGCGGAGGGGCGCAATCCGCCGGCGGGGGCGACCTTCTTCGTGCGGCTGGCGGCCACGCCCGACTCGGCCACCACGGTGACGCTGGAGATCCGGGACGCGGCGGGGGCGGTGGTGCGGTCGTTCGCCTCGCGCGGGGACTCGCTCAATCCGCTGCGGGTGAAGGCGGGGCTCAATCAGGTCAGCTGGAACCTGCGGCGCGCCGCGCCGACGCGGCTCCCCAACGTGATGCTCTTTGGCGCGCCCGGTGACGGGCCGATGGTGCTGGCCGGGCGCTACACGGTGCGCCTCACCTGGAAGGGGGGCGCGGCCACGGTGGTGCGCGAGCAGCCGCTGGAGGTGCGCCCCGATCCGCGGCAGGGGGCGGTGCCGGCGGCGGTGCTCGCGGAGCGCGACTCGCTGGCGCGCCTGCTGGCCGGGCGCGTGGACGAGATCCACAAGGCGGTGCTGCAGGTGCGCGACCTGCGCACGCAGGTGCAGGGGTACGTGACGCGCGCCGGCGGGACCTCGGCGGCGGACACCGTGACCAAGGCGGGGCGCGCGCTCGCGGCCAAGCTGCAGGGGCTGGACCCCAAGCTGACCACCAAGGCCGGCAACGGGCAGGACATCATCAACTACGCCAACGGCATCAACGGCCAGTACGGCTTCCTCTGGGGGCAGGTGGAGGGGAACGACGGCGTGATCGCGTCGGTGCGCGAGCGGCTGGTGGAGCTGGAGGTCAAGTGGAAGGCGCTGCAGGCGGAGGTGGAGCGCGTGACTGGCGCCGAGGTGGAGGCGTTCAACGCGCTGCTCAAGGCGAACGGCGTGCCGGGGGTGATTGGCGCGAAGAAGGGGCCGATCGCGTGAGGGCGGCGCAGCGGCGCGCGGGCGTCGTGGCGGCGCTGGCGGCAGTGGTG
>JBEIJM010000229.1:0-4618 GCA_040380205.1 Gemmatimonadaceae bacterium
CGCGCCCACATGCGCCACAGCTTGTGTCGTAACTCATCGGCATCATACCCGTGCATCTCGGCTGCGGCGTCCTTTCCGGGAGCCATCACGCCGGTTGCTTGATAAAATGCCTCTGCTTCCTCCTCGTATCGCTGTATCGTGTCACTCACGGCGTCCCCTCCTCGTCGCCAAAGACGCGCCGAAACTGCTCGGCCTGACGCTCGCGCAGTGTCGCCGCGTTCCACTTCGTCGTGTCCGTCATACCTTTTTCGCAGGTCGATAGTTGATGTGCAAACTTCCAAGGCCATGTCCAACAGTGAAGGCAAATCCGTTTTTGGGAAACCGGAGAAACGACAGCGCAAAAACAAAACCGTTTTTGTGCCATATGTGCTTAAACCACCACCGCTGCGTGTCACTCACGCCCCACCTCCTGCTCGCCAAAGAGGCGCCGGAACTGCTCGGCCTGACGCTCGCGCATGGCATCCCCTACCGCAGACCGTGCCGCATCCCATGCCGCAGCCCCTATCGCAGCCCATGCCGCACCCCATGCCGCAGCCCCTACCGCAGCCCATGCCGCATCCCATGCCGCAGACCGTGCCGCAGACCGTGCCGCATTCCTTGCCTCATCCCCTACCGCAGCCCGTGCCGCACCCCATGCCGCATCCCATGCCGCTCGTAGCTCGTCGTCCGTCGCCAGCCCCTCCGCGTACCGCTCGGCAACGTCCAGCGCGGCGAGACTACGCGGATCGTCCATGAGGTGTTGCACCTGCCGAGCGCACCACACGGCATACCGGCGGATACGGGCGTCCTCGCCCGTCACAGCGCGAAGCGCCCACAGCGCGTCTTCGAGGCCATTGCTGTCGAGGATCACGACCAGCGGCAACGGCTCGTCGTCCGGGCCAGTTTTGCCGAGGTGCGCCAACAGCTCGGCCCATCCGTTGGCGCAGGGGTCATGCGCGCGGATCGCGTTAAGTGTGGTGCAGATCACGGCGTCCCCTCCTCGTCGCGCTCAACGTCGTCCAGGTCGCCGTACAGCGTGCCAAGAACCCACAGCACGCCGACGGCCCACAGCAGGGCCAGCACGGCCACGACGGTGGCGGCGCGGCCACAGGTGTCGCCCGATACGATCATACGTCCCCCAAAGGCCGAAAGATGAGGCGCGGGCGCTGGCGAGGCTCCCGCGCGACCGGCGGCACTTTGCCGCTGGCCTTGTACACCCAACAGGTGCGGCGCTCGCGCCCCGTGGCGCGCCGCCGGTTGTCGCGTTCCTTGGCCGATTCCTGGCGACGCGTGACGTAGCCGAGCGCCAGCCCGGCGTCCAGCACGGCGCCCGTCATCCAGTCCGACCAGCCGAGGGCGTCGGCTATCTGGCTCTTGACCCACTCGCGGTGGGCCAGCGCGCGCAGCAGCTCCGCCACCCGCTTGTCCCGCTCCTCGCGCCCTGCCCCGGTACGGGGCTCGGTGTATCCGTAGCGCAGCATCAGGCCAGCTTCCACATCAGGCCTTGCTTGTGATGCACCGCACGGGGCTTGTCCAGGCGCACCCCGTTGGCGACCATCGGCCCCTCAAGAGCGGCATCGCCCCAGCCCAGATGGTGATAGATGGCGCGCGTGTGGAATCGGTGCTGCGCGGGCGTCCATTGCTCGATGGGCGCGCCCCACTCCTTTTCGAGCCGCAGCCGGGTCCAGTCGAAGGGGTGCGCGGGCGTGATGGCGGGGCGCGACCCCTCGGGCGCATCCCGCATAGCCTGGCGCGCGGCGCGGCGGTGCAGGTTGTAGGCCCGATACGATTCGCGGTGACAGATGGCGCACACCCACGTCCCGATTGTGTCCCCCTTGCCTTTCCACATGATCTGCTCGGGCCCGGGGTTGTGCGTGGTGCAGATGGGCCGCCGCTTGCGTGGCGACACCCACACCCCGCTCGCGTCCTGCACGGGCGGCGGGGCGTGGGCGGGCCAGACGGTGGGGCGGATCGGCTTAGGCACCGCTGGCCCCGTCCGGGTAGCCTGCGCGCGCCGCCGCCTTGGGCGTGCGGTGCTTGACGGGGCCAAGGCGGCGCACCAGCCCCTCCAGGTCGCCGCCGGTGGCGCCGGTGCCGTAAAGCCGCCACACGGCGGCCACACCGTAGTCGGTGAGCAGGTACCGCCCGCCGCGCTGGTCCTTGGGCGCGGCGTTGCTGACCAGCCCACGGCCCCGCAAGACCATGCAGTTGGATGCGGTGGACGTGCGGGGCGCGCCGATCAACTTGGCCAAGTCTTGCACGGGGACGCCCATGGGGGTGTAGGCGCCTGCGTGGACGTACAGGGCCAGCAGCACGGCGCCCAGTCGGGACTCGGCGGCGGGGAGCTTGACGCCAGCCAGCTCGTCTCGCTCGGGGGTGGGGACGGTTTCGAGGTCGGTCATGGGGTGGCCAAGTTGAGGGAGACCTGCCGCTGCGCGTCGTTGAGTGCAGCCAGCAAGGTGGCGCGAGCAGCGTCTACTGTAGTTTCAATGGTGTTTTCCTTTAGCTGGATTTTTACAAGGTGCGCGCGGTTTTCGTCAAACACGCGCAGCCCGCGCGTCAGCACCTCAAGGCGATGCGTTCTTCCGCGCGAGCCGGTGCGCTCGTCTCGCATCCGCTGCACCTGGCGCACCAGACTGTGGCCAGCAGATGTCATGGCGTCAAAATCCAACAAACACAAAGCGCGATACTGATTGAACACCCACTCCTTGCGCTGGCCCTGCATAACGGCCACGCACGCGGCCAGCCGCATCGACGCAGACGAAAAATACTGCGCGGAGCTGCCGCAATACTGAAGCAGCGCATTAGAAAGATCGTACAAAGAAGTGGCCTTAAACGGCGCAATTTGGCTCGCGGTTGCAACCGAACAGCGATAAGCAATCAAAGCGGCAAAACTCAACATTTCCGCGATCTTGGCTGGCTCGTTGAGGCGGTCGCCGTAGTTTCGCAACGCACCGGTGTCGATCACCTCGTATGCGGTGTTTGGCATCCCCATTACCACCATGGACCGAATGGGGACGCCGGAGCGCACGCACGCGGAGAGCCGGTGATGACCGTCGCGCAGCGCGCCGGTGGTGTCAAAGCCTATGCCTTGATTGGTCACCCGCCATTCGCCGCGCGCCATGGCGTTAGCCAGCCGCTCAACGTAGGGCGCGCGCATCTTGCGGTTGCCGGTGCTGGTGGCCAGCATCGCGGCGGCGATTTCGGGCGTGATGGTCACGGCCATGGCTGACGGCGTGTCCTGCTTCCAGGTATTCATGTCTCCCCCCGCGTGTGAAGGTCGCCCGTGGCGACCATGGTGATGATGCTGCTGGGCTGTCTGGACGTGGCCACCCAGACGGTCTGGTAGTCCCGCAGCGATCCGGCGGGGGCAACGTACCCCGCCTGGTACAGCTCCACGCGCCGCTTGCGCGCTGTGGATTCCCGCAGGTCCGCGAAGGCGGGCAGCGCGGCCAGCTCGGCGTCGGTCAGGCCGCGCGCGCCCGCGCCCGACAGCGCGGCCAGCACCCGCTCCTGTGTCTGCGACAGCCGCCCGTGGCGCACCCGGCGGGCGGCGTCATGGCTGGTGCGGGGGTCGTCCACCCGCACCATGCCGCGCAGATCGTCCGTGGTGGTCATGGTCAGAAGGGCAGGGAGTCGGGGAGCTGGTCCACCTCGTCGGCCATGCCCTCGGCCTCGCGGGCGGCGAGGATGGTCTGGCAGGCGGCGTGAACGGCGGCGTTGCCCTTCTCGGACGCCCACGCGGCCAGCTTGTCCAGCCGCTCGTCGTCCATGTCGCCTAGCCGCTGCCCTTTCATGGTCAGGGCCTCGGCCTTGGCCAATGGCATGGGCGCGGCTGGCGTCTCGGGCACCCGCTCGTGGAGGCGCTGCCCGGCGGGCGGCGACGGCGGCGCGGCGGGACGCTCCTGGCGGGACTCCTGCCGGAACTCTTGGCGGGACTGCTGCGGCGGGCGCGTGGCAGCGTTGCCGTCGTCGTCCTCGTCGGTGGTCAAGGCCAGCAGGGCCGAGATGCCGTAGCGGCGCCCGTAGGACAGCGCGCTGCCCAGCCCGTGCGCGTCTGACTTGGTGACCGGCACCGGGACCACGGTGGCCATCCACTCGCCCGACGTGTGGACCAGCACCGACTCCACGGACAGCCCCACGAGCTTGGCGCCGTCGGTCTCGGGGTGGATGGCGCCCTGCACCACGGCCAGCCCATGGGCGGCGAGCGCCGGGCGGATCGCAGCCATGATGCCGTCCAGCGTGGCGTACTTCGACCGGAACGCCGGATTCTTGCCATCCTTCACGATGGGCGGAAACGCGGCCTGCGCGGCCACCAGCGCGGGCGCAATCTTGGCGATGCTCTCGGAGCGTCTCACGGCGTCACCTCGGTGGTGGGCAGCAGCGCGGCGCCCGTCGCGGCCAGCGACTCCAGCCGGGCGAACGTTTCGGCGCGCTGGGCGCGCAGCTCGTCGGCTTGCTGGCGAGATAGGCCCCACGATTCAGGGGCGCGGAACAGCGCCAGCGAGTCCTCGGTGGTCCAAACGGTCGGAATGCTGCTGTGCAGCTCGCACGCCCAGAACGCCGGGCGGCGAAGCTGCTGAATCTGTTTAGCCAGATAAAGCGCGCCGTCGTGCTGCTTGTCAATGATCCCCCACAC
>JBEIJM010000230.1:0-4604 GCA_040380205.1 Gemmatimonadaceae bacterium
ACCGGACGGGGGGGCGCGGCGGGCGGCACGGCCGGGGCGAGGCGCTGCAGCATCGCCTGCGCCGTGGCCCCCGGGGTGCGCACCGTGTCGGGGTCGCCGAAGCCGCGCAGCACCAGCTGGATCTTCCCCTGGTTGGCGGCCACGGCCAGCTGCTCCGCCTCGGCCGGCGACACCTCCAGCGCGGCGGTGGTCGCGTCCATCGGGCGCCCGTCGGGGCCCCGCTCCAGCGCCGTCCCCACCGACAGCACGCGCATGTTGGCCATGAACAGCTTGGCGTGCTGCCGGTCGTGGTCGCCGTCGTCGCGCAGCGTGACCAGCACGTCCACGCGGCTGTTGGGCTGGATGAGCCCCGAGACGCCGGCCACCTCGTCGATCTTCACCGCCATCGCCCGCTTGCCGGGGGTGATCTTCACCTCCAGCCCGGCGCCGGCCCCCGCGGGGGCCAACCGTCCCGGGACCAGCGCCTCTCCGGCATACACCGCCACCCGGGTGACGCGCCCCACCACGGAGTCGGGGTGCTCGAACGCCGCCGCCGGACGGGTGCCGCGCGGCACCTCGGCGCGGCGGAGGTCGGCGGCGGCGAGGCGATGGCCTTCGGGGAGGTCGCGCGCCGCCACCAGCAGCGGCAGCATGGGCACGCGCGCCCGCGCCTCCGCCACGCGCAGCGCCCGGAACACCCCCGCCCCCGCGGCGGCCGCCACCAGCAGCGCCGCCCCCAATACCAGCAGAAAGCGACGCTCACCCATGGGCGTGCCCTCCGGACGCCCGCTCCACGCGCGCCCTCACTGGAACTCGTGCCGGAACTCGGCACGCACCGTGGGCAGCGTGGTGGGGACCAGGAAGGGCACCAGCCGCGTGAACGGATAGCCGGCCACGCTCACGCGCACCGTCTGCGCCGGGGCCGCGCCCTGCAGCGCGACCGTGACCGCAGCATTCGCGCCCTGCGCATCGGGGATGCGCGTCCGCACCACGCTCACCACCTGCGCCGTGGCGGCGCTCACCTCGGCGGTGGTGGCCATGGGCGACACCGCCGCCAGGCGGGCGCCGTCGCGCACGGCGTTCAGCAGCGCGTGCTGCAGGAAGAGGAAGCGCCCGGCGTCGATGGCGCCGAAGGTGAGCGCCAGCAGCAGCGGGGCCACGAGGGCGAACTCCAGCAGCGCGGCGCCGCGCTCGTCGCGCAGGAGGGCGGAGCGGACGCCACGACGGTGCGGGGCAATCGGTGGGGACATGGCAGGGTCACGGCAGCAAGTGGAGGGCGCGCGGATGCGCGGCAGCGAGGGCCAGGGCCATCGCCATCGGCACGGCGTAGGGCACACTCCGGTTTGGCAAGTCCGGGGCCAGCGTGCCGGACCGCGCGGCGACGGCCTCCGCCGGGCGCCGGCGCGCGGCGATCGCCGCCTGGGCCGCCATCGCCACGGCCACCACGCCCCCCAGCAGGGCGGCCAGCAGCGCGGCGCGCCACGTCAGGGCGGGGCCCAGCCACGCGCCGGCGGCGGCGAACAGCTTCACATCCCCCGCGCCCAGCGCCCCGCGCCACCAGGCGGGGAGCCAGCAGAGCAGTCCCACGGCGGCGCCCAGGAGCGCCGCGCCGAGGCCGCGCGCGGGGGAACACGCCAACGGACCGGCCAGCAGGGCGCCCAGGGCGATCCCTGCCGCCAGTCCGTTGGGGACGCGGCGCTCGTGGACGTCGTGCCATGCCGCCGCCGCGAGGAGCGCGAGGAACGCCGCGGTGGCGGCCCCGGGCACCAGCGGCGGCAGCACGGGGACGCCCGGCTTACTGCAGCGCCGTGTTGGCGGCCCCGAACTTGGTGTTGACGGTGGTGCCCAACAGCTCGACGGCGCCGATGGCGACGACGGCAATGAGGGCGACCATGATGGCGTACTCCACCATGGTGGCGGCGCGCTCGTCACGGGTGAAGCGGCGCAGCCGCTGCGACAGGATGGTCATGCGGGACTCCTTGGCGATGGGGACAGGCGATGCGCCGTCGTGGCGACATCGGCCGCTGGGCGGCAGCGTGAGCCAGAGCAAGACGCGGGCCGCCAGCAATGCCGGCGGCCCGCGCTTGGGGCTGTCACAGGTCCCTCAGGAGTCAGGGCGGGGGGCTGGCGCCGCGCCCGCCGGCACGGCTCACCCCGCTGCGGGGGCGCAGTAGGCGTCGAAGGCGCGGACCAGGTCGGCGGCGATGTCGTGCGACGCGCGCCCCTCGATGGCGTGGCGCGGGAGCATGGCCACCACCGCCCCGTCCTTGAGCAGCGCCATGCTGGGGGAGCTGGGCGCGTGCCCCGTGAAGTACCCGCGCGCCCGCTCGGTGGCCTCGCGGTCCTGCCCGGCGAACACCGTCACCACGCGCGCCGGGCGCACGGCGTGCCGCAGCGCCTCCGCCACCGCCGGGCGCGCGTTGCGCGCGGCGCAGCCGCACACCGAGTTGACCACCACCAGCGTGGTGCCCTGCGCCCCCTGCAGCGCCGCGTCCACCGCCTCGGCGGTGCGCAGCTCCTCCACGCCCAGGCGCGTCAGCTCCTCGCGCATCGGGCGGACCAGCATCTCCGGGTACATGTCGGCTCGCTCCGGCTAGAAGTCGGGAAGGTCCTCGCGGGGCTCGCGCACCAGCGCCAGGATCGCCGCCTGCGGGACCACCAGGTACTGCGCCCCCTCGAAGGAGATCTCCACCGCCGCCTTCCGGAAGAAGAGGGCGAAGTCCCCCACCTGCGCCTGCATCGGCACGAACCGCGCCTCGCGCCCCGCGCCGCTGACCTTCCAGGGCTCGTCCCCCTGGTCGCCCAGCTCGGGGAGGGCCAGCCCCGGGCCGGTGGAGACGATCTCCCCCCCCTGCACGGCCTGGCTGTCCACGGCGGTGGGCGGCAGGTAGAGCCCCACCTTGGAGCGCTGCTCCCCCTCCTCGGTCTTCACGAGGACGCGGTCGCCCACCACGATCAGTCGCTTCGAATTGCGGCGCATCCCGTATTCTCGCGGGTCAGCGGACCAGGTGGAAGGTGGTCTGCCGCCCGAAGGCCCAGCGGACCTGCCCGTCGGCGCCGATGATGACGTCCTCCTCCTGCGCCGAGCGCACCAGCTGGTCCCCCCACTCGGGGACCTTGGTGGTGGCCTGCAGCTCGATGGAGTACCACATGCCGGGGATGATGCGGTGGTCGCCGCGCCCCGGGACCCCCTCCTGGTAGTCCCACAGCCCCACCAGCGCGCCGGCGCCGTGGCCGTGCAGGCCGATGGGGTGCGAGTAGACCGTCCCGTCGATCCCCGCCGCCTTCATCTGCCGGAGCGTCTCGGCCAGCACCTCGTTCCCCGTGCGCCCCGGGCGGAGCGCCGCCACCGAGAAATCCTGCAGGCGGTTGGAGTTGGCCAGCGCCTGCCGGAGCCCGGCGGGGACCTCGGTCTCCCCCTCGCGCAGCACGTAGCCCATGTGCTGCGTGTCGGTGTTGAGCCCCAGCGCCGTCACGCCGAAGTCGCAGTGGAGCACGTCGCCGCGGCGGATGACCGGGTTGACCCCCACCAGGTCGGGGGAGCCGAACTGCCGCTGGATCTCCACGCTGGGCTGGAACCAGGTGGACAGCCCCAGGTCGGCGAGGCGCTGCCGCATCCACCACACCACGTCCTCGGTGCGCGTCACCCCGGGGGTGATCACGCGGTTGGAGAACGCCTCGGTGATGATCTCCCACGCCACGCGGTTGAGGTCGCGGAAGGCGGCCTCCTCCTCGGGCTGCCGTGCGGCGAGGAGGTCCACCGCCAGCGCCTCGGCGGGGACCACCTTGGCGGCCCACGCCGGCCCCAGCGCCTGCAGCATCCCGTCGCGCTCGCCGCTGGAGAGCCCGTCGGCGAAGGCGAAGGTGCGCGAGGTGTTCACGGCGATGCGCTTCGGCTGCCGCTCCTCGAGCACCTGCTTGAGCACGGCCCACTGGTCGTCGCCCCACAGCTCGGCGGTGCGCTCGCCGCCGCGGCTGCCGGCGGCGGGGGCGGCCACCGCCTTGGTGCTGCGGACCGCCTTGAAGACGTTCCCCTGGGAGGTGCCGCCGAGGGCGATGCGCTCCACGCCCTGGGCGCCGCGGTCGTGGAAGACGTAGATGGTGCGGCGGCGGGCGGCGAAGGTGGTGGGGGCGGTGATGGCCCGGAACACCGGATCCTCGTTGTACTCGCGCATGGGGACCACCCACAGGTCCACTCCCTCGCGCCGCATGAGGGCGGGGAGGGTGCGCTCCATGCGCAGCTCCAGCCAGCGCTGCATGCGCTCGGCCATCTCGCGCTGGGTGCCGAAGGGGCGCAGGGTGTCGGCGGCGGGGGAGCCCGAGGTGCGGGTGCCGGGGGTGACGGGGAACACCACCGGCTGGGCGTGGGCGGGCGCGGGCGCGAGGGCGGCGACCGCGAGGGCGGCCGTGGTGGCCGCGCGACGGACGCGGAGCGCGAGGGCGCGTGGAGGCATGGGACGCGTGGCGAGGGAGGGACGAAGGCCGGCGGGTGCGCCGGCGGGAGGGATCAGGGCGCGGCGGCGGCGGGGCGCTCGGAGGGCCGGTCGAGCCGACGGCGGACCAGCTGCACCACGGCGGCGAGCACGAGGGCGAACAGGGCGCACACGAGGGCGCGCTCGAGGAGC
>JBEIJM010000231.1:0-4566 GCA_040380205.1 Gemmatimonadaceae bacterium
CACGCTGGACACGCTCGACCCGCGCGGCGTGGCGGTGGCCGCGCGCGCGGCGCTGCGCGACGTGGCGGTGGCCGGCACGCGCGCCGCCCGCGTGGAGGCCACGATGGACGTGGACGACGCGCTGCGCGGCGCCACCGGGACCTTTGCCGCCTCGGCGGATTCCGCCGCGCTGGGAGGCGTCCCGGTGGACGCCCTCACGGTGCGCGCCACCCTGCGCGGCGGGCTGGCCGAGGAGTTTGCCGCGGCGGTGCGCACCCCCGCCGAGGCGCGGCTGACGGTGGCGGGCGGCGTCACGCGGTCCGGCGACGCCACCCGCGTGCGCGTGGACGCGCTGACGGTGCGCGTGGACAGCGGCGGCGCCCGCCCGCGCGGGCTGTCGCTGGCCATGCCGGCCGTGCTGGCGCTCACCCCCGAGGGGGGGGCGTCGCTGGACTCGCTGGTGCTGGTGCACACCGACACGGGGCGCCTGGTGGTGCAGGGGACGCTGGCCGCCGACAGCGCCGTGGCCGCGCGCGTGGTGGCCGATCGGCTCCCGCTGGGCGACCTGGGGCGGCTGGTACCGGGGGGACGCCTGGCCGGGGGCACCGCGTCGGCGTCGCTGACCGTGGCGGGGACGCGCGCGGCCCCGCGCCTGGGGGGCAACGCCACCCTGCGCGACGCGCGGGTGGGCGGGGTGCGCCTGGGCGACCTGACGCTGTCGATGGGGTACGACGCGCTGCGCGTGGCGGTGTCGGGGGCGTTGCGCCTGGCCGGCCGCACCGCGCTGGAGGCCACCGCCTCGCTGCCAGTGGACCTGGCGTTGCTCCCGCGCACCACCCGTCGCGCCGACGCCCCGCTCACCGGGCGCCTCCGCTCGGTGGATGGCGACCTGGCGCTGCTCCCCGAATTGGTGCCGTCGGTGACCGACGCTGCCGGCCGCCTCCGCACCGACGTGCAGCTCACCGGCAGCTGGGCGCGGCCGCGGCTGCGCGGCGTGCTGCAGGTGGACAGCGGCGCCATGACGCTCGGCGCGCTGGGAGTGCGCCTTTCGGGGGTGCGCGCCGACATCGGGCTGGACGGCGACACCGTGGCCATCCAGACGCTGCGCGCCGTCAGCGGCGGCCCGGGTGACTCGCTGGCCATTCGCGGCACCGTGGGGATCACGGAAAGCGCCAACCCCACCTTCGACCTGGCGCTGGCGGCCAACGCCTTCCAGGCGGTGGATCGTCCGCGGAGTGCCTCGCTGGTGCTCACCACCACGCGCCCCCTCACGCTGGCCGGGTCGCTGGAGGCCCCCGTGGTGCGGGGCGCGGTCCGCGTGGACCGCGGGCGCGTGTACATCCGGGAGCTGGCGCAGCGGCGCGCCCTCGACCTCTCGGAGGGGGTGGAGGTGGTGGACACCAGCCGCTTCGGCGTGAACGGCCTGCTCCCCACCGCCCCCGGCGCCCTCATGCGCGGCCTGCGGCTGGACGATGTGCGGCTGGCCATCGGGCCGGATGTCTGGCTGCGCTCCCCCGAGGCCAACCTCAAGCTCGGGGGCGGCCTCCGCGTGACGCGCGCGATGGGGCAGGGCGGCGGCGCCCCCCGCCTGGCGCTGGCCGATTCGCTGGTGGTCGAGCGCGGCAGCTACCAGCTCAACCTCGGGATCGCCCGCCCGGGCTTCGACGTGGAGCGCGGCGTGGTCCGCTTCTTCGGCGACCCCAACCTGGAGCCGGCCCTCGACATCACGGCGCTGCACACCGTGCGCGAGACGCGCGCCAACTCCAACCGGCAGGACGTGCGCATCCGCGTCCTCATCGGGGGCACCGTCGACCGCCCCACGCTGGCGCTGCGCAGCGCCGACAATCCGCCGCTCCCCGAGAGCGACATGCTGAGCTACCTGGTCACCGGCGAGCCGGCCTACGCCCTGCTGGGGACGCCGTACGCCGAGCAGGGGGCCACGCTCGCCCTGCGGCTGGCGGGGAGCTACCTCTCCAGCCGCCTGGCGGGCGGGCGCTTTGATGTCGTGCAGGTGGAGCCCACCGCCCTCAACCCCGGCGAGGCCGCCAACCTGCGGCAGAGCGGGCTGGGGATCCTGGCGTCCACGCGCGTGGGGGTGGGCGGGCAGGTGGCGCGCAACACCTTCGTCACCCTCAGCACCGGGCTGTGCGGGTTGGCGGCGCAGGGGAGCGGCACCGCCGACCCGCTGGCGCTCTTCGCGCAGGGGCTGGGGGCCAAGGTGGAGCGGCGCTTCGAGCGCGGGCTGTCGCTGGCGCTGGGGCTCGAGCCGGGGTCCAGCGCGCAGTCGTGCGGACGGGTGGGGGTGAGCCGCACCTTCCAGCAGACGCCCCCGCAATTCGGGATCGACCTGTTTCGCAGCTGGACCTTTCGGTAACAGGACGCCCCTGACGGCGTTTCCCCGCCGTGGCACCGGTCGTCACCGGTCGCAATGGTCGCCGTCCTCACTCCCGTCCCGTATCCGACCCGCCACCCCTCCGCCCACCCGGAGGAGGCGGCGCTGGAGGCGCTGGATGCGGTCGCCTCCCCTGAAGCGCGGGCGCGGGCGGCGGCGGCGCACCTGCATGCGCTGGGGTTTCCCCAGGTGGTGGTGACGCTGCGGGACGCGTCGCTGCACCCCACCATGGCGGTGACCGCCGGGAACCCCGACCTGGCCAGCACGGGCTCGCCGCTGCACCCGCTCCCCCCGGCGGTGTGGCGCCGGTACCTGCCGCAGCTGGAGCGGTTCCGGGTGGGCGACGCGTACTGGCTGGACCGGCGCGATCCGTGGGTGGCGCGCGAGTTCTTCGGCGAGGGGCCGGAGACCCGCGAGGCGTGGGATCCGCGCGCGCCGGGGCTGGTGGTGGGGCTGCTGCGCGGGGGCGACTGGACCCTGCTGGGGACGGTCAAGATGGTGGCCCCCGGACCGGGGGCGCCGGGCCCCGAGCTGCTGCGGGTGGTGGGGAGCATCGTGCGCCATCTGGGCGCGCGCCTGGGGCACGACGCCTTGCGCGCGCTGGCCGAACGGCGGCAGCTCCGCCTGCACCGGCTGCAGGAGGCGGGGGCATCGCTGGCCCGGTCGCTGGACGAGTCCGATATCCTCCGCGACCTGGTGCGGCACGTCCAGCGCGCCGTTCCCGCCGACGGGGTGGCGGTGTTCGCCCCCGACCTTGCCGAGGGCACGCTGGCCACGCTGCAGCGGGTGCTGCACGGCGTGGAGCGTCCGCAGCCGCCGATGGCGCTCCCCGAGGGGATCGTGGCCGAGGTGGCGCGCACCGGGCAGGCGCTGCGGGCGGGGGATCGCGAGTCGGACCGGCAGCGTGAGCGCGCCGGGCTCCGGCCGCTGCTGCCGCTGGCCGAGGTGCCGGATCACCCGGCGCCCGGGTCGGTGGTGGCGGTGCCGCTGCGCGTGGGGATGCGGCTGGTGGGAGTGCTGGTGGCGCACCATGCCGACCGCCACGTGTACGGCAGCGAGGAGGAGGACGTGCTGGCCACGCTGGCGGCGCTGGCGGCCACGGCGGTCACCAACGCGCGCCGCTATGCCGAAAGCGAGCGGGAGCGGCGCACCACGGAGGCGCTGGCCGACGTGGCGCGCGCCGTGGGGGAGTCGCTGCGCCCGGGGGAGGTGCTGCGGCTGATCCTGCGCCATGCCGTGTCGCTGCTGGGGGTGCAGGGGGCCTGCATCGCGCTGCGCGAGCGGGACTACCTGCACATCGTGGCCGGCGTGGGGAGCGCGGGGGTGCTGGCCGGCGTCCACCTCCCGATGGAGGGGAGCCTGTTCGGGCAGGTGGTGCGCGGACACGAGCAGCAGCGGCTCAACGAGGTGGCGCCCGATCATGGCGGGTTGGCGGCGGTGCAGCGACTGGCGCCGGTACAGCGGCTGCTGGGGGCGCCCCTGATCACGTCACGCGGCGCCATCGGGGCCATTGCCGCCTTCAACCGGACGCGCCCCTTCGGCGAGGACGACCTGCGGCTGCTGCAGCGGCTGGCCGACCAGGTGGCCGTGGCGATCGTCAACGCGCGGCTGTTTGACGAGGTCGAGCGCGCCACGCGCGAATGGCGGCTGGTGTTCGACGCCAGCGCCAACGGGATGGTGCTGCTGGACGAGGCCTACACGGTGCGGCGGTGCAACAGCCGCCTGGCGACCTGGTGCGGGCGGGAGATCGCCGCGTGCCTGGGGCGCACGGTGGCCGAGCTGCTGGACCCGGTGGCGCCGGGGGCGTCCCGGTCGATCGAGCGGTTGGTCGAGATGGCGCAGACGACGGGGCAGCCGGTGCGCGAGACGGTGCTGCTGCTCTCCGGCGGGGTGCTGACGGTGCAGGTGGCGCCGATCCCCGGGACCGGCGGAGTGGTCACCTTCGACGACCTGCCGACGACCGTGTGAGTGTGGTGCCGCAGGTGGGACGGCGCGCTGCGCTGCCCTCTCCTGCCTGAGGTGGCGAGGGGCCCTAGCGATGAGGTAGAGGTTCGAGGCGATCGGGACGGCCGGCGGGCAGTCGGCACCTTCCACCTCGCCCTCGCCTGCCTGAGGTGGCGAGGGGCCCTAGCGATGAGGTAGAGGTTCGAGGCGATCGGGACGGCCGGCGGGCAGTCGGCACCTTCCACCTCGCC
>JBEIJM010000232.1:0-4563 GCA_040380205.1 Gemmatimonadaceae bacterium
GGCACGGTGGAGCGCGACGTCCCCGGCACGCCGGCGGGGCACTGGTTCCAGCAGGCCACGGTGCCGGCCACCTGGGGGCTGTCCAAGGTGGGGCCATACGGGGATCCGCTCCCCATCGCCCTGAGCGCCGACAGCACCGTGTACGTGGGGCACATCGGCGCCACCAACGACCTGCGCGTCAGCCGGAACAACAGCACGTGGCGCAACCCCGCCACGATCACCACGTCGTGGTGCTACGCCGGGGACGCGGGCGGCTGGCTGTGGCTGCGCATGAACAGCCGGATGCAGATGGACGCGGCGTACGGGGCGACGGGCAGCTGTCCGGCGGCCTTCCCCGCGGCGGGGTTCATGGCGTACTACCGGTAGGCAGGGAAGCGATGGGCGCGGCTCAAAGGGGATGGTGCGCCGCGCCCAGGGTCACCGCCGGACAAAGAAGTACAGGACCCCCTGATAGCTGGCCAGCAGCGCGCGCGATCCGTCATCGGACACCCGGGCGAACCACGCCTCGGGCTCGGCTGCCCCGCCGCGGGCCTTGTACCCGCTCCCGGTGTTCACCGCGTAGGATGCGCGGCTGAGGAGCTGCGTGCCGGACGCGTTGTGCACGACGATCTGCCCGCCCCCCCCGCCCCCGCCGCGGGTGGAGGCGGTGATGTACTGGCCGTCCGGGGTGATGTGCACCGTGCGCTGGCCCCCATCGGTGCCGGTGCGCTCCCACAGCTGCGACGCCGTGGTCGCCCCCAGGGAGAACAGGCGCACCCCCGACTCCTGCACCCCCACCGCAGCTCGCGTGCCGTCGGCGCTCATGTCCACCCAGTACACGCGGCTCCCCACCGACTGCGTCGTGCGCGACCAGTTCGTGGTGCCGACATCGCGCGTGAAGTAGTGCAGGCGGCCGCCCCAGTCACCGGCGACAATGCGCCCCCCATCGGCAGAGATGGCCAGCTGGCGCAGCTCGCCGTTGGAACAGCCGGGACAGGGGATGAGCTCGCGAAAGACGCGCTGGCGCGCCACGAGGTCGTAGACGGCGAGGTAGGTGGTCCCGGGGTCCGCCGGCGTCGCCGCGAAGCGGCCGCCGTAGGCGACATAGCGGCCGTCGGCCGAGAAGTCGACGGCGCGGAGCTGGGTGGTGGAGCTGTCCACGTAGACCGGGAGCACGCGGTTGGCCGCGTTCCAGTCGTGCAGGGTGAAGCGGGCGCCGCCGGCACCCACCCAGCGGCCATCGTCGGAGATGGCCACCCCGCGGATCTCGATGTTGCCGGGGAGGGGCCGACCGGTGGACACGAGGGTGGTGCCCTCGAAGAAATACAGGTTCTCGTCATCCGACCCCGCCACGGTGCGGGCGCCATCGGGCGTCATGGCCACCGCCCAACTGGAGCCCCCCACGTTGCGGCGCGCCTGGATGGCCCCGGCGGCATTGAGGAACACCAGATCGCGCGTGGTCGCCGTGGCATCCACATGCGGGGCCACGGCGATGCGCGAGAAGTTGGACGAGGCGGCCCCCACGAAGAACCCCTGGGTGGCCACCACCACGCTGTCGCGGAAGTCGAAGATGCTGCCGCTCCCGCCGCCACCACCGCCGCCGCCGCCGGTCACGGTCAACGTGGCCGTGCCCACCACGCCCTCAATCGTGGCGCGAATGGTGGTGGTCCCCGCCGTGACGGCGGTCACCAGTCCGGTCGCGCTCACCGTGGCCACCGCGGGTGCGCCGCTGCTCCACGTGACCGTGCGTCCCGTGAGCACGTTCCCCGCGGCGTCCCGCGCGCTGGCCGCGAGCGCCTGCGTACCCCCCACCACCAGGCTGGCCGTCGCCGGCGACACGCTCACGCTGGCCACCGGCACCGGCGTCACCGTGATGGCGGCCGTGGCGGCGATCCCTTCCACCGTGGCGGTGATGGTGGCGCTCCCCGCCGCCACCGCGGTCACCACGCCGCTGGCACTCACCGTGGCCACCGCGGGTGCGCCGCTGCTCCACGTGACCGTGCGCCCCGTGAGCGCGTTCCCCGCGGCATCACGCGCGCTGGCCGCGAGCGCCTGCGTGCCCCCCACCACCAGGGTGGCGGTGGCCGGCGCGATGCTCACGCTGGCCACCGCGGCGGGGGGCGGAGGGGTGACGGGGCCTCCGCCCCCCCCACCCGTGCCCGGTTCAACCGGCTGTGACCCACCCCCGTCGGCGCAGGCCAGCGTGGCCGTGAAGAGGATAACCGCCACAGCGGCCAGTGGGCGCAGCATCGCAACCATGGGACGCAGTCACTCCGCGTGAGGAATTACCGTCGGGGTGGCACGCCCGTGTGGCGGCCACCCCGGGAAACGACTCAGTTGCCGAACAGGAACAGCGAGGCGCCCACCTGCACCCGCACGCCGGTGGACTTGAACTCGTTCCCCGTGCCGTTCTGCAGCTGCGACGCCGACTTGAGGTTGCCGAAGGTCCACAGCGCGGTGCCGGTGAACGCGACCTTGGGGATGACCTTGAGGAACACGCCGGCGCCGCCGGTGGGGGAGAGGCCGTCGAAGTCCTGCCCCAGCTTGATGGTGCGCCCGGTGACGCCGCCGGTGGCAAACACGCGCAGCGGCGATCCGGGAGGGAGCAGCAGGAAGAGCCGCGCCAGCGCGTCGAACTGCGCCACATCGGCGTTGCCGGTGGTCCCCGAGCCGGTGAGCGTGTTCTTGTCGTAGTTCACCACCAGCTGCAGCGCATTGCCCAGCCCCAGCCCGGCGTGCAGCCCGTAGCCGCCGCCAAAGTCGACCTTCTTGGACGCGCCCTCCAGGTCGAGCGAGGCGCCCGAGTAGTGGATGCCGCCGAAGAGCCCGGAGCTGGCCCCCATCTGCGCCTGGGCACGCGCCGACGGGAGGAGGAGCAGGGCGCCAAGCAGCAGCACGGAACGGGGGGAACGCAGGGAGACGCGCATGACGAACCTCGGGAAAAGGGAAGCGGGACACGCGTCGGTGTGACGCGTGTCCCGCCGTTCCCCCTGAGGCAATCTCGCGCTCAGGGGCGTGCCGGCCCCATGATATTGCGCGTGTAGAGCGCGATGGCAATAGCCACGATGGCCACCTGGCCGATGGGACCCACCGCGAGTACGATCTGGAAGATCGACGAGATGAGCAGCAGCGGCAGCTTGATGATCGGCAGCAGCCAATCGGCGTTCGCGGGATGGTCGAAGAACGGCATGGGAACGGTGGCGGAACGTTCGAAGGCTCCGGAGGTGGCGCGCGCAGCGCCCATCCGCGGGGACCCCTGAAAATTAGCGGGGGCCAGTCACCCCCGGAAGCGCTGCAGCCACTGCAGGTCGTCCTCGTCGCTGCGCACCGTGTACACCACGCCGCCCGGGCCAAACCCCACCACGCGGGTGCGCGGCGGGAACGTGGCGCGCCGCACAAGGCGCCCGGCGGCGGAGAAGATGTCGTACGCGGGGACGTTGTCCGTCGCACGGCGGCTGCGCGCCACCCACACCTCGCCGGCAGGGCTCACCAGCACGCCGTTGTCGGCAAAGGGGGGCTTGGTGTCGGGCCAGGTCTCGGGCTCGTCGAAGGTCGGGACCGCGGCGGCCGCCTGCGCCCGCGACCCGCCCGGGCCGTCGGTGCGCGTGATGAACACCCCCTGCCGGTTCTTCTGCGCCTCGCGGTACTCCCGCTTCTCCGCCTCCCCCACCGGCACGGGGGTGAAGGGGACGGCGGGGCCGCGCACCACGGCTCCGGCCGGGGGCACGAACTCCAGGTGATAGTCGGCCACCCGCGCGATCACCACCGTGCCATTGGGGAGCACGCTCCACGCGTCACGGGCGGCATAGGGCGTGCCGCCCCCGATGCGCATCATCACGCGCTGGTTGTTGGGGCCGCCGCTGGTGCTCACGCTGGCCGTCCCCTTGGGGAGGCGCACCCACGCCAACGTGTCGGCACGGCGCGTGTCGCGGTGATAGCGGATCACCGGCGCCGTGTCCGCGCTGACGGGGCCATTGGGGCCCATCATCAACGGCACCCCCTCGAAGTACAGGCGACCGGCGGCATCGCTGGCCATGACGCGCCCCAGCCCCAGCCCGCCCAGCATCATGACCGGCCCCCCCGCCCCGGCAGGGCGACGCACCACCATGCCCCCACCCGGGGGCGGGGCCCCCGGCGGACCACCTGCCGGCGGACCACCCCCCGGAGGGCCGCCTCCCGGCGGTCCACCGGCACCCCGGGGCGGGGCGGGAAGGTCGGGGCCCACCCGGAAGGTGGCGCCGGGCTTGCCGTCAGGACCCACCAGCAGATAGCGCTGATTGAGCGCGTCAAACACCACGCTGCTGTCCCCGGGCAGCCCGAAGAGCGACGTGGGAAGGCCGTACTCCCCGGGGCCGCTCCCCTCGCGCCCCACCTTGACCGCCGCGCCACTCGCGAGGTTCACCACCTGCACCAGCTTGTCGCGGCTGTCGGCCACCACCACGCGGCCGTCGGCCAGCCCGCGCACCCCCGGACACCCCGGAGAACGGCTCGCCGAACTCCGCCTCGGCCTTGGCGTAATTGCGGGTGGGGACCCCCTGGGCCCCCAGCGGAAGGGCGATCCCCATCGAGACCGCGGGGACCAAC
>JBEIJM010000233.1:0-4513 GCA_040380205.1 Gemmatimonadaceae bacterium
CGCCTCGGGGGCCAGCTGCCGCACCCGCACCGCCAGCACGTCCTCGTAGTGCGACCGGTTGAACACGCCGATCATGCCGCGCGGGGGGACCTGGGCGTGCACCCGCCAGAGGAAGTCGTGGCGCAGCTCCAGCGGCGTGGGCGGGCCGAAGGCGGCCACCCGCACGCCGATGGGGTTGAGCGCGCCCATGACCTTCTTGATGGTCCCGTCCTTCCCCGAGGCGTCGCGCCCCTGCAGCACCAGCAGCACGGCGTGGCGGCCGTCGGCGTGCAGCGCCTCCTGCAGCTCGGCCAGCCGCTCCTGCAGGCGCGCCGTGGCCTCCAGCAGCGTCCCCTTGTCGGGGGCGTCCGGGTGCCGCGCCGCCGCGTCCCCCAGGCGCACGGAGGCGCCCGGGTCCACGGGGCGCAGCAGCGCCTTGGCCCAGTCGCCGTTCACGTGGCGTCCGCCGAGGGGGGCTCCGAGGGCGCGGCCGGCGGCGACGCCGCGCGCCCCGACAGCTCCTGCACGCTGATGGCAAACACCAGGGTGCGGGCCGGCGTGGGGTCCTCCGCCGTGAAGGCCGTCGGCACGAGCGTGCGGAACGCCGCTACCGCCTTGGCATGCAGCTCGCGCTCGCGCGGGCCGTCGGCCGGATCGGGGAACTCCACCCGCCCGTGCACCACCACGCTCTCCCAGTCGAACAGCGCGCGCACCACGTCCACCTCGAACGCCACCCAGGGGCGGTGCGCCAGCTGCGTCACCTTGGTGCCGCGCTGCGTGCGCCCGAAGATCCACCCGTCGCGGAACACGTAGTGCACCGGCTCCACGTCCACCCGCTGCTGGTGGCTGAAGGCCAGCCGCCCCACGGAGCACGCGGCCAGCAGTGCCTCGCACGCCCCCTGGTCCAGCACCCGAAACTCCGGTTCCCGGCTCATGTCCCCTCCGTAGGCCGCGACTGCGGTGCAGCTCGGGCCCCCCGTCGGGCCCAGCATCCGCAATATGCCCCCGGGGCGCGGGGGCGGGAGCGTCCGCCCCCTTCCGCACTACCGGGAGTTGCCGGACCCTTGCCGGATGGTAGTTTTCGCACCCATGACCCCCATCCGCCTGCTGTGCGCGGCTGCCGCCGCCGCCATTGCCCTCCCGCTGGCCGCTGGGGCCCAGCGCGCCAACGCCGTGGAGCTGGGTGGCTTTGCCCGGTACAACCTCTACGCCGACACGCTGCGCCTGGCGCCGGTGACCGGCTTTGGCGGGCGGGTGGGCTACTTCTTCCGCCCCAATTGGGCGCTGGAAGGGGAGGTGGCGTGGGCCGAGCCGGGCGTGCGCGGGGTGGCCCCCACCGACACGCTGCGCACGGTGGCGCATCCGCTGTTCAGCTATCGCATCACGTACAACAAGCGCATCGACGACCGGGCCACGCTGCTGGCGGGGGCGGGGTACGCGTACGACTCGTACCAGCGCGCGCGCGTGGTGGCGCCGCGCGGCGGCGGCCCAACGGCGCTGCTGGGGCTCCGGTTTCGCCTGAACGACCTGCTGGCCGCGCGCGTGGAGGGGACCGGCACCTGGGTGCTCCCCGGCCCCGGCAGTCCGGGGCTGCCGCGCGTGCCGCGCCACGTGAACGTGGGCGGGCAGGCGGGGCTCAGCCTCATGCTGTTCACCAAGCCCCCCGTGCCGCTGGTGCGCACCGAGGTGATTCGCATCCTCGAGCGCGACACGGTGTACATCACGCGCATCGACACGGTGTACATCAAGGGCCCCGCCGGGCGCCCGGTCGTGGTGGGGGCGGTGAACTTCAGCTTCAACCGGCAGGAGCTCTCCCCCGAGGCGAAGAAGATCCTCGACCTCATCGCCGAGTCGCTGCTGGATCCCGCCAACCTCACGCGCACCGTGGCGGTCACGGGGAGCACCGACGGCGTGGGGAGCGAGCGGTACAACCTCAAGCTCGGGCAGCAGCGCGCCGACCAGGCCAAGGCCTACCTGGTGTCCAAGGGCATCGCCACGGAGCGGATCCAGGCGCGCACGCAGGGGGAGAGCGATCCGGTGGCCCCCAACAGCACCGCCGACGGCCGCGCCACCAACCGGCGCGTGCTCATCATCCTCACCAACTAGCCCGCCCGTACACGCTCGCCGCCGGCGCCCTCTGGGGAGCCGGCGGCGTTAGATTACGGGGCTATGTCCGACGCGCCTCCGTCCCCCGCCGCCGCCCCGGCCGTGACATCAACCGCCGCGGCCAAGCGCCCCACCTGGTCGCATCGCGCGGAGTACGTGGCCACCCGCACCATCGTGGGGGCGCTGCGGCTGCTCCCCTGGCGCTGGGCCAGCGCCGTGGGGGGCGCCATCGGGCGCCTGGGGTACTGGCCACTGGGGATCCGGCGCGGCGTCACCGAACGGCAGATCGCCGCCGCCTTCCCCGATCGGTCCCCCGCCGAGGTGGCCCAGCTGGCGCGTGGCAGCTTTGACTCGCTGGGGCGCACCTCCATCGAAACGGCCATCCTCCCCGGCACCTCGGCGGCCGAGGTGCTCGCCCGCGTGGCACGGGTGGAGGGGTGGGAGCTGGTGGAGGGGGCGCTGGCGCAGGGGCAGGGGCTCATCATCGTGAGCGGGCACCTGGGGAACTGGGAGTTCGGAGCCGCCTATTGCGCGGCGCGGGGGGTGCCACTCGACGTGGTCGTGCGGGGGATGGCCAACCCGCTCTTTGACGCGTATCTCACCCGCACCCGCCGGGAGGCGGGGGTGGAGGTGGTGCGCGACAAGGAGTCGGTGCGCCGCACGCCGCGCTCGCTGCGCGAGAACCGCGCGGTGGGATTCGTGGCCGACCATGACGCGCTGGGGCTGGCCAGCACCTTCGTCCCGTTCTTCGGGCGGCCGGCCAAGACGCCGCGCGGGCCGGCGGTGTTCGCGCTGCGCATGGCGGTGCCGGTGGTGTTCATGGCCGTGCTGCGGCAGCCCGACGGGCGCTATGGCGTGCGGGTGCTGCCGGTATCGGTGGCATCCACCGGCGACCGCGAGGCTGACGTGGACGCCATCGTGCTGCGCTACACGCAGATCCTGGAGGGGCTCGTGCGCGAGGTCCCGGCGCAGTACTTCTGGCAGCATCGCCGGTGGCGGCGTCAGCCCGAGGACACGCCGCCGCACCTGCGCGAGCCGTGATGGCGCGGGCGCGACGCGCGTGGTGGCGCCCGCCGACGGCCACCGTGCGCCGCTGGCGGCGGCGGCTGCTGTGGGGCGCCCTGGCCGTGGCGCTGGCGCCGGTGCCCGTGATCCTGCTGCTGGCCGTGGTGCAGCCGCCGGTGACCACCGTCATGCTGGCGCGCGCCGGGAGCCGCCTGTGGGAGGGGGAGCGCCCCGTGTGGCCGCGGCGCGTGCCGGTGAGCGGGCGGGCCATCGCGCCGGCGCTGCGGCGCGCGGTGCTGGCCTCGGAGGACGACCGCTTCTACCTGCACCACGGGCTGGACCTGGTGGAAATCGAGAAGGCGCTGGCGCGGCGCAAGGCCGGCGGGCGGTTGCGCGGCGCCTCCACGCTCACGCAGCAGGTGGCCAAGAACCTGTTCCTGTGGAACGGGCGCTCGTTCGTGCGGAAGGGGATGGAGCTGTACCTGGTGCTATGGCTGGAGCTGCTGCTCTCCAAGGAGCGCATCCTCGACCTGTACCTCAACCTCGCCGAGTGGGGCCCCAACCACTTCGGTGCGGAAGCCGCGGCGCAGCATCATTTCCGCAAGCCGGCCGCGCGGCTCACCCGCGACGAGGCCGCGCGGCTGGCGGCCATCCTCCCCGCGCCAAGGCGGTGGTCGCCCAAGGGCGCGGTGGCCAGCCGACGGGCCGCCGTGGTGCTGGAGCGCATGCAATTCGCGCCGCCGCGCCCCGAGTGAGGGGACGCGGCGGCGCGACGGCGTGACGGGTCAGGCGGGGCGGCTCAGGTGCCGATGACCAGCCCGCCGTCCACCCCCAGCACCGCCCCGTTGATGAACGCCGCCTGCGGCGACGCCAGGAAGCAGTAGGCGTTGGCCACATCCTCCGGGGTGCCCAGGCGCCCGGCGGGGGTGCGCTCGGCCATCTGCGTCAACACGGGCGCCGGCATCTTGGCCGTCATGTCGGTGGCGATGAACCCCGGGGCGATGGCGTTGACCGTGATGCCGCGCTTCCCCAGCTCGCGCGCCCACACCTGCGTCATGCCGATGACGCCCGCCTTGGTGGCCACGTAGTTGGTCGGCCCGAAGTTGCCGTTGCGCGCCACCACCGACGTGGCGTTGATGATGCGCCCGCCCCCGCGCGCCAGGAGGTGCGGCACCACCGCCTGCGTGCAGGTGAAGACGCCGGTGAGGTTCACCGCCACCACCGCCGCGAAGTCGTCGGCGCCCATGCCGCCCGCCACCGCACCGTCCTTCACCTTCACCAGCTGCGCGTCGCGGGTGATGCCGGCGTTGTTGATCAGGATGTCGATGCCGCCGAAGCGCGCCACCGTGGCCTCCACCGCCCGGGCCACGCTCTCGGCCTGGGTGACGTCGGTCTCCACGAACAGCACCTCCAGCCCCTCGCG
>JBEIJM010000234.1:0-4494 GCA_040380205.1 Gemmatimonadaceae bacterium
GCCGGTGGCATCGCGCAGCGGGCGCGCATGCACCGCCACCCGCACCACCGCGGCGCCACGGCGCAGCTCCAGCGGCTCCCCGGCCACCGCCTCACCGGCCAGCGCCCGCATGGCCGGCGCGTCCAGGAACGACAGCGGCCGCGCATGCCGCAGGTCGTGCGGCGCCTGCACCTCCCAGAGGGCGCGCACCGTGGGCACCGCGCGCCCCTCCACCGCCGCCTCGGCCGCCGCATTGCGGCGCACCAACGCACCCGTGGCATCCGCCACCCACACCGGCACCGGGAGCCCCGCCAGCAAGGCGTCCCGCTCGCGCGCGGTGGCCTCGCTGGCGTGCGCCCGCGCCAGGGCGTCGGTCATGTCGGTGGCGCACGCCAACACGCGCCTCTCGGGGACCGGGGTGAGGCGCAGCTCGGCCAGCCGACCGGTATCCCCCACGGGCAGCTGCAGCGTCTCCGGCTGGGCCAGCGCGGCCACCCGCGCCGCCGCCGCAGGGGCGGCCTCCCCCAGCGGGAGGAGCACCACGTCCCATGTCTGCGTGGCCAGCGGCGCGCGTGCGTCGACGGCCAGCCAACCGTGGGCCCGGGCGTTGGCGGCCACCAGCTGCCCGTCTCCCTCAAACAGCACGGCGGCACAGGGGAGCCCCTCCAGGAGGGGTCCCAGCGCGTCCACCGGGGGAGCTGTCAGGACGGACATGGCGTCGGGGGGAGGACGCGGGGGCCAAGGCCCAGCCGACGACGTCGCCGCTGGCGGACGGAGGCCGACGGGCAGTCGGGTGCGTCCAAGCGCGTGCCCCCGGGGCACCCTCGCAAGCTAGCCCTGCGGCAGGGCATGGTCAAACCAGCGGGGCCGGGATAGGTTGGCGCCATGCGTTCCCCTTCCGTCCGCGGCACCCTCGTGCGCGTCCTGCTGGTCCAGGCGGTGGCGGTGCTGCTGCTGTGGGCCCTGCAGCTGCGCTACACGCTCCCCGCGGCCCCGTAACGCCGCTTCCCAGGCGCCCATGACGCTGCACTGGATCAACTGGGTCATCGTGGCCGTGTACCTCGCCGTGGTGGTGGGCGACGGCCTCCGCCGCACCCGCGGCACCGCCACGCTCGACGGCTACCTGCTGGCCAACCGCTCGCTCCCTTGGTGGGCGGTCGGGCTGTCGGTGATGGCCACGCAGCTCTCCGCCATCACCCTCATCGGCACCACCGGGCAGGGCGCCACCGACGGGCTCCGCTTCATCCAGTTCTACCTCGGGCTGCCGCTGGCGATGGTGCTGCTGGGGGTCACGCTCGTCCCCTTCCTGCACGGCGCGCGCGTCTACACCGCCTACGAGTACCTGGAGCGCCGCTTCGACGCGCGCACCCGCGCCCTCACCAGCCTGCTCTTCCTCCTCTCGCGCGGGCTCTCCTGCGGCACCATCCTGGCCGCGCCGGCGGTGGTGCTGTCGGCGTTCTTCGGCTGGCCCATGGCCTGGTGCGTGGCGCTCATCGGCGTCCCCACCATCGCCTACACCGTGCTGGGGGGCGTGCAGGCGGTCACCTGGGCCGACGTGAAGCAGATGGTGGTCATCACGGTCACCCTCGCGCTCATCGTGGGGGTCCTCTGGTGGAAGCTCCCGGTGCCGCTGGACGACGCGCTGCGCGTGGCCGGCAGCACCGGGCGGCTGGCCGCCTTCGACACGCGCGTCACCCTCACCGAGACGTACACGCTCTGGTCGGGGCTCATCGGCGGCACCTTCCTGATGCTGTCGTACTTCGGCACCGACCAGAGCCAGGTGCAGCGCTATCTCGCGGCGCGGTCGGTGGACGAGGCGCGCACCTCCCTGCTGATGAGCGCGTACTGGAAGATCCCGCTGCAGGCGCTGATCCTGCTGACGGGGGTGCTGGTGTACCTCTTCTACGTGTTCACCCCCGCGCCGCTGCTGTACAACCCGCGGCACGAGGCGCTGCTGCGCGAGCGCGCGCCGGCGGAGTACGCGGCGCTCGAGGCGCGCCATGACGCGGCGCTCACCCAGCGCGCCGGCGCCGCGCTGGCGCTGGGACGGGCCGAGGCCCCCGCCGACCGGCGTGCGTGGCAGCAGGCGGTGGCAGGGGACCAGCAGGTGGTGGACGCGGTGCGCGCCGAGGCGCTGGCCGCCGCCGGGCGGGTCACCGGCGAGCCCACCCGCGACGTGAACTACGTCATGCCCCGCGTGGTGCTGGACCACCTGCCGCTGGGGCTCGCGGGGCTGTTCCTCGCGGCCGTGCTGGCCGCGGCGATGTCCAGCATTGCCGCCGAGCTGAACGCGCTGGCCACCGCCACGGTGGTGGACTTCTACCAGCGGTGGGTGCGCCCCGAGGCCGCCGACTCGCACCTGCTGGCCGTCTCCAAGGGGGCCACGGCGGCGTGGGGCGTGGTGGCGTGCGTGGTGGCCACCTTCGCGGCCACGCTCGGCTCGCTCATCGAGGTGGTGAACCGCTTCGGCTCGTTCTTCTACGGCTCCATTTTGGGGGTGTTCCTGCTGGCCATGGTCCCCGGCGCGCGGGCGCGCGGCGCCTTTGCCGGGCTGCTGGCGGGGATGGCGACCGTGGCGGCGGTGTCGTTCGGCGCGCCGCAGGTGAGCTTCCTGTGGCACAACGTCATCGGCGCGGTGGTGGTGGTGGTGGTCGGGGCGGCCGAGACGCGGCTGCGCGGCGCGCGGGGGTGAGCGGAGGGCGCGGTGCGCCCCCCGTCGCCCGCTACCGCGCCGGCGCCACCAGGTTGGCCAGCAGCCGCGCCGCCCCCGGCACGCCGGCGGGAAGCTGCCGGAACAACGCCAGCGACACGTAGGTGAAGCGCCCGCGCCCCACCGGCACGGTCAGCAGCGCGCCCCGCTGCGGCGCCTCCCCGGGGTCCTGCATGGCCAGCAGCGCCGTGTAGCGCGGGTCGATGGTGCTGGGCATGTAGGTGGCGCGCTCCTGCACCCAGCCGTCCCAGTCCGCCGCCCCGATCCGGTTGGGCGCCGTCAGCAGCGGGTGCCGCGGGGCCAACGCCGTCACCGGCGCCTCCTCGCGCGTGACGCGCGCCGCGGGGCGCGTCCACTGCAGCGGAAACGGCAGCGCACTGGCAAAGCGCCCCATGTCCTGCGCGCCATACTGCAGCACCAGCGACCCGCCCTGCGCCGCCCACGCCAGCAGCCTCGGCACCGCCGCCGCCACCGCGGGGTGCGACTCCAGCGCGCGCGGCCCCAGCACGAGGGTCGTAAAGCGCGACAGCTCCGTCGTGGCCAGCGCGTCCGGGTCCAGCTGCGTCACCGGGATGTCCAGCTGGCGCAGCGCCTCCGCCCCGCCGTCGGCGGTGCCCAGCACATACCCCACCTGCGCCCCCGCCGGCCGCACCACCGGCACCGCCGACAGCGTCAGCATCGCGCGCCCGTACAGCCGCTGCGGGGTGATGTGGTCGTAGGCCACCGTGCCGTACCCCACCACGCTGGCCGTCCCCTCGTGGTACGCCACCGCCGCCACCGGGTGCGCCCCCGCGGGGAGCGCGCCGCGCACCAGAAAGGTGAGCTCGGCGCCGCCTCCCGCGCGCAGCGTGCGCCACCGCTCCACCGAATCGGCCACGAGCCCGCGCGGCAGCAGCAGCTTCACCAGCACGCGCGCCGAGTCGGGGTAGGCGCTCTGCACGCGCACGCGCACCGCGCGGCGCACCGGCACCCCCGCGCGCAGGTAGGCCACCGGCCCGTCCATCCCCACGGTGATCCCGGGCACCGCCGCCACCGGCAGCTGCAGGTCCCCCTTCACCGGATCCGCGGTGCGGTACACCACCGGGGCGTCCACCCTCACGGGGACGCCACCCACCTCCACCGCCACCTGCGCCGCCGGCGCCACCCCCGCTTCGTGCGTCATCTCGTCCCGCGCGTCCACCGGCGCCCTGAACCAGTCGCCCGCGCGCCCCTCGGCGCGCCACCACGGAGTGGTGCTGGCACGCGCCACCACCCACACCCCTAAGCGGGCGCTGCTGTCGGGAGCCAGCCACCGGGGCGCGTCGGCCGCCCACCCGTCGGCCGCACGCCCGTCCGGACCACCTCCCACCGCGCGTGCCGTCAGCACCCGCACGGGCGCGCCTCCGCGGTTGAACACCGTCACCTCCACCGGGAGCGAGTCGTTCACCCCCGACCTGGCAGGGTCGCGCACCGGAAACAGCAGCCGCGGCGCAATGGCCTCCACCGCCACGCCGGCCGCCAACCGCAGCGCCCGCTCGGCGCGCGCCTCGGTAAGGGCCAGCGCGTCGTGCGCCGCCGCCACCGTCTGGTCCACCCGCGCGCCGTCCCGGCGCGCAGGGGTGCTGCTATACGCGTGCCGCAGCCGCGCGGGGGGCTGGCCGCCATGCGCCCCCTCCAGCGCCTCGCGCGCCTGCCGCAGCAGCGCCACCGCCTGCGCCAGCGGTGCCACCACGGGATCGGGCGCCTCGGCGCGCCAGGCGAGGCGCGCCTCCGCCATCAGAGCCAGCGCGCTGTCCGGGCCCACCAGCTGGATCCCCAAGCTGCCC
>JBEIJM010000235.1:0-4476 GCA_040380205.1 Gemmatimonadaceae bacterium
CCGCTGGACGACGGCACGGTGTGGCGCAACCTGGTGACCGAGGCCAAGAGCCGCCCGGCGCAGAGCCTGGACGACTTCCGCGGGAACTTCGCCTACAACCAGCTGGACCCGCACGCGCGGGCCTTCGGGGCCAGCGTCCCCGTGGTGGCGCAGTGGGACGACCACGAGGTCGTGGACAACTGGTTCTGGGAGCTCACCATGGAGCGGGACGCGCGGTATACGGAGAAGCAGGTGCGCGTGCTGGCCGAGCGGGCGCGGCAGGCGCTGTTCGAGTTCCTCCCCATCCGACGCCACCCCGCGGAGCCCAATCGCGTGTACCGGTCGTTCTCGCACGGGCCGCTGCTGGACGTGTTCGTGGTGGACCTGCGCAGCTACCGCGACGCCAACTCGAACAACCGGCAGCCGGCGGGGGCGCCCGGGGGCGCGATCTTCGGCGCCACGCAGCTGGCGTGGCTGGGCGCGGCGCTCACGGCCAGCCGCGCCACCTGGAAGGTGGTGGCGTGCGACATGCCCGTGGGGTTGGTGGTCCCCGACCGGCGGCGCAACGGCGAGCCCAACTTCGAGGGCGTCGCCAACGCCGACGACGGCGCGCCGCTGGGGCGCGAGCACGAGGTGGCCGCGCTGCTGCGCGGGCTCAAGCAGGGCGGCGTGAAGAACGTGGTGTGGGTGACCGCCGACGTGCACTACTGCGCCGCGCACCACTACAGCCCCGCGCGCGCGGCGTTCACCGACTTCGACCCCTTCTGGGAGTTCGTGGCGGGGCCGATGCACGCTGGCACCTTCGGCCCCAACGCGCTGGACGGCACCTTCGGCCCCGAGGTGCGCTTTGCCAGCCCCGCCCCCAAGCCCAACCGCCCCCCCAGCGACAACCTGCAGTTCTACGGCACGCTGGACATCGACCCGCGCACGCGGGCGCTCACGGCGGCGCTGTGGGACGTGACGGGGCGGCGGCTGTGGGGGACGGAGCTGGCGCCGGGGTGAGCGTTGCCCGCGGGACGCGGGCTTCGGCTGAAGGTGCTTTCAACCAATGGCGACCGGTGAGCGCAGCGAACAGGGAGCCCTCCACAGCGCCCCTGTCAAGGGCAACGCAAGGTTATACCGCTCGCTTCGACTTCGCGGGGCGCCCCGGCGCCGTGACCTGCTCCACATAGCTGCGGAGGACCGCATTGATCCGTGACTGATAGCGAGGGCCACTCGCGCGGAACCACGCAATGACATCCTGATCGAGGCGAATGGAGATCGCTTCCTTCGCCACCGGCGTCACCACGCGCGCGCCCTGCCAGAAGTCGTCCGGGATGTCGCGCAGCTCGGCGGGCGCCGTGCGCGCGATCTCGGCCTCGCTGGTACGACGCAGCCGCGCGAGATCGGCGCGCCCCTGGGTTGGCGCCAGCGGAAGCGCCGCGCGCTTACGAGCGGTCGTCTTCGGGGCGGATGGCTTCGAGGCTTTCGGCATAACGGCGACGCTCCTTGCGGTTGCTGAGTCGGGCACTGATCACGCGACGGACCACCGCGCCGGTGGGCGCGAGCCGATCGGTGAAGACCACCGTGAGCGGGATCCCGTCGGCAAGGCCCAGCGCCACGATCCGCCGTTCGCCGTAGTCGCGCCGGGTGTCGTCGAACTCGACGTAGGGCCCGGCGAACACCAGCGCCGCGAAGGCGAAGTCAAACCCGCGCACCTCCAGGTTCTGGTCACTCTTGGCGGGATCCCAGTCGAAGGTCACCCCTAAAGACTACAGGTGTATATACACCGACGCAAGGGCGCGCGATCCACCGGCGGTGGGCGACAATCCGAGTTGCGGCCCGGTGCCGTCCCACGATCCCAAGGTGCGCAAGGTTCGTCCAGCGGTGTAGCGCTCGCGTTCTCATGCAGGGCCCTTCAAGGGAATCGATCGGACAACCCGACCGTGCGAACCGATGGCACGTGTTGGCTTGCAATGGTAACGCGGCTCACGATCGCGGGGGGTCGCGGGTCCATTCCACGCGGGCTTCGTCGGAACCGGCGGATACCGCACCGGGTAGCTATCCTCGACGCAGCCTATCTCACTCTCTTTCGCGAGCCGCAAACCCCAGATGGCGACCACCATTTCCCCCGAGCTACCAACGGCCAGCGCGGGCGTGTTGCCCGGTAGGGCTCGCCAGCGGGAGCACGTCGCGACGGCGTGCATCGCGGTCGTCGCATTGGTCCTCTGGGCCGCGCCGGTGGCGGCGCAATCTCGGGGCGCCCAGGTGACGGCCCGCCTTGGCATCGCGGCCCCGGACGACGCCTATCAGGTCAACTGTGGACACGCGAGCATCGCCCTTGGCGTCGACGTGCAGGGTCGCCGCCAACTCTTCCCGCAGCTCTCGGTCGATCACTTTACGGGATCGGGCGGGGGGGACGTGGCCTGCATTCCGATTGATCCGGCGAGGGGCACGGCCGTCGGTGGCCTCCAGCTCGATGGAGCGACCCGCCTCGGACTGGGCGTCGGGGCCCGCGTGCAGGGCGGCCCGGTGCAGTTCGAGGGCGTGGTGCTGGGTGGCGTGATCAGGGGCCGTCGGGGGTTCACGCAGGGCGCGGCAGACGACCACCGTGGCGTGATGCCGCACGTCGGCGGGCAGGCATCGTTGGTCTTCTTTCGCTGGATCGTGCTCTCGGCGGCGACGCACTGGACTCGGCTCACGTTGAACGTGGTACCCGTCGCGGGAGGCGCGCCAAGCGGTCGCACGTCATGGTCGCCGATGACGACGGGACAAATCGGCGTACGCATTGGGGCGGGCGGCGCCGGGCGCCGACACTGAGGCACTTGCGGTACGCGACCATGCAAAAGCTTCGCGGCTGGAAAGGAGTTCGCTTCGCGGTCTAACGAGTCTTGGAATGCAGGCGCTCCCTGCGGAGGCGGACACTATACCGTGGCTGTGGGGGACGGAGCTGGCGCCGGGGTGAGCGTTCCCCGCTGGACGCGGGCTTCTGCTGCAGGGGCCGCAATAGAATGCGCCGGCACAGCCCGCGCCACCCAGGGCACCTGTCGGCAGCATGCGGCGTGATGGCGCGCGTACCCTTGCACGGTAGCACCGATGTGCTACATTTGTAGCATACCCGTGCTACGGAGGCTGGAATGGTTCGCGAACTCACCCTGCGACAGGTCGGCGGCTCGATCGGCGCCACGATCCCGAAGGACATGGCCGAGCGCCTGCGCCTGGCGGCGGGCGACCGCGTGTTGGCCGTGGAGACGGACCGGGGCATTCTGCTGACGCCTTACGATCCGGACGTCGAGGCGGGCCTCGCGGTGGCGGCGCACGCGGCGAAGAAGTTCCGGAACGCGCTGCGCGAACTGGCGAAGTAGCCGATGCCGTCGCCTCGCTGGGTGCCGCGGCTGGTGCTGGACGCCGCGCACCTGGACCAGTTGCGCGAGCACGGCGGCCTCCCGGGCATTCGGGACGAGCACGCGCTGGAGGCCGCCTTGGCGCGCCCGCAGCAGCGGCACCACGATGAGCCGGATTCCGACCTCGCGACGCTGGCGGCCGCCTACGCGGTCGGGCTCGCGAAGGCACACCCGTTCAACGATGGCAACAAGCGGGCCGCGTTCCTCGCGGCGATGATCTTCCTCGGCTTGAACGGCAAGGACCTCGACGCGACGGAAGCGGAGGTGGTGCAGGTGATGACGGCGCTGGCGGCCGGCTCACTCACCGAAGCGGCGATGGCCACGTGGATGCGTGCGCGACTGATTCGGTTGAAGCTGTAGCGTCCCGGTCGGTCTAACGTTTGCTTCTGCTGCAGCGCTATCGACACGACCCGCGCGAAGCGCGCTACCGACGTCGCGCTGTGAGCAGCAACGCAAGGTTAGGCGTCTGTCGGCACATTCAGTATGCGCTCGACCTGTGCACAATGCGCGAGATCGTGGCCAGCAATGATGCGGATCATCGTGCGCAGTGATTCGGCACCGCGATCGCCGTGCATCCCCACCCGCTCCCACTCCGCCGCCGTGAGCCGACCGTACAGCGCGAGGTGCCGTGCGCGCAGTGCCGCGAAGAGCGCGAACGCTTGGTGTGCCTCGCTCTCCGCATACCGGCCGACGGTGGCCCAGGCTTCCTGGTCAAAGCTGGCCAGCGGCGGCGCCTCTTGCGTCAGGACCTGCCGGACCCGAAACCCAAACACGAGCTCGGCGTCGGCGAGGTGTTCGATCACCGCCGCGACGGACCAACGGCCCGGCGCCTCCGGGCGCTGCAGCTCGGCGAGCGCCCGGCCTCGCAGCGTAGCCTCAAGGCGGGGCACCGTTTCCGACAGGATATCCAGCGGATCGCGCGTGCCGACGCGCGCCGCGATGGCGGCACTGAATGCGCGCCACCCCTCGGCATCGCCGAGCGCCGGCGTCGGCACCCGCACCGCTGCATGCTCGGCTGTGCTCATCGCGTGGTCTGCGGGGGGCGGAGGGTCGGGTTTGCAGCGGGTGTGCGCATGCTCCGTCCGTGCATGGTGGTGGTCTGACGCCTAACGCC
>JBEIJM010000236.1:0-4466 GCA_040380205.1 Gemmatimonadaceae bacterium
CCCAGCACGGCCGGCACCAATCGGCGCGCGGCGGCGGTCCGCGCCCGGCCATCGGCGCCCGCGTCCCCGGACGCACCTGCCGCGCCGGAGTCGCGCACGGCCGCAACCCCCTGCACCACCACCAGCGCGTTCTGCACCAGGATTCCCACCCCCATCCCCAGCCCGGCCAGGGTGAGCAGGTTGGCGGGGATCGTGAGCACGTACAGCGACAGGGCCGTGCCGGCGATCGCCACCGCCGTGGTCCCCATCACCAGCGCCACCGCGCGCCAGCGACGCAGCGCCACCAGCAGCACCGCCAGCACGGCGCCAAAGGCCAGCGCCCCGCGTTGGGCCAACTGCGCCAGTTCCTCCTGCAGCGGTTCGCTTTCGTCGCCCACCACGCGCAGCGCCGCCGCGGGGGGCAGGGCCTGCTGCAGCAGCGGCACGAGTGCGCGCACGGCCGCGGCGGTCTGGATGGCATCGGCCCCTGGATGACGCGTGACCTCCACCGCCACCGCCGGCTGGCCGTCCACGCGGAAGAAGCGGCCGCGCGCGTCCTCCTCCCCGCGGACCGTGGCCAGCGCCCCCAGCGCGAAGACGCGCCCCGACGGGGCCCGCACCGGGAGCGCCTCCAGCGCCGCCAGCGAGCCGGGCACATCGCGCAGCACCACGCGGCGCTCGGTCCCACCGCGCGGCTCCACCCCCAGCGCCTGCACCAGCCGCGCCGAGGCCAGCGCCTCGGTGAGGCGCTGCGGCGCGATCCCCAGCGCCCGCAGCCGAGCCGCGTCGTACGTCACCGCCACGCCGCGCGAGGCCCCGCCGCGCACCGACACGCCGGCCACCCCCGGAACCGCCGCCAGCCGCGGGCGCACCCGCTCCTCCAGCAGCTGCTGCAGGGCCCCGCTGGTGTACGGGCCGGTGAGCAGCAGCGCCAGCAGCGGGGCTTCCTCCAGCCCCTCGGGGACGAAGTTGGAGACCGACGGCGGCGACACCCCCGGCGGCAGCTCGTCCTGCAGCAGCTCCAGCCGTTCCAGGATGGCCAGGCGCGCCAGCTGCACGTCGGCCCGCGCCTCCAGCTCCACCGTGAGCGACGCCTGGTCGTCCGCAGACACGCTGGACACGCGGCGCACCCCGCGCACCCCTTGCACCGCGGCCTCAATGGGGCTGGTGACCGCCGCTTCGATCGCCTCCGGCGCCGCGCCGGGCCAGCTGGCCGACACCGACAGCCGCGGGAGCTCCACCGTGGTGCGGGTGGCCAGCGGCAACCGCCCGAAGGCCATCACGCCCCCCAGCAGCACCGCCATGGCGGCGGCCCACGCCACCGACGGCCGGCGCACGATCCAGCCAATCACCCGACGGGCTCCCCGCTGGCAGGGCGGGCGGGCGCCGCGCCCCGGGGCTGCGGCGTCCGCCGCCGCTCCAGCCGCCGCTCCAGCCGCCGCTCCTGCCACCGCTCCAGCACGGCGTACGCCGTGGGGAGCAGGAAGAAGGTCACCAGCAGCGCCGAGACGCTGCCGCCGATGATGCCGGCCGCGAGCGGCTGGTAGAGCGCGCCGCCGCTCCCCCAGCCGAACACCAGCGGGAGCACCCCGGTGACGGTGGTGATGGAGGTCATCGCCACCGCCCGGAGGCGCTGCGCCCCGCCCAGCCGCACCGCCTCGTCCACCGGGTGCCCCGCCTCGCGGAAGGCCCGGATGGCGTCGAGCTTGACCACCGCCTCGTTGTCGGCCATGCCGATCATGACCACGATGCCGATGAGCGAGACCGCGTTGAGCGACTGTCCCGTGAGCCACAGCCCCAGCACCGCCCCCGCCCCCGCGAGGGGGACGGTGAGCATGACCACCATGGGGATGGTGAAGCTGGCGAACTCGCCGGCCAGCACGAGGAACACCAGCGCGGCGGCCAGGACCGCCACCAGCGTCAGCTCGTCGCTGGTGCGGGCCCGCTCGGTGTCGGCGCCGGCCACGGTGGCGGTGACCCCCGGCGGGAGCGGGAGGGCGGCGACGGCGGCGCGCACCGCCTCGGTGGCCCGGGCGGTGCCCCCCGCCTCGACGATCCCCTCCACGATGGTGACGGGGCGCTGCCCCACCCGCACCACCTCCAGCGGCGCGCGCCCCTCGCGCACGCGCACCAGCTCCCCCACCGGGACGCCGCGCACGAGGGTGCCCAGCGCGGTGGCCAGCTCCTCGTTGGCGCCCCCCGCGTAGCGCACGCGGATGGGGGTGCGACGGTCGGTCTCGCGCAGGTCGCTGGCGGCCACCCCGCCCAACGCGCCGGCCAGCGCCGCGGCCACCTGCGCCGGGGGGATCCCGCGCTCCGCCAGGCGCCCGCGTTCCAGCGCCACCTCCACCACCGGCTGGTCGGCGGCATAGGCCTCACGCACATCGGCGAGATCGGGGAGGGCCCGCAACACGCCGCGCACCGAATCGGCCCACGGACGCGCCGCCTCGGCGGTGGCCGACGACAGCTCCACCCGCACGGCGCGCCCGGCGCGCCCCAGCAGCGCCCCGAACTCCGACTGCCCCGCCACCTCCAGCGCCAGGGCGCCGGTGGCCAAGTCGGGGAGGCGCGCCCGCAGCCGCGCGGCCAGCGCCCCGCCGTCGCCGCCGGGCGGGACGGGGATGAGCAGCTGCGCGGTGGCGCTGGACCCGGGCGATTCCCCCGCCAGCACCTCCTCGTTGGTGGCCTGGCCGATGCGCGCGTACACCCCGCGGGCCCCGAGCGCCGCCGCCGCCCCCTGCACGCGTGCCACCTGCGCCGCGGTGGCCTCCAGCGCCGTGCCCTCGGGGAGCTGCAGCTGCGCCACCAGCACGCCGTCGTCCACGCGCGGGAGCACCTCCTTGGGGAGCCGCACCAGCAGCGCCGCGGTGAGCGCCACCACCAGCGCGGCGGCGGTGAACACCGCGCCGGGGTGCGCCAGCGACCAGGTCACACCGCGCTCGTACGCGTGCACCAGCCGCGCCCCCACGGCGTCCAGCCACGCGCCGATTCCGGAGGCCGGGGCGGGCGGGACGGGGGCCGGCACGACGGGCGCCCCCCCCCGGCGACGCCCCGCGATGAGCACGGGCATGAGCGTGAGCGACAGCAGCAGCGACGCCGCCACCGTGGCCACCACGCTCAGCGACAGGTCGCGGAACAGCGCCGCCGCCAGCCCCTGCACGAACACGATGGGGCCGAACACCAGCACCGTGGTGAGCGTCCCGGCGAACAGCGGGGCCGCCACCTCCTCCGTGCCGGCCACGGCGGCCTGCCGCAGCGGCTCCCCCGCCGCGTGCCGGCGTCCCACCGACTCCGCCACGACAATCGCCGTGTCCACCAGGAGCCCGGTGCCCAGCGCCAGCCCGCCCAGCGAGAGCACGTTCACCGTGACCCCCAGCCCCTGCAGCGCCACCAGCGCCACCAGCACCGACAGCGGCACCACCAGGCCGATGGCCAGCGCCATCCGCCAGTCGCGCAGGAACAGCAGGATCACCAGCAGCGACAGCACCCCGCCGGCGACGATTTCCTGCCCCAGGTTCCCCAGCGCGTCCACCACGAAGTCCGCCTGCGCGGCCACCACCGCGGGGCGGATGGCGGGGAACTCCCGCTGCAACGTCGCCACCGCCTCCATCATGGCGCGGGTCACCGCCACGGTGTTGGCGCCGGCGTCCTTGTACACCACCAGCCCCACCGCCGGGGTGCCGTCCAGCGTGGTGCGGGTGCGCGGGTCGGCGATCCCCAGCGTCACGGTCCCCACGTCGCGCAGCGTGACGCCGCTCCCCGGCGCCCCCAGCGGCGTGGCCAGCACCTCGGCGGGGGTGCGGAACTCGGTGAAGGCGCGCACCGAAAAGCGGAACTGGCCGCGCCGCACGGTGCCCCCCACCCCCAGCGCGTTCTCGGTGCGGATGGCGGTGGCGACGTCGTCCGGCGTGAGCCCCAGCGCGCGCAGCCGCGCCGGATCGAGGTCCACGCGCACCTCGTCCTCGGGGGCGCCCACCACGGCCACGCTGGCCACGCCGGCGATCTGCTCGAGGCGGCGCGCGTGCACCTCCAGCGCGGTGCGCGCCAGCGCCCGCAGCGCCCCCTCACCGACCGGGGCGCCCGCGCCAGGAGCCCCCGCCGCGTCCCCGCGCAGCGCCAGCACCGCAATGGGGCGCTCCCCGGGGTCGCTGGTGAGCAGCACCGGGCGCTGCGCGCGCTCGGGGAGCGTGCCGCGCGCCGCGTCGAGGCGCTCGCGCACCGCCAGCACGGTGGTGCGCATGTCGGTCCCCCACGCGAAGCGGAGCGTGGTGGTGGCCTCGTCGTTGCGGCTGACGCTGCGCACCTCGACGAGCCCCGGCGTGGCCGCCACGGCCTCCTCCACCGGCTCGGCCACGAAGCGGGACACCTCGCTGGCGGCGGCGTCGGGGTAGGCGGTGCGAATGGTCAGCACGGGGAGCGCCACGTCGGGGAGCAGCGACACCGGCAACCGCGCCAGCGACACGCTCCCCAGCAGCACCACCCCCAGC
>JBEIJM010000237.1:0-4457 GCA_040380205.1 Gemmatimonadaceae bacterium
CCCGCGCCCGCGTGCGCGGCAACGGGTCCGTCGGCGCGGCGTCCCCCCCAAACACCGCCGGATCCCCCGCCCACGGCCCGCCCGCCCCAGCCCCCCGGGCGGCCGCCCCCATGCGGCGCGCCTCCGGCGCGGCCGGGATCACCGCCCCGACACCATCGGCGGCACCAGCGGCACCAGCGACACCAGCGGCACCAGCGGCACCAGCGGCACCAGCGACACCAGCGGCACCAGCGGCACCAGCGGCACCGCGAAGGCCCACGTCCCCTCCCCCGCCGCGCACCAGCAGCACCGCCGCGGCCGCCACCCCCACCAGCAGCGCCATCCCGCGGGCCAGCCGCCGCGGCACGCCGGGCGCCCCATGGCGCCCCGCCCCCCGCCCAGCCCCGGGCGCCAGTGTCGGCGCCGGGTCCCGCAGCAGCCCCTCGGCGCGCAGCCGCGGCGCCAGCGCCTCCCAATGCACCAGCGGCGGCGCCTCCGGCAGCGGCGCCGGCGCGGCACGCCACGCCTCCGTCAGCCCCACCACGCGGCCGATGGCCGCCACCTCCCCCTGGCACCCCGCACACCGCCGCAGGTGCGCCAGCTCCGGCAGCGTCCCCTGCCCCGCCTGGCACGCCGCCAGCCGGTCGGGCGCCAGGTGCTCCCCCACCGGTCGATCAGGACGCCGCATCGGCACGCCCCTCCCCTTCGGTTGGCGACGCCGGGTCCATCAGCGGGGCCAGCAGGCGCCGCAACCGCGCCCGGGCCTTGAACAGCTGCGACTTGGAGCCGCCCGCGGTGATCCCCAGCGACGTGGCAATCTCCTCGTGGGTGTACCCCTCCACGTCGTGCAGCACGAACACGGTCCGCGCCCCCGCCGGGAGGCGTTGCACCGCCCCCTCGATCGTCTCGGCCAGCAGCCGTCGGTCGGCATCGTCCCCCGGCACCGCCACCGTCTCCTCCAGCAACGGCTGCACCCCCGCCTCGCGGCGCCGCACGCCGCGCAGCGCGTTCAGCGTGCGGTTGACCGCCAACCGGTGGATCCAGGTGCGCAGCGAGGCCTCCCCGCGCCAGCTGGGGAGGGCGCGGAACAGCTGGATCCACACCTCCTGCGCGATGTCCTGCGCCAGGTCGGGATCTCCGGCCAGCCGGCGCACCACGGCGTCCACCTGCGCCGCGTGGCGGTGCCACAACAGGCGCATCGCCGGTTCGTCACCGGCGATGGCGCGGCGCACCAGGGCCGCGTCGGTCACCGGGTCGTCCACCGGAGCGGGGAAGGGGTCGTGGGGCGAAGGGCTCACGTGCGGTTGGACACCAACTTGCGATGGGAGGTTTCCTGCCGTGCCGTCCTGCCGCACGGGAGGCAGTGGCCTCCCCTGTGGCGCGATGGCGCCGGCTGGTGCATAGTGGGGGGAGAGGCGGGGGCGGGGAATCCCCGACCGCCATAGCGCCCCCCGGGAGCGGGGGCGTGACCTCCCACCCCCCGCTGCGTCCCCCCGCAGGACTCTCTGTCATGCTCCCGTTTCCCGCCCTCCTCCTCCCGTGGCACCTGGCCGTGGCGCCGGTGCCCCCCCGTCCAGACCCGGACCCCGAGCGCCCGCGCGTGCCGGCCGCGGCGCCGGCCGCCGTGGGGATGTCGGCGGCGCGCCTGGCGGTCATCGACCGGGTGCTCACGCGCGGCGTGACCGCTGGCGGGTTCCCGGGGGCGGCGGTCATCGTGGGACGGCGCGGGCGTGCCGCCGTGGCCAAGGGAGTGGGCACGCTGGATTGGCGCGCCGACGCGCGCGTGGACGTGGACGAGACCGTCTACGACCTCGCCTCGCTCACCAAGGTGGTGGCCACCACCACGGCGCTCATGGTGCTGTTCGACGAGGGGAAGGTGGCGCTGGACGCGCCGGTGTCGCGCTACCTGCCCGAGTACACCGGGGGGCTGCGCGACCAGGTGACGGTGCAGCACCTGCTCACGCACCGCGCCGGGCTCCCCGCCGGGCTGGAGCTGTGGAAGCGGGTGACCACGCCGGCCGACGCGCGCGCGGCGGTGCTGGCGGCGCCCATCCGCTGCGCGCCGGGGCGGTGCTACGAGTACTCCGACCTGGGTGCCGACCTGCTGGGGTTCATCATCGAGGCGGCCAGCGGCGAGCCGCTGGATCAGTTCGTGACGCGTCGCGTGTTCACGCCGCTGGGGATGGGGCACACCCGCTTTGGCGTCCCCGACGGCTGGCGGGCGCGCACGGCGCCCACCGAGGTGGCCCCGCCGCGCGGCTATCCGCTGCGGGGGGAGGTGCACGACGAGAACGCGTTCATGCTGGGGGGCGTGGCCGGGCACGCCGGGCTGTTCGGCACGGCAGCCGACCTGGCGGTGTTCGCGCAGATGCTGCTGGAGGGGGGACGCCTGGGGGCGGTGCGGATCGTGGCCGATTCCACGGTGGCGCTGTTCACGCGGCGCACCGCGGGGCGCCGCGCCCTGGGGTGGGACACCTGTGACGGGCTGGCCGGGTGCGGCACGCAGATGTCGCCGCGCGCCTTCGGGCACACCGGCTTCACCGGCACCTCGCTGTGGATCGACCCCGAGCGCGACCTGTTCGTGGTGCTCCTCACCAACCGCGTGCACGCCGCCCGCGTGCGGCGCCCCTCGCGGGTGATTGCCGACGTGCGCAACGACGTGGCCGACGCGGCGGTGCTGGCGGTGATCGACGCCCCGGGCGGGGTGCCGGCGATGCCGGCGGCGTTCCGGTTCGAGTCGGCGCGCGACTGGAACCGTCCGCTGCGCAGCGCGCGCGGCCGCCGCAGTGCGCGCCGCGCGTCGTCCGCCTCCAAGGCGGCATCGGCCAAGAGCGCGGCATCGCGGAAGGCGCCCCCCAAGGGCAAGGCCTCCTCGAAGGCCGCCACCGCGAAGCCCTCGACCGCGAAGGCACCAGCCAAGGGGGCCGTCGTGAAGAAGGCGACGGTGAAGAAGGCGACCGTGAAGAAGGCGACCGTGAAGAAGGCGACCACCAGGAAGACCGCCGCACAGGCCGCGTCCAAAACGCCGAAGAAGACCGTGTCGGCCGCCACCAGCGCCCGCAAGAAGGGCACGGCGACCGGCTGACCACGAATGCGCCCCGCGGCGGGGCTGGATTAGCTTTCCCGGATGGACGCGACCCATCCCCTTGATCCGGAGACGCCCCCCGGCGTCGCCCCGCCGACCGGTGCCGACGCCACGCCCTCGGCGCCCACCGAGGCCACCGACGCCCCGGCGGAGACCTCCCTTCTGGCCGACCAGGCCCGACTGGTGCTGCGCCGCGTGAAGGACCCCGAGCTCAACCTCAACATCGTGGACCTCGGGCTCATCTACGAGATCCGCGCCGACGGGGACGCCATCACCGTGGACATGAGCCTCACCTCGCCGGGGTGCCCGTCGGGGCCCGAGATCATGGGGGAGGCGGAGCAGCAGCTGCGCACCATCCCGGGGGTGGGGACGGTGACGATGAACCTGGTGTGGAGCCCCCCCTGGACCCCGGAGCGGATTGAGCCCCGGGTGCGCGCCTACATGGGGTTCTGAAGGGGGGCGGGGGCCGGCACCTGGAGCAGGGGGCGGGGATCATCCCGCAGCACCCGCACAATGGTCCACGCCACCGGCAGCAGCGCGGCAGCGCCCAGCCAGAGCGCCAGGTCGGCGACGTTGGCCACCAGCAGCGATCCGCCGGGGAGGTGGAACCCCAGGAAGTCCGCCACCCCGGGGGGACCGAAGAGCAGGCTGGCCAGGTTCCCCAGTGCGCCGCCCCCCACCGTCCCCAGCGCCCAGGTGGCGCGGCGGTCCACCGCCGCCAGGTGCGGGACCACGGCAGCCATGAGCGCCAGCGCCAGCGCGGTCACGGCCACGTTCACATGCCAGGTGTACGGCCCCATGCTGCCGCCGCCGGCGTTCCCCGTGTTGTACACCAGCAGCAGCGTCAGCTGCTCGGTCACGGACACGACGGCCTTGGGCCCCACCAGCAGCGTCGCGGCCTGCTTGCTGGCCAGATCCACGGCAGCCACCAGCAGCGCCATCAGGGCGAATCGGACCAACGCGGGACGGTTGGCAAGGGGCATGGTGATCGCGAGGCGGGGCGAAACGGGGCGATCGGGGCAGGAGATCGGCAGCGACATCGCCCCCGACGGGCCCTCACACTGCACAGGCCGTGCCGTCGTGCTCGGCACCCACGCCACCCGGGTTTTCCTGCCCATTACCCCGTGGCGCGGGGCCGAGCCGGCGCCCGCCGCGGGACAACGTGTGGCGCGGGCACCACGTCCGCCGGACCCCGGTGCGGCGCCAACGCCACACTCCCGCCAACGCCCCGCCGTAGGCCCGCAGCCCCGCGGGGGCGCCCAAGGGCGGGCGTCACCCCAGCGGACGGCCCGCCGTCAGTCGCCCTTGTACGGGGAGTCCGAGGGGACGCTGCCGTGCAGCGCCTTGATGAACCCCGTCCCCAGCACCTCGGCCTGCCACGCGCGGAGGTCAG
>JBEIJM010000238.1:0-4424 GCA_040380205.1 Gemmatimonadaceae bacterium
GCCGGGGGCGGCGGGAGCGGGGCGGCGGGACGCCCCCCCTCGCGGCAGCCGGCGGCCAGCGCCAGCAGCAGGAGCGCCCGCCGCCGCCGCGCCGAGGGCGCCCCGCGCCTCATGGGCGGCGCGGGAGCTGCGCCCCCACCGCCGTGAGGTACGCGGTGAGCTTCTGGTCCAGCTCCGTCACCTTGGCGGGCATCGCGCGCGCCAGGTCGTTCCGCTCGGCCAGGTCGGCGGAGAGGTCGTAGAGCCGCCGCGCGTCGTCCTCGTACGACCGGATGAGCTTGTAGCTCCCCGACAGGATCGTGGAGGCGGGGCCGATGGCGTCAAAGTCGTAATGCGGAAAGTGCACCACGAAGTCGGCGAACCGGCGGGCCACCGTCCCCGTGCCGCCCCCCTGCAGCACCGCCTTGAGGCTTCCCCCCTCGATGCCCGTGATGCCGGGGCTCACCGGTGCCCCCACCAGGTCCAGGATGGTGGGCATGAGGTCGGTGGCGCTGGCCGGTACCCGCGAATGGCTCCCCGCCGGAATCCCGGGACCGGAAATCAGGAACGGGATGCGCACGCCGCCCTCCCACACGGTCCCCTTCCCGAAGGAGAGCGGCGCGTTGTACGTGGTGCTCTGCTGGCCGTGGTCGGACCAGAAGAGGACGTAGGTGGTGCGGCTCACCCCGAGGGAATCCAGCGCGGCCTGCAGCAGCCGGATGGTGTTGTCCATCTCCAGCGTGGCGGCGGCGATCCCCACGGTGTTGTCGTTCTGCCCCACCATCTGCGCCTTGGCGGCCGCCCAGGTCTCGGGACGCACATCCACCGCCGCCTTGCCGGCGTAGTGCGACAGCTGCACGTAGAAGGGCTTCCCCGCCTGGACCTGCTGCCGCATGAAGGCCACGGCGCGGTCGGTGATCCCATAGGACTGGACGGGGTTGGGGCTGGCGACGTTCAGCGGCCCGCCGTTGCTGGTGGGGCCGTCGGAGTCGTCGAAGCCGTACGCCGAGGGATTGGTGCGCCCCACGTGCCACTTGCCGTAGTGCGCGGTGGCGTAGCCGGCGGTCCGGAGGAGCGAGGCCACCGTGGGGAGGGCCGTCGGGAGTTCGTTGACGTTGGCCGGGGGGATGAGCGCGCCGGTGACGTTCGTCTCATCGTTTCCGATCCCCACGAAGGTCATCTGCAGCGCCGCGGGGCTGCGGCCGCTGAAGAAGGCGGCGCGCGACGGGGTGCACCGCGGGGACGGGGCGTAGAACTGGGTGAAGCGCATCCCCTCGGCCGCGATCCGCTCCAATCCGGGGGTCTTGAGCTGCGCCTGACGCGACGCCGGGAGCGCCGGGTCCATGGGCACCGAGCTGCTGGTCCACCCCTGCGCCTCGCCCAGGATGACCACCACGTTGGGACGGGTGGTCCCCACCGGGGGCGTGGTGCCCCCGCCGCCGCCGGGCGGGGGGGCGGCGGGGGTGGTGGGGGCGGGAGCGTCGGGGCTGGCGCAGGCGGCCAGCCCCCGGAGCAGCAGTGCCGCAAGCAGCGGCGCGCGGAGCGACAGCGCCGAGAGCGGCATCGCTCGGAGGCGGGGGATGCGGACAGGCATGGCGGGTTGGACGCGATCCGCCCCCCGGTGTTAACCGCGCGCCGGTCCCCCACCCGTTGCGCGCTACCCCTTCACGTCGCGCATGTTGTCCCCGGGGTTGCGGTCGATGAGCAGGGTGTACGGATCGATCCCGGCGCGAGCCGGCGGCCTGGTGACCACGAAGGTGTGCCGCGAGGTGCCGGTGGTGACCTTCACCCGGCGGATCGCCAGCGGCGCCCCCAGCCGGGCCCCGGGGGCCGGGGTGTCGAACACCCCCACGTCCACGTAGTCGGCCATGGGGACGGCCGTCTCGTTCCCCAGCGAGTCGGCGCGGAACTTCTGCGCCGTGGCCACCACCGTCACGTCGTACCGCCCGTCCGGGCGCTTGCGGCTGGTGACGCTGTCCGCGCGCACGTCCCACAGCGTGATGGTGTCGAAGTAGTCGGTGAGCGCATACCGCAGGCTGTCCGGCGTGGCGGCCGTCAGGTGCCGCATGAAGTCCAGCGTGGTGGCGTACGGCGGGCCGGTGAAGCGCCCCTCGTCCAGGTAGGCGCGGATCGCGCCGTGCAGCGCCGGCTCGCCGATGAGCTCACGCAGCGCGAACAGCGCCAGCGACCCCTTCTGGTACCAGACGTAACTCTCCTGGTACACGCGCGTGAGGGGGCGCTCGCCGCGCCGCTCGCCGGCGCGCCCGCGCAGGTAGCCGTCCAGCTCGGAGCGCAGGAACTTCTGCGTGAAGGGCAGCCCGTGCTCCCGCGCCGTGGCCACCAGCGCGGCGTACTCGGAGAGCGCTTCCGACAGCATCTGCGCCCCCTCCGCGTTGGCGGCCATGCGCTGGTACGGGAACCACTGGTGCGCGATCTCGTGCGCCGTCACGAACCACGGCAGGTCGGTGTCCTCCACGTTGGTGCTGTCCACCCGCGCCGTGAAGCCGATCCCCTCGGAGTACGGCACCGTGTTGGGGAACGACTGCGCGAAGCCGGCGTAGCGCGGGAACTCCAGGATGCGCAGCTGCCGGTGCTGGTACGGACCGAACTCACGGCTGTACAGCGCCAGCGACGCCTGCGCGGCCGTGATGAAGCGGGCCACGTTGAAGCGGTGCGCCGGATGGTGGTACACCTCGATGGGGATCCCCTCCCAGCTGCCGCGCGTCACGGTCCAGCGCGCCGACAGCACCGAGAAGAAGTTGGGGATGGGCGCGTCCATCACGTACCGGAAGTACCGCCGCCCGTTGGCCATCCACTCGCGCTGCAGGTAGCCGGGCGCCATGGCGATCTGGTCGGGGTCGGTACTCACCGTGGCGTCGAAGGCCACGAAGTCGGCGTCCTGCATGAAATCCTGCTGCCGCAGCGCCGCTGGGTCCGTGCGCAGCAAGGGCGCGCGCGCCGCGGGCAGCCGGTGCTTGCGGCGCAGCTCGTCGCTCCCCAGCTCATACCCCTGGTTGTACCCCAGCGTGGGGAACCGGTCGCGGTTGAGGAAGGTGCCGTTGTGCACCAGCGCGCGGTCGGGGGAATCGTTGGGGTACCCGCGCACGGCCAGCCGCTGCACCACGCGCAGGCGCAGCGTGTCGCCCGGGGGCAGCGGGGTGGCCAGCCGCAGCAGTCGCACACCAAACACCGTGTCGGCGGCCACCGTGGCGGCGGGTCGGTCGAACAGCAGCGTGTCGAGGGTGACGGCCAGCCCGCCGCCGTCACTGTCCACGTTCACCAGCACGCTGTCCACCGGGCGGGCGGCGCGGTTCACCATGGTGTAGCGCGTGGCCAGGCGGGCGGTGAGCGCCGAGGGGGCGAGGTCCACCTCGAGGCTGGTGGCGACGATCGTGGGGGAGGGGAGCGCCTCCAGCGGGCGCCACCGCCGCTCGTACGCGGCCTGCAACTCCTCCGTCGTGTCGCGCGTGCGATAGGTGTTGAGGACGTTGGTGTTGTAGAAGAACACCCCGCCAAAGCCGGCCATCCCCAGCGCCCCGCCCGCCGCGGCAAGGCGCGCGCCGCCGCGGAACCGGGTGGCGACCCGCGCGCGCCACGGGGCGGGGACGGTGCCGCGCCGCCACGCCAGCAGCGCTCCCACCAGCAGGAGCACGGCCAACGACAGGTTGTAGCCGTGCAAGGCCACCAGCGGGGGCACCGCCCCCCCCGTCCGGTTAAGGTCGGTCCAGGTGAAGGTGACCGAGGGACCCAGCTGCAGCAGCTGGTGATCGTACCCCAGGTTCACCATCGCCGCGTTGCCGATGAACGCGAGGATCACCAGCACGTGCCCGATGGGCTTGCGGGGCACCAGGGCCTGCACGAGGAAGGCCAGCGCCGTCATCGTGATCCAGCCGGGAAAGTCCAGCGCGTACACGTGCCACAGGAACACCGGCACGTCCACCACCGGGTACCCCTTGAGGGGGGGCACCAGCATCCCGGCCAGCATCACCACGGTGGCGTACGCCAGCAGGACGCCCAGCATGGCGGCGAACTTCCCCAGCAGCACCGACGCCGTGGGCACGGGCACCGCGTCCATCACCTGGTCGGCCCGCAGCTGCCGCTCGCGCCACACCAGCTCGCCGGCGTAGAAGGTGAGGAGCACGATCATGATGATGGCGTTGCCCCCCACGAGCGATTCGGCCACCAGCCAGCTCATGGGCCAGCTGCGGGTGATCCCCGACTGGTCCGCGAACCAGGCGTTCATGATGGTGTTGACCATGCCGATGGCCGTGATGGCCAGGAACGGCACCGACCGCAGCATCGAGGCGCCCTGGAAGCGGGCCACGCTCCACCAGGCGGCGCCCACCCCCGGCGGGGCGAGGGGGGCCGCGTGGGGGGTGGCCGCCGAAGCCGGCGTGGCGGCACCCGCCGGGACGGCCGGCGCGCGTGCCGGCGCACGGTCCGCC
>JBEIJM010000239.1:0-4405 GCA_040380205.1 Gemmatimonadaceae bacterium
CTTCTGGCTCCTACCGCCTGAGGCTTCGCCGAGGGGCCCTAGGTGTGAGGCATAGGTGTGAGAGAGTAGATGCCAAATCGGGTGAAGCCCCATCTTCGTACCGAAGACCTCGCACCTCTCCCTCAAACCTAGGGCCCCTCGGCGAAGCCTCAGGCAGTAGAAGGTCGGAGATCAAGCGATCAGGGCCCCTCGGCGAAGCCTCAGGCAGTAGAAGGTCGGAGATCAAGCGATCCGGGCCCCTCAGCGCAGCCTCAGGCAGGTAAAGCGTGCGACACCACCCGTCACCGCCGCGGCACCGCCCCCGCAGGAAGACCGTCCGCGCGCCGAACCGCCCTTTCCGCGTCGGCGCGCCCCCACCCGAACTGGTTGTCCTTCCCCGCCGGCCCCAGGTCATGCGCCGTGGCCTCGATGATCGCGCGCACCGTCCACACCGGCATCGCCGGATGGCGCGCCATGATCATCGCGGCAATGCCGCCCACCTGCGGGCCGGCGAACGAATTGCCGCGGATGCGCACCACGTTCGTGTTGATGTACCCCCCTTCCGGTCCGTTGAGCACCGGGAACCCTTCCCCGGGGTACGCCACTAGGTCCGGCTTGATGAGGCCGTTCGGCAGCGGGTGGTCGCCGTACAGCGCCACCGAGCCCCACTCCGCGGGGCCCATGCTGCTGAACGACACCAGTGTGTTCGTCGTGTCGATGCCGCCCACCGAGATCACGCTGGGGACGTCCTTGGGCGACTGGTGCTGCACCGGCAGCGGCTGCGTCTGCCGGAAGTTCCCCGCGCCTCCCACCAGCAGCATCCCCGCCGCCGTCGCGTGGTCGCTCATCATGCGCCAGAAGCCGCGCAGGTTCCCCAGCCCCGGCAGGGAGAACGACATGCTCAAGATGTCCGCGCCCTGCTCCAGCGCGTACTGGTACGCCAGCGCCGCGCCCACCGGGCGGTTCCCCGCGCCGTCCACGTTCCCTCCCGTGATGCGCAGCAGCATCACGCGCGCGCGCGGCGCCACGCCCGTGATCGTGCCGGCGCTGCCGTCTCCCGCCACGATCCCCGAGGTGAAGGTGCCATGCTGCCGTCCGCTGCTGGTGTCGCGCACATCCGGGTGGCCCGCGCCGAAGTCATAGCCGTACACATCGTCCACGTAGCCGTTGCCGTCGTCGTCCGCGCCGTTGTTGGGGACCTCGCGCGCGTTGCGCCAGAGGTTGTGGCGCAGGTCGGGGTGCGCATAGGCCGCGCCGTTGTCCAGCACCGCCACCACCGCCCCGTCGCCGGTGGCCCCCATCGCCCACGCCTCGGGCGCGCGCAGGTGGCGCACGTTCCACGCCACCGCCTTGCCGTCGCTGCTGAACGGCGGGCGCGGGGCGTCGGGGAGCAGCACCACCGGCGTGGTGCGCGACGGCACCGGCTGCGGCTCACCTCCTGCGTAGACGAACTGCACCTCGGGGAGCGCCGCCGCCGTGCGCAGCTGCGCCGGCGTGAGCTCCAGCGCCAGCGCGTTCACGATCCACAGCGCCGCCTCCACCTTGGGCCCCCCCAGCGCGGCCAGGATGGCGCGCTGCTCCCGCGCGGCAGCCGCCTTGAGGGTGGCGATCACCTCGGCGCGCAGCCGGCGGCGGTCGTCGCGCAGGTGGCGCGCCTGGAACGCCTCCAGCCCGCCCACCGGCGCAAACAGCTGGGTGCGCCCCAGCACGATGACCCGCACGGGGCGGTCCTGCGCCATCGCCGCCGTCAGCGGCGGGTCGATGTTGGGCGGCGCAGTTTGCCCGCGCAGGGCGGCGAAGGGCAGGAGGAGAAGGAGGACGAGAAGCGGCATGCCGGAAAGATGCGCCCCGAGGGGGGGCGGCGCAGCGGATTGGTCGGTGCGCCGGTCGGGGACTTACTGCCTGAGGTGGCGAGGGGCCCTGGATATGAGGGAGAGGGACGAGGTCTTCGGTACGATGTTTCGGCCCTACCACCTCGAACCTCTCCCTCATCCCTAGGGCCCCTAACCACCTGAGGCAGTTCCCCCCATCCCGGGGCTGCGCCGAGCACTCGGACCTACCACCTCGAACCTCTCCCTCATATCCAGGGCCCCTAAGTCCCTCGGGCAGTTAACCGCCCATCCCGCGGTGCCACGATGACGGACGCGAAGCCCGGGTGACAGGGTTTGGGCCCGGTCTCGCCATACTCGGGCATGACCGATTTCCGCTCGCTCACCGTGTGGCATCGCACCCAGGCGTTGTCGCTGTCCATTCACCATCGGCTGGACGCCAGGACGTGCGCCCAGTTCGCCCCCGGCATGCGGGCTCAGCTGCTGCGGGCTGCCAACAGCATCGGGGCCAACCTCGCGGAGGGGTGCGGGTACGGCACCGATGTCCTCATGTTGCGGCACCTCGCGGTGGCCATTGCCAGCGCCAGCGAGCTGGAGAATCACCTCCTGCTGGCTGCGCACCTCGGGGCGCTGCGGGGGGACCCGCAGCAGGTCATCGGGGAACTCGTGGAGATCCGCAAGATGCTCTACGGGTTGCGGCGGGCCATCGAGCAGCGGCGTCAGGGCGGCGCCGCGCGCGCGGCGCTCCCTGCCGAACCGATGCATGGCGAGGCTCCCGGGCGGGGGGCAGGTGCCAGCGTGGCGGCGCAGGGGGATGACGAGCCCGCCGCGGGGGAGCGGGCATTTCCCTCTGCTCTCGGGGATGCGTAGCTTGCCCGGGCACCCTCCAGCGCTGCCCGCGCTCTTCCTGCGCGCGTCGCGTGCTCAACGCCCTTCCCTTCACGCCATGATTCCGCAGCTGCTCCCTGCGCGTGCGCATTTCCCGGCCGACGACCGGATCTTTGCCCTCAACGCCGCTGCGCAGCGGCGGGCGGCGGAGGGGGCGTCGGTCATCAACGCCACCGTGGGCGCGCTGCTGGACGATCGCGGGCAGCTGGTGGTGCTGGACAGCGTGATGCGGGTGTGGGGGCAGCTCACGCCGCGCGAGGTGGCGCCGTATGCGCCGCTGGGGGGCGATCCCGCGTATCTCACCGCGCTGGCGCGCCGGCACTGGCCGTCGCTGTCGTCGGCCGGGGTGGGGGTGGCCACCACCGGGGGGTCGGGGGCGTTGGCGCTCAGCATCCGCAACCTGTTGCAGCCCGGGGACGCCGTGCTGGCCGCGGCGCCGTACTGGGGGCCGTATGCCACGCTGGCGCAGGAGAACGGTGTGCGGCTGGTCACCGTCCCGTGGCCGTCCGGGGGCGAACCGTTGGACCTGGGGCGGTGGGAGGCGGCCGCGCGCGATCTGCTCGAGGCGCAGGGGCGGCTGTTGGTGTGGCTCAACGATCCCTGTCACAACCCCACCGGGACGTCGTTGTCGGCGGGCGACCGTGCCGGGCTGTTGGCCATGCTGCGCGACCTGTCCGCCGAGGGGCCCGTGACGCTGTTGTTGGACCTCGCCTATCTGGACTATGCGCGCGACCTCGAGGCCGTGGCCCAGGCGCTGGCGGAGTACGCCGACTTTGGCGCCGAGGGGCGTGTGCTGGTGGGGGCGGCGCTCAGCTTGAGCAAGGCGTTTACCCTGTATGGCGCGCGTGCTGGCGGATTGGTGTTTCCGTGGTGTTCTGATGGAGCGCTGCAAGCTGCGCTGGTGTTCTCTTGCCGAGGCACCTGGAGCAACTGTCCGCGGGCGCCCATGCATGTGCTGTTGCGGTTGGTGGCGGATGCCGACGCGTCGGCCGCGCTGGCGGCGGAGCACGCCCATTGGCGGGGGGAGCTCACGCGCCGTGCCGAGGCGTTGAGCGCCGCGTTGGTGGCCGCCGGGTGCGCGCCGGCGCGGTGGGACGGGGGGTTCTTCGTCACCCTTCCCGCCCGCGACCCCGAGGCGGTGGCCGAGGCGTTGCGGGCTCGGGACATCTATGTCATCCCCATGGCCGAAGGGCTCAGGGTGGGGATCTGCGGGATGCGGGCCGAGGACACGCCCCGGTTTGCGGAGGGGTACGCCGAGGCCGTTTCTGGCGGGGTTGGCTGATTCGGTGCCTCGGACCTGTCGGCGTGCCTTGCGGGCTTCTACTGCTTGAGGCTTCGCTTAGGGGCCCTAGGTATGAGGTAGAGGTTCGAGGTGATCGGTACGGTGGGCTCCGTGGGGGGGATTGTCTGGGCTATGGGCATTTACTGCCTGAGGCTTCGCTTAGGGGCCCTAGGTAGGAGGCATAGGTTCGAGGCCTTCGGTACGATCTGCACCAACACCGTACCTACTCCCTCGCACACTCTCCCTCATACCTAGGGCCCCTAAGCGCAGCCTCAAGCAGTGAAAGCCAGACGGCCGCACTGATGTCCCCTCAGCGCAGCCTTGGGTTGAAAGGGCTCAGCAATTCAACCCTCTCGTGGGCCTCAGGCAGAACCTCGCCCCGCAATGGTTGTCATCTGTCACGTTACACATTACACTTGCATCCACC
>JBEIJM010000240.1:0-4399 GCA_040380205.1 Gemmatimonadaceae bacterium
GCGAGTCGAGCTGTTGGGATTGCCGGCCGTAGACGACGGCCGCGCCCAGCAGCAGCAGCACCAGCCCGAGCGAGACGGCAGACGACGGCGTTAGCTTCGCGGTGCGAGTCTCAGTCGTGATCGCGGTGCCCATGGGAGGTATGGTATTGCGACCCACCCTCGCCGATGCGGCGACTAGTTCGGCCGGGTTACCTTTTGCGTGCGACGCCGCGGAGCCAGACACCGGCGAGGACAGCCGCCCGCTCCCACCGGGCGAGGGGCGTGTACCGCGCGCGCACGCGCATCCGTCGCCACGCCTCGAACCACTCGACGCCGCACGCCAGCTCGTAATCATGGGGCAGGGCGATTGCGAGCAGCGACAGCCGCCACGGGTGGCCCACGATCCACCAGAACGGCGGCGGCACGGTGGCGCCGTCGTTCCGGAAGCCGATCGGCACGGTCACGGGATAGGCGTGCGGCCAGTGATACGGCTCCACGAGCACGGCGTGCGTGTCGTCGACGAACCGGAGCACCGGCGTCGGGATCATGGCGCGGCCAGAATCTCCGCCACGCGCGTCGGGGCGATGAGCCCCACCGCGGCGTGGTACTGCACCCCCTGCACGGTCCTTGGGTCGGTGACGTCGATCTCCGTAGCCTCTGCCAGCGACATGCGCAGGATCGCCAGCGTCGCCCGCACGGTCACATCCACGTGCTCGCGCTCGGCCACTTCGATCGCGACCTGCTCGGCCAAGGTGTAGCGCCATCGGAACTCAAGGCGGGTGAGCTTGCGCGTGGGATCGGCCGGCACCACCCAATCCAGCGCCGCTGGGCTCCAGGCGTAGGGCAGGGGCGGCGGCGCATCCCACGCGGCGAGCTCGCGCGTCACGCTTTCGGCCGGCGGCGCCGGCAGCTCGGCGACGGTCGGCGCCCAGGCGAGCAGCGCCCCGGCGCCGGAAGCGAGGATGGCGATCATAGGCGGGCCGTCGCTTCGTCGAGGGTGAGCAGGCCGGGGTAGATGGAGAGGCGGCGGAACCAGCTCTGCCCGTAGGTGCCCGCATTGCCAACCCGATTAATCCGCACCTTTGATCCCGATGGGAATGTGGCCGCACGGGTGAGCGTCGAGGTCCACGCCGCAAAGACAAACGCCGCCTCGTCAATGCTGATGCCGAGCCGGATGCGCTGCGTGGTGCCGTTGTCCTCCATCTGCGCGACCAGTCGCCACCGGACGTTGCCGACCGCTGCGGCCAGCGTGGACGTGACTGATCCGGCGCCGGTCGTGAGGGTGAGCGCGTACGTGGTCGCCGTTCCTGTAATCGACAGCGCGTTCCCTGTCGCGGCGTCGTTGCCAATGTGCAGCACGCCGCCACCGGTGACGGGTGTAACGCCATTGGCGTTGATCCCTTCCATCAGCACGGTGAGGCTTTGCGGCACGAAGTCCATCGGCCACGCTACGTCCTCGTTCTGCGCGATGAGGCCGGTGACGATAGGATCAGCGGACAGGTTCCAGCTGGGGTACACATACCAGCGCGGGTATCCATATCCAGCCGTCCATGATCCTTGCGTTGTGTCGGTCGACGTGGTCACGCTGGGCCTCGTCAGCGTCCCCGTCTGCCCCGTCAGCGCGTCCAACGACGCAAAGCGACCATGCCAGCTAAACAGCGCCGCCGGCTGCAAGACCGCCGCCGTCGTGCGACGCACGGCGCGGGACGGGATCGGATGCGATGCACTCATGCCCACGCTCGCTTGTAAAGGACTAGGCCCGTCGGGGTGCCCGACGTGGCCGTGAGTCCCATCGTAATGCCGTTGCCGTCGATGGCGTCGGACGGGTCAAGGATCGGGAACACGCCGCTCGTGAGCCACGCGTTGCCGCTCGCTGTGCCCGTCTGAAGCACGCCTGCCACGTACCGCTGAATACTTTGGCTGGCGCAGTTAATCACGAGCACGTCGTTCGTGGTCAGCGTGCCCGTCAGCGTCAGCCGGTGCGTCTCATCGCCCTGTGCGTTTCGCACAATAATGATTGGGTTAACGACCGACGGACTCGCCCCGTTCAACGTGACCGTGGGCGCACTGGGCCACGTGCCCACCGGCAGCGAGGCGCGAGACTGGGAGAGGCCGTACAGCCGCGGCTCGCGGTCCTGCTTTGCCGGATTCACGGCCGTGAATTGCAGCTCCACATAGCAGCGCGGAATGCTGATGTGATAGAAGTCCACGCGCACGTCGGCGAGCGTGACGTACAGCTCGCGCGTCGGGGCGTCGGTCATCCGGAACAGCCGCAAGCCGCCGATGCGGCGCCGCAGCGTATCAAGGGCCGTGACGCGATCCGGCAGCGTCGTGGGCCACACATCGAGCCCCACCGTGATGGTGCGCGGGGCGACCGTCACGCCGGTCCCGTAGACGCCCGCCGCGTTCGCCAGCGGCTGCGTGGTGCGCACCTCCACGGCCGGCGCCAGCGCCCCGTCCACCGTCAGCACGTCGCGCACCGTCTCGGTGAGCAACCGATCATCGACATACACACTCATAGGGTCACCGTCACTCCCGACAGGCGCGGCACGACCGCCCCTAATTCAAGGTTCAGCGCTTCGTCCGTGGTGAAGTCGTAGTCCAGCTTCACGATCTTGACCGTGGTATCCAGCCCCAGCACCTCGGAGCGGAGCCGCACCGACTGCCCGAGCGCGAGCGCGACGTTCTCGGCTTGTAGGCGGCGCACGTCCACTCCGCGCAGTTGATAGCGCGTGCCCTGCGCGGCCGAGGCCAGCACGTCCTGGGCGCGGTGCCAGAGCGTGTTGCTGCCGCTGCCGTTCTGAATCCCCATCGCGGTCCCGTCGCCAATCCAGAGCGAGAGCCAGCGGACGCCCTGCCACTCGAGGTACGTCGTGGCCGGGCTGGCATTGTTGCCGGCCACGACCCGCGCCGCCACGGTCGTATTCGCCGAAAGGACCGCACTCGCGGTGAGCGTGTAGTGCGCCGTGGCGTTCTGCGGCTGCGCCGCGCTCGCCGTCGTGGCAAGTGTTGTCCCGCCGCCCCCTGTGTTGCGGAGCAGCAGCGACGGGAAGAACGCCGCCGCGAGTGAGCCCGCATCGTTCGCAGTGCGCACCGTGAGCCCCGCCGCCGCATTCACCGTCTGCACGCCACTCGGCACGCGAATCAGCGAGCCCACACTCTCCACCACCGTCCCGGCCTGTAGGAGCCGCAGCACATCGCCCGCTGGCTCGGTCGGGAATGCGGCCGGCCGGTCGGGCCCGATCGTGCCCGCCGTGGACAGACGCACCGACACGGCGGTGCCATCGGCGGCGCCGGTTGGGAGCGAGGTGGCTAACGGCAACGTGGCGCGGCCCGTACCGTCGAACACCACCACGTCCGTGTTGATGTTGAACGAGCCCGCGAACCCCGCAATCGTGAGCGCTTCGCGGCGATAGAGGAGGTTGCCTGTGGTGCCGCCGCGCACGGGGATGGACGTGGCGCCGCTGGAGACCGCACCGTCGATCTGGAGGCTCATCGTGCCCACGAAACTCGTGCGCGGATACCGGCCGACACTCCCGCCGGTCACCGTGAAACCGGGCAACGCCGTGTCACTCGTCCACGTGGTGAACACGGGATTCTGCACGTAGTTGCGGCGGGCATCAGAGACGCTGCTCGCAACCGTGCCAACCAATCGCCCCCGCGACGACGCCACGCCAGACGGTGATGTCACTTCCACTAACGGGCTGCCGCTGGTGTCGCGCACGATGGTCACGAGATCGTTGACGGCCAGCGTCCCGACGCTCGCCACTTGCACGGCGCTGTCGCTCGCGCGGCTGTCCGCGATGATCGTCTGCGTGCCGTCGCGCTGTTCAAGATACAGCCCGTTGACCTGGTCATCCTCGCGGATCGGCCACGGGTTGCCGCTGACCGGATCGCGGAGCGACACCCACGCGGGCGCCGTGCCCGTGATCGCGCTGATGGTCCAGACGGGGCGATCCATCGGGTTGCCGGCCGTATCGAAGGGCACCGCCACCGTCGCCGCCCGCAACGCATCGCGCGTGCGCTGCAGCTGCGTGACGCCCGGCAGGAGCACCGTGTCCAGCCCCGCCGCAGGATCGGCCACGACATCCACCGCGAAGCCGGTGAGCACGCCGCTACTGTACAACGCCCGCAGCCGCGTCGTGTAGCCGGTCGCCTGCTCAATCGCATCGAGCACGCCGGCCCGCCTGACGCGCGTGAGCGTGCCCAGCGTTACCGTGTCGGGGAACTCCATCGTGCCCAGCGACAACCACGACAGACTATCGTCGCTCAGATTGGTCAGCACGTACGTGTTCAGCAGCGCGGTCACCGTCTGCGTGCCCGGTGTGAACACGAACGTGCTGCCGCTGCGCACGAGGCCGCGCACCGTCAGCAGTTGGCGCAATGGGCCCGCCGTGGCCGTCACGAGCGCGGCGTCCCC
>JBEIJM010000241.1:0-4353 GCA_040380205.1 Gemmatimonadaceae bacterium
AGAGCTTGGGCATAAACATGGCCTTGCGGTCCAGCAGCCGCACGGGCGAGCGGCGCCCGTCAAATTCGACGTTGCGGTACTCGGTGCCGGGGTCAAACTTGAGGCCCCCCGTGGTGGCGCCGAACACGGTGGCGCCGACGTAGAGGACGCCGGAGTCAATGATGACGTCGGACGGGAGGCTGCTGGTGTAGCCGGTCAACGGGGCGGTCATGGTGTCCTCGGGGAGCGGGGGGTTACGGGTAGGCTATGGGGAACAGGACGGGGCCGCTACGGGCTGCGTGGCCTATTCGGCGCGGTCAGTCAACACCTGCGGCCACAGGTACAGGTCGTACTGACCCACGACGCCCACCACGGTGGAGTCGGCGGGGTCGGTGAACTGCGGGATGGTATAGCGCCGCCGGTTGCGGCTCACGGTGAGCCCCGCCGTGGCGTCGGTGTAGCTCAACAGGCATTGGTCCACGATGTCCATGGCGGACTCGACCAGCGGCAGTTGCGCCTCGGGGCGCCCGATGGCCTGCACCTCCAGCGTGGCCGTTTCGCGGTAGCTGTTGAACCCCGGCGTGGTCGTGCGGTCCAGCAGCAGCGTGATATACGGGAACAGCGGCGGCTCGGGCTGCGCGCGGACGTAGAGGCGCTCGCCGCCGAGGTAGTCCACCAGCCGCTGGCCGCTTGGGCTGATGTATTGCAGCATGAGCCAGCGCAGGCGGGCGTAGAGCGCCACGGTGCTGCTGGTGTTGTCGCGCGGCAGGGTGCCAGGGACCACCCAGCGCGGTAGGCCGGTCACGTCGGTCATGTCATGTACCGCTTGAGGGTCTTCGCGAACTCGGCTTGGATGGCGTTAACCTGCGCCAGGTACGTCGGGGTCCAGATGCGGACTCGCTCGTACTTGCCGCTGAACTTGTTGCGGTGGCCTAGCTCCCAGTAGAGCGGAAACACCAGCTTGGTGCCCACATAAAGCGTCCATCCGTTATTCCAGCGCGGCCTTGAGGCCTTGATTGATTGCCGCACTTGGCCGGTGCGATACTTGCCGCCCTTGTAATAGCTGTCCCCGTGCGCCTTTTTCAGCTCCCGCACCAAAAGCTGGCCGCCAGCCGCCAGCGCCATGCGGGCGGCCTCGCGGTAGCGGTCTTGGACCTGGCGACTGCTGTCGGTAAAGGTGACGGGCACGGGCTTAGAGGTTGACGTATCGGGGCTGGGCGACGATGACGGGCAACACCGCCTTCAGCTCGGCGGCAGACCCGGCGCTGGTGATCTGGTACACCGTCTGCCCCGCGTAGGGCACAAGGTTGGCGACCAGCGCGGACGACACCACGCGATAGTACACGCCCGGATTGGCCACCACCTCGGCCATGGCCAGCGCCGACAGGTTGGCGATGGGGTTGGCCCCGGCAGCGTCGGTGGCAAACGTCACCGTGGCGGTCTGGCCGCTCCACACGTTGAACTCGTCGGCCATCGGCTCGTAGTAGCGCAGCTCCTGCCGCACCAGCCAGGCGTTGCCAAGGTACAGCGTCTTGCGCTGCTCAATGCTCACCGTTCCCCCGTGAAAAAAACGACGAACTGCTGGCCTTCGGACGTGTCGCGTACCGCCTGCGCGGGCTGGGACGTGTCAATGCCAACCCGCCGCGCCTGCGTGCTGGTGTCCCTGGACAGGATGGCGGGCTCGGATCGGTCCACGATGCGGAAGCGAAAGGGCGGTAGGCTCATTCGCACAGCCCTCCGGGCGCCAGCGTGCGGTCGGCCACGGTGAACCAGCGGCACGGGTGCTGCCCCGTGTAGCGCGGCCCCAGCGCGGCGTGCAGCAGCTCGTGGCGCACCGTGACGGTATCGGCATACGCGGCCCGCACCAGCGTCAGCGCGTCCGTTTCCCACTCCCAGCAGCCCCACACCTCGCGGTACTGGTGCGTGGCGGCTGGGCAGATGACGGCGGGGAGCGCGGTCGAGTCCACGGCGAACCAGCGGATGTCGGCCCACTTCCGGTCGCACCGCGCGGCGATGGCGCATACCTCGGCGTAATGGTACGCGGCCCACGCCGGGGCCTCCACGCGCACGCGGCCCCCGAGGGTGGCGCTACGGCGGGCGTCCCACTCAATGACGCCCCAAGAGCCCAGCAGGGCCATGAGCGCCACGCCCAGCAGGACGGGCCGCACTACTGGGATCGGTAGGGGCGAGCGGCTCTGGCTCATGCGTCGGTCGCGCGTCGGCTACGTTGCCGAATCAGACTGCGGGAACGTAGGGCGGGATCAGCTCCCACCCGGCATCGGTGCGGTTGAACTGGCACGACTGGCCCAGCACGCCATGCGCGTCGAGGATCACGGCCAGCCGCTGGTCGGCGCTGGCGCGGATCTCCGCCGTCGCCCGCTCGACCCACGCGGCCACCTCGGCCACCAGCGCCTGCTCCACCTTGGACAGCGCGATAGGGGCGCTCACGCCGCCCCGTTCTTGGCCGACTTCGCCGTGGCCGCGACCGGCTCCGTCACCGGCTCCGGGGCGGGCGGGGGCGGCACGGGTCCGGGCGCCACGGCCACATCAGCGGCGGGCACGCCCAGCTTCGCGGCGACGGCGGCGCGAAGCTGGGCGTCCGTCCAATCTTCGGCCAAGTCTGCCGACGTTAACGACACGCTGTTGCCCACGAACGTCTGGCCAACGGTGGGCACGTCAACCGCGATGGAGAGCTGGCAGTCGGTGGTGCCAGCGGTGTAGTTGATGACGGCGGTGCTGATAGTGATGAGAGACATGGTTTCTCCTTATGCGTTGGCGATGGTGGTGACGGTGCCGCTGGTACCACGGTACTTGAGCGCACCCGCTTCGACGTACAGGATGCCGCCGCCCGTTGGGTTGGTCGTCGGCACGGTGACAGCGGTCGCAATCCGCACTACGCGATCACCGCCGCCGAAATCGGTGCTGTAATTTGCGAGGGCAATGTTGCCGGTTGTCTTTACGCCGTCTTGGTCAGCAACGATGCGAGCGGCCCCGCCAGATGCGTCCGCACGGAACACTTCGCCCGTTGTGGAAACGACTTCCAGTTTGGCGTTTACTCCAGCGCAGTTAATGGCAAAGTTGCCACCAGCCGTTAGCGTCATCGCCTGCGTGAACGAGATGGCGGCGTTCGCTGTCCCCGATGCGGCGGTGAACCAACTATGCACCCCACCGTCCTGCTCGTACCGCGTTGCGAGCCCGGTGCCGATATATTCCCAGCGGCTGTCGGTCGTGTCAAAATACGCATTGCTTGTCAGCCCGACGCGATCTTGATCGTTCGTCATGCCGAACACCGCCCCCGCTTGCCCAACCTGCACGGCACGGTAGGTGCTGGCCCACGCACTCGGCGTCACCCCGAGGCCCACGTTACCGCTCACCGCCAGGCTCGTCAGCGTGCCAACGCTGGTGGCCGCTGCGGCGACGTTGGCGCCGGTGATCTTGTTGTTGCCGCCGCTGCGGGCGACGACGTACTCGTCACCGGCCTGCGCCGCGCCGCCGCCGGTGAGTTGCGAAATCTTCAGGTTGGGCATCGTTCGCTCCAGTTACTCAGTAAGAAGAAAGCCGCCCGCCGTGCCGGTCGGCTCCAGCAGCATATTGCTATCGTCCTCCAGCAGCAGGTTTCCGACCCCGCTTGCCAACGGCACGTCGCCCGCAATCACGGACAGCCACAAGGCTGCGTCTTTGGCGAGCGACATTAGAAGACCCGCCCGTAGACGCGCTGTGCCTCAGCCGTCGCCGTGCCCGCGCTGGTCACCAGTTGCACAAGGCACCCCGGCGCGTACACCGCGAAAATCCCGTTGGCCGTGATCGCCACCCCCGCCGAGAGATTGGCTCCGGTCGCCACGTTGTAATACTGCACATCCACGCCCGATTGCCCGGACTCCTCGACCGCGATTTGGGGCACGGTGCTAAATCCCCCCGCCGCGCCCCACACTTGGAACACGACCGACACCACCGCATCCTCGCCGCTCGGCATAACCGTCCCCATCGTGCGCTGGGCGATGATCTGCGTTCCGGTACTCAAGAGCTTGCGCGCCATCGTCTACTCCGCGAAAAAGGTACCGACCCCGTGAGCCATCCTACGATTCCAGCAGCAGAAACCCACCCGCAGGCATGGCCGCCTCCAACACGAACCCGTTGCCGTCCTCCTGCACCAGAAAAAACAGCGACGTGGAGAGCGGCGTATCGCCAAGGACCGGCGTCAAAAGCTGGCGCGACATGAAAGCCCCTCAGGTCATAAAGCCGACGCCGGACAGCGTCAGCACGGAAGCCGTGATTGCCGTGGTGTCGGTGTCATTCTTGACCACCACGGACAGGATGTCGTTTGCCGCCATCGTGATGAACCCGGACAAGATGAGGGCGGCAGGGTTGCCGCTC
>JBEIJM010000242.1:0-4345 GCA_040380205.1 Gemmatimonadaceae bacterium
ACGGCGGCGCGCTCGGCGTCGCGGGCGCGGGCGCGCGCCAGCCGCGGGAGGGTGCCGGCGGCCAGGAGCACGGCGAACAGCGCCAGCAGCAGTGCGGGCACCGGGACGCGGCCACGGCGGGACGGAGCAGCGGGACGGGTCATGCGGCGGGGGCGGCAAGGGGAGCGGAGGAGGCGCCGCGGCGCCGAGCGCGGCGCGTGCGCACCAGCGCGTAGACCAGCGGGAGCACGGTGAGGGTGGCCATGGTGGCGAAGGTGAGGCCGCCGATGACGGCGCGCCCCAGCGGCGCGTTCTGCTCGCCCCCCTCGCCCAGCCCCAGCGCCATGGGGATCATGCCCACCACCATGGCGAGGGCGGTCATGAGCACCGGGCGCAGGCGCGTGGCGGCCGCCTCGCGCGCGGCGTCGGCGGGGGCGGCGCCCTCCGCCACCAGCTCGTTGGCGAACGACACCACCAGGATGCCGTTGGCGGTGGCCACCCCCATGCTCATGATGGCGCCCATGAACGCCGGGACCGAGAGCCCGTCGCCGGTGGCGAAGAGCGCCCACACCACCCCCGCCATCGCCACCGGCAGCGCGCTGGCGATGATGAGCGGGTCGGTCCACGACTGGAAGTTGATGACCATGATGAGGTACACCAGCACCACGGCCAGCACGAGCCCGCCGGCCAGCCCCTCGTAGGCGGTGCGCATGGCCGCCGCCTGGCCGCGGATGGTGAGCGTGGTGCCGCGCGGCACGGTGGGGGTGAGGGAGTCGAGCACCGCCTGCACGTCCGCGGCCACGCCCCCCAGGTCGCGGTCCTGCACGTTGGCGTAGAGGTCGTACACCGGGACCACGTCGTAGTGGTTGATGGATGCGACGGTGGTGCGGCGCGTGAGGGTGGCGACGTTGGCGAGGAGCGGCGCGGTGATCGGCACGGCGGGGGATGCGGCGCTCCCGGCGCCCAGCACCGGGGTGGCCTGGATGGCCTCCAGCGTCCCGATGCGATACTGCGGGGTCTGCACGCTGACGCTGTACTGCACGCCGTTCTGCGGATTGAGCCAGACGTTGGGGGCGGTCTGGCCGCTGGAGGCGAGGGAGACGAGGAGGTCGGAGGCGACCTCGCGCTGGGTGAGCCCCAACCCGGCGGCGCGGACGCGGTCGATGCCCACGGCCAGCTCGGGGGCGTTGGTGCGCTGCTGCAGGTACACGTCCACCGCGCCGGGGACGGCCTGGAGGCGCCGCTCGAGGAAGCGGGCGAGGGCCAGGTTGTCGGCGCGGCTCGTGCCGGCCACCTGCACGTCGAGGGGGGCGGGGAGCCCCGCGTTGAGGATCTGCCCCACGATGTCGGCCGACTGGAAGAACACCAGCACCTCGGGGAACTCCGCGCGCAGCCGCTGGCGGATGCGGCGCGCGTACTCGGCGGTGGGGCGGGTGCGCGGCGCCCGCAGCGTCACCAGCATGTCGGCGTCGGTGACGCCGATGGTGGGGTTGTCGGAGAAGGCGAGGTTGGTGAGCGACGTGCTGGGGATGCCGATGTTGTCGAGGATGGTGCCCAGCTCCGCCGGGGGGATGATCTCGCGGATGGCCTCCTCCACGCCGGCCACCAGGCGGGCGGTCTCCTCGAGGCGCATCCCCGCGGGGGCGCGGAGGTGGAGGCGCAGCTGGCCGGCGTCCACCGCGGGGAAGAAGTCCTGCCCCAGCCACGGGAGCAGCGCGGCGCCGGAGGCGCACACCAGCCCCGCGCCCAGCAACACGGCGCGCGGGCGGGCCACGCGGGCGCGCAGCGCCTCCCGATAGCGGTGGCGCGCCGCCTCGAACCGCGCCTCGAAGGCGTGGTGGAGGCGCGCGAAGGGGCCCGGCGCCGCGCCGGAGGCGGCGCGCTGCGCGGCCAGCGCGCCCTCGCGCTCCATCGCGAAGCGCACGAGGGTGGGGACCAGGGTGCGCGCGATGAGGTACGACGCCAGCATGGCGAACACCACCGCCAGCGCCAGCGGGCGGAAGAGCGCGGCCGCCTGCCCGCCGAGGAAGAAGATGGGGACGAAGACGATGCAGATGGCCAGCGTGGAGACCAGGGTGGGGATGGCGATCTGCCCCGAGCCGGCGAGGATGGCCGCGTTCACGTCGGGCTCGTGCGCGTGCACGCGGTGGATGTTCTCGATCCCCACGGTGGCGTCGTCCACCAGCACGCCCACCGCGAGCGCCAGCCCGCCCAGCGTCATGACGTTGAGCGTCTCGCCGAGGGCGGCGAGGACGATGACCGAGCAGAGGATGGAGAGGGGGATGGAGAGGGCGACGATGCCGGTGGCGCGCCAGCTCCCGAGGAACAGCAGCAGCATGAGGGCCGTGAGGGCGGCGGCGATGGCCGCCTCGACGACCACGCCGCGGAGGGCGGCCTTCACGAAGGTGGACTGGTCGGCGAGGATGTCGACCCGGAGCGCCGGGGGGAGCGCGGCGAGGATGCCGGGGAGGGCGGCGCGCACGCGGGTGACGACGTCGATGGTGGAGGCGCCGCTGCTCTTGAGCACCGTGACGAGCGCGCCGCGGACGCCGTCGCGGTGGACGATGTTGGTCTGCACCGCGTAGCCGTCGCGCACCTGGGCCACGTCGCGCAGGCGCACGAGGGCCCCGTTGACGACGCGCACGGGGAGGTCGTTGAGCGCGTCGACCACATCGGGGCTGCCGTTGATGCGGACGCCGTACTCGCGCGCGCCCAGCTTGGCGGTGCCCCCGGGGAGGACGAGGTTTTGGGCGTTGACGGCGTCACTGACGTCGCTGGGGGAGAGCCCGCGCGCGGCGAGCTGGGCGGGGTCGAGGTCGACGTTGATGAGGCGGGTGCGGCCGCCGTAGGGGGAGGGGACGGAGGCGCCGCGGACGGTGGCGAGGCGCGTGCGGATGCCGTTGGTGCCGAGGTCGTTGAGCTGCTGCTCGGAGAGCGAGTCGCCGCCGAGCGCGAGCTGGAGGACGGGGACGTTGGCGGCGTTGAAGCGGAGGATGTAGGGGGCCTGCGCACCGGGGGGCATGGCGCGGAGGATGGTCTGGCTCACGGCGCCCAGCTGCGCGACGGCGGCCTCGATGCGCGCGCCGGGCTGGAAGTAGACCTTGATGAGGGCGATCCCCGGGAGCGCCTGCGACTCGAGGTGCTCGATGTCGTTGACGGTGGTGCTGATGGCGCGCTCGAAGACCGTGGCGAAGCGCCGCTCCATCTCCTCCGCGGGGAGGCCGTTGTAGGACCAGATCACCGAGACGACGGGGATATCCACCTCGGGGAGGATGTCGGTGGGCATGCGGCGCGCGGCCAGCGTGCCCACCAGCACCACGAGGAGCGCCGCGACGATGAAGGTGTACGGGCGGCGGAGGGCGACCTGGACGATCCACATGGGGGAAAAGCTACGGGCCGGTGGCGGATGCGCCACCGGCCCGTCGCGAGCCGCGTCCCGACCCCGGGGGGTCAGTCCTCGGTGTCGAGCATCTTCCGGATCTGGTCGCGCGCGTCCTGCAGGTGCGCGCGGCTGGTGCGGTCGGACGTGCGCCCCACGGCGGCGGCGAGCTCCCGGTCGAGGGTGCGCATCTCGTCCTTGAGGAGCGGGCGGAAGTCGCGGGTGTTCACGACCCCGCCGCCGAGGAGGGCGGCGAGCGCGGCGTCCTGCGCCGAGGGGGCGGGGGGCTTGATCTTGCTGGCCATCGCCTCGAGGTAGGTGGCCTGGAGGCGGCGGCGGTAGGCGTCGATGGGCGCGCCGGCGTAGATCTCCTTCCAGAGGCCGCGGCGGAGGTCGGTGAGCATCTCCCCCAGCGGGTACGCCTGTCCCGGGGCGGCCATGGCCTCGAGCTCCACCATGCGCTGCAGCCGCTGGTTGGACACCAGCGCCGACAGGGCGCGCGCCTGGGCGCCGGTGATGCGGTTGATGTTGCCGTCGGTCTCCAGCTTGCGGAGCACCTCGGGGAGGATGAGGTACGTCGGGGTGCTGAACACCTCGTCGTTCAGGAAGCGCATGGCGGCCTTCTGCCGGGCGCGCGCCACGGGGGTGTACACGGCCCCCGCCTGCCCCACGACCTTCTCCTGCTTGTCCACGCCGCCCACGATGCGGGTGACGTGGGCGGCCTCGGTGCCCCACTGGCCGATGACGGTGCCGTAGGTGGCGCGCAGCAGCGAGAAGTCGGCGGTCTTGTCCTGGGTGGCCGCGGGCTCCACGAGCTTCATGATGCGGGCGAGGTTGCGGAAGCCCAGCCCGGTGCTGCGGACGGCGTCGGCGTCGCCGATGGCCTCGGACTGCTCGCCCGGGTCGGCCCCGCCGGCGCCGGCGTCGCTGGCGAAGCGGTACCAGGGGATGGAGTCCTGCAGGCGCGCCCAGCGGTCGAGCGTGGCC
>JBEIJM010000243.1:0-4262 GCA_040380205.1 Gemmatimonadaceae bacterium
GGGTAACAACGAGTCAAGCCCGCCGCCGATCGGTAGGACGGAGAGTTCCAATGACGGCGAGCGAGGCCCTTGTGTGAGCCCCCCGGCACTTCGGTGTCCGGGGGGTTCTTCGTTTTCGGGCCGTCGGGGAGGCGCGTCCCGCGTGCCGGGATGACCCCGGCGGGCGGGGGTACTTCGGCGGCGGGGCCGCGTACCCCGGCGGGTTGGCCGCTTACCCCGGTGGGGGCGCCGCCGGCAGCGTGCGCGACAGCGCCGTCAGGTCGTCGCGCAGCGCCCGGAACAGCTCCACCAGGAACCGGTCCTCCTCCTCGTCGGCCGGCCCCTCGTGCTCGCTCACGGCGGTGAACCCCAAGTTCCCCAGCCACCGCACGATGGCGCTCTCCTGCACCGCCAGGTCGATGTGCCGGAACAGCAGCGCCTGTCCCTGCGGCCCCGTGCGGAAGCCGGTGCCCAGCTGCACCCCGCCCCCCAGAAACGGCCGGCGCAGCGGCGTGGCCAGCAGCCGCTCGGCCACCAGCGGCAGGTGCCACTGCGGCGGCTCGGCGAAGCGCACGAACCAGCTGCGCTCCTGCGCGGCGCGGTGCACCGCAAAGGTGCCGCGCATCCCGGTCACCCCCACCGTGAACACCCCCACCTTGGCCAGCGCGTCGGCGTGCAGCACCACCGTGTCGGGGAGCGGACGCGTGCCCCCGCCCAGCGGCAGCAGCACCCCGTTGCGCACCCGCAGCCGCACGGTGAGCACCCGGTCGGCGGCCTGCGCGTCCCACCAGGTGGTGCCCGCGGCGTCGGCCAGCCGGTACCGGTAGCGCGCCGGCTCCACGTACCGCGCGATGAACGCGGCGAAGTGGGGAAAGGTCCCCTGCAGCTGCCGCGCCCGCACCTGCATCCGCAGCGTCACCTGCGTGGCCCCCTCGCCGTCGCGCTGCGTGGCGATGGAGTCCAGCGTGACCAGGCGCCCCAGCGCCTGCGCCGTGCGCGGGAAGGTGGCGCGGTAATCGGCGCGGATCTCCCCCGGCGTGCGCTCCAGCGACCGGAACCACCCGCGCAGCAGCGCCGCCGCCCCGTCGGGGGTGATGCTCCCCACGGCGTGCTCCACCTCGGTGTGCCACCCCCACTCGCTCTCCGACAGCTGCCGCAGCCGCACCAGGTGGCGCTCGTCCCCCACGCGCACGGGCACGGGCGCGCGCGGCTGCTCCACGAACCGGTACCGCCCCGCCACCAGCGACGAGAACGCCTCCTGCTCCCGCTCGGCCCCCTCCCGCGTGGTGCGCGCCGCGGTCCAGAGCGCGGTGTCGTGGACCAGCTTGGAGGGGGCGCCGGCGTAGCGGGCGATGCGCAGCCGCGCCGCGGCGTAGCGCGGGGCCCGGTACACGCGGGTGAAGCGGGCCTCCAGCGCCGCGGCCAGCGCCTCGGTGTGGGCAACCGCGGCGGCCGGGGTGGTCGTCCCGTCGCGCGCGCCCTCCAGCGCCACGCCACGGCACCCGGTGCCCCACGCGACGGTGCCCAGCGCCAGCAGCAGCAGGGGACGGCGGCGGACGGCGGGGGGCAGGGAGCGCACGGGGCGGATGGCCATGGGGATGGGAGCGGTGAAGGCGCTGACCAACAGCTGACCAACAGCTGACCAACACTCGGCGCCCACGCCGCTCACGGCAAGCGGGGCGCCGCCGTTAGCTTTCGCAGGTTGCGGTCCCGCTCTCCGCCCATGGCCGACGCCGGTGGGCGTCCGTCGCGTTCCTTCCAGCCGTGCCTGCCGTGTCCGACACCCCTGCCGGGGGCGATTCCGCCCCGCTCTCCGCGCCGCGGCGCGACTTCATCCGCGAGCTGGTGGCCGACGACGTGGCCACCGGCCGGTTCGGCCGCGCCCCCGCCACGCGCTTCCCCCCCGAGCCCAACGGCTTCCTGCACCTGGGGCACGCCAAGTCCATCTGCCTCAACTTCGGCATCGCGCAGGAGTTCGGCGGCAGCTGCAACCTGCGCTTTGACGACACCAACCCGGCCACGGAAGACGTGCGCTACGTGGAGGCCATCAAGCGCGACGTGCAGTGGCTGGGGTTCCAGTGGGATGGCGAGTTCTACGCGTCGGACTACTTCGAGCGGCTGTATGCCATCGCCGAGCAGCTGGTGAGCGACGGCAAGGCGTACGTGGACGACCAGGACGAGGAGGCCATCCGCACCAACCGCGGCACGGTGACCACGCCGGGGACGCCCAGCCCGTGGCGCGATCGGTCGCCGGCGGAGAACCTGGACCTGCTGCGCCGCATGCGGGCCGGCGAGTTCCCCGACGGCTCGCGCGTGCTGCGCGCGAAGATCGACATGGCGCACCCCAACATGGTGATGCGCGATCCGCTGCTGCTGCGCATCCGGCACGCGCACCATTACCGGCGCGGCACCGACTGGTGCATCTACCCGCTGTACGACTTCGCGCACGGGCTGAGTGACGCCTTCGAGGGGATCACGCGGTCGCTGTGCACGCTGGAGTTCAAGGACGCGAAGGACATCTACGACTGGCTGGTGGAGGCGGCGGGGTTCGAGCGGCCGCCGGTGCAGGTGGAGTTCGCGCGCCTCGAGCTGGACTACACGGTGCTCAGCAAGCGCAAGCTGCTGCGGCTGGTGGAGGAGGGGCACGTGGCGGGGTGGGACGACCCCCGCATGCCCACCATGGCGGGGCTGCGGCGGCGCGGGGTGCGTCCCGAGGCGATCCGCGCCTTTGCCGAGGTGATTGGCGTGGCGCGCAAGGACGCGCGGGTGGAGATCGCGACGTTCGAGCATGCGGTGCGCGACGACCTCAACATGGAGGTGCCGCGGCGGCTGTGCGTGCTCAACCCGCTCAAGGTGGTGCTGACCAACTACCCCGAGGGGCAGGTGGAGTGGCTGGACGCGCCGTCGTATCCGCACGACGTGCCCAAGACCGGGTCGCGCCCCATGCCGTTTTCGCGCGAGCTGTGGGTGAACCGCGACGACTTCATGGAGGAGCCGGCGAAGAAGTTCCACCGCCTGGCGCCGGGGCGCGAAGTGCGGCTGCGCTTTGGCTACCTGATCACCTGCCAGGAGGTGGTGAAGGACGCCAGCGGGCAGGTGGTGGAGCTGCGGTGCACGTACGACCCGGCCACGCGGAGCGGGCAGGCGCCCGACGGGCGCAAGGTGCCGGGGACGATCCATTGGGTGTCGGCGGCGCACGCGGCCGACGTGGAGGTGCGGCTGGTGGACCGGCTGTTCGCGCAGCCGGACCCGGACGACGTGCCGGCGGGGCAGGACTTCCTGTCGGCGCTGAACCCGGCGTCGCTGGTGGTGGTGGCGCACGCCAAGGCGGAGCCCAGCCTGCTGGAGGACCCGGTGGGGAGCCGGTACCAGTTTGAGCGCACGGGGTACTTCTACTGCGACCCCGAGGCGAGTGCGGGGGGGACGCGGGTGTACAACCGCATCGTGGGGCTGCGCGACAGCTGGGCGAAAGAGGTGAAGAAGGGGTAGCTGCGGAGCGGTGGTGATGGGCGCGCCGCGCCGGTTAGGTGGGGGCTGCGCGCGGGTGGCATGATGGCACATGGTGACTTGCGAACCTGCGCCGAGGCCGAGCAGACTATGGGCATGCCGAACACCGCACCGCGGTACTGGACAGTGGATGAGGTGTGGGCGCTCCCGGAGGAACCCGGGGTGCGCTACGAGGTGGTGGACGGGGAGCTGCTGGTGAGCCCGTCGCCGGCGTTCCGGCACCAGTTGGCGGTGATGGAGCTGGGGGGGGAGCTGCGCGCGTATTGCAGGCGCACCGGGGTCGGCCTGGTGCTGGCGGCGCCGTACGACGTGGTGCTGAACCCTGTGGACACGCTGGTGCAGCCCGATGTGCTGGTGGTGCCGCCGGCCGCGCTGCAGTCCGGCGCCCCTGGGGCTGCCGTTGAGGAGCTCTCGGAGCCGGATGGTCCCGGTGCGGGATTGCTGCTGGTGGTGGAGGTGCTCTCGCCGGGCACGGCGCGGCAAGACCGGCTGCGGAAGCGGCCGCGCTACCAGCGCGCGGAGATTCCGGTGTGGCTGGTGGACCTGGACGGCGGCGTGATTGAGCAGTGGGTCCCCGGGAGCGACCAGCCGGTGGTGTGCACCGACACGCTGGAGTGGGCGCCGGCGGGGGCGGCGGAGCCGTTCCGGTTGGACGTGGCGGCGCTGATGGCGCAGGTGCAGCAGGTGCCGAACCCGAAGGAACTCTACGTGGGGCGGCGGTAGCGGGGCAGGGCGGCGGGCTGGGCGGGGGGGAGGCACTACCGTCCCCCGTGGGA
>JBEIJM010000244.1:0-4199 GCA_040380205.1 Gemmatimonadaceae bacterium
CGGAACGGTGAACGCCACATCGCGCGCGGCAAACGTCGTGAACGTGGGGTCGTTGCCGTAGTTGGCCGTGATGGACACCTCCGACACCTGGAGGCCGTCGGTGTTCACGTTGGCCTGCGCCATGTTGTACTGCAGCACCGCCGGAGCCAGCACCTTCTGCGTCAGCGTCACGGACGAAATGGCCGTCCGCTCGTCCAGCTCAAACACCACCGGGTCCGCACTCGCCAGGTCGGCGGCGGCCACGGTGAGCGTCGGCGTGGCCGTGGTGGCAATGCGCGCGCTGACCAGCTCCTGGTTCCCCGCCGTGGTGGTGCGGATGGCTAGACCGAACGGTCCAAGGATGGCGTCTTGCAAGAACTGCTCGATCACCGGCACCTCGGTCATCCGCAGCGCCAGCCGCACCTCCAGCCCGATCAGGGCCTTGAGGCTGGCAATCCACGCACCTCCCGTGTCGTACTGAATGCGGTTGGCCGACCAGATAGCGGTGACAATGTCCACCGGATGCGCGTCGATGTACAGCGGGCAAGGATCGGACACCTTGGCGGTGGACAGCGACAGGTACACCGTGGAGCCATTGCCGAACGGGCACGACGGCCAGTAGAAGTTGAGCCGCGCGTATCCCAGCGTCTCGGCGCTTGGCGTGGACGTGCTGACTAAGAGCGCCGACTGCAAGGTCGTCGCGGTTGGGCTGGTGCCCGCGTAGACCGTGATGCCGTCCGTGACGGCGGTGCCCGTTTGGTTTAGCTCCCCGAACGCCGTGACGTAGTTGGAACCGCCGCCAAGGAGGGCATACGGATTGACGCGCGCGAACCCGGCGATGAGCGCCGGGACGTTCGGATTCTGGAGGGTGCGCCAGTCGCGGGTAGGCGTGCTGTTGGCGGTAGGCAGGTAGCCCTGCACGAAATCCGCGAACCAGTTGGGGCCGCCTGCGTTGTACAGCCGGTACTCCCACCCGCCGCGCGCCTTGACCGGCCCGAAATCCGCCGTCACCGGCCCGCCCGTCAGGCACCCGCGCGTGGCGTAGCTGCCAAGGGTCGCGCCCGAGAAGATCGGCTGCGTCCGCTCCACGCGCCGCGTATCGCCCACGGTGATGGCCCAGCGCACGGGCGACACCAGCCGCACGTTCAGGATGTACCCGGTCTGGAGCGGCTGCCACGCGCCGCCGTTGGCGCGGTACTCGACGAATGCGCGGCGCCCCAAGAGCTGCTGGAGCGCCGCCGCGTCCTCGAGGGCGTTGGTCACCACGCGGATCGTGCCGGTGCCGTCCGTGCCGGTGACCGCGTCCGCTACCTCCACGACATACGCACCGGTGCGGACGGCGCCCGTCACCGGGTCCAGCTCCTGCCCGTCCCCGCTTGGCGGTGCGGCGATGTAGGGGTTGGTGCCGGTGGGAACGCTGGTGATCGTCAGCGCGTCGGCGGTGCCGTTTGGAAACGCAACCGTTGAGGCGTTGCGGATGCGGAGCTGGTACTCCAGCAGCGTGTTAGGCATAGTCGCACAGCATATCGGCGCCCGGGCTCGCCAGGTTAATCAGCGAGAGCTGGAGGGCGTACGTCAGGAAGGTGTTGTCCTGAAACGCGAGCGACACGTCGCCCTCGGGGTCCAGCCCGCAGGTGGTGTAGACCCGCGCGGCGTTGTCGGTGGTCGTCACGCTGCACGTCCCGCCGCCTTGCAAGTGCCGGATAAGGCGCAGCGCCGTGCCCTGCGCGCTCGCGGGGAGGTCGCGCATCTCAAAGCTGGCCCCGTAGTCCACGCGGAAGGTGAACATATGCCGGGCGCCCGTGGCCAGCGCGACCGCCGTGTCACCCACGCGCCGCGTGAAGGGCGTCCACGACGCGAAGCGCGAGCCAACGCCCGCCGCCGTGGCCGTAAGCCCGTTGTCCAGCGTGGCGCTGGTGCCGTCGTTGAATGTGATCGAAGCCACTAGGCCCCCATGATGTTGCCGCGCCGGTTGGCGTTGCGGATCAGCTCCTGCATCTGGCGCTGCGCTTGCGGGTCGTTGGGCCCGATGATGGTCACGGCCACCGGCGCCATGGCCGAGACACTAGACGCGCTGGACGCCATCGTGGGGCCGAAGGTCAGGCCGGGAAGGGTGGACGGCCCGGACAGCCCGCCAAGGCCGCCGCCAGCCGTCACGGGCGCGCTGCCGCCGCCAATGCCGCCAAACGCACGGCCCGCCGCGCCGCGCATCATGCCGCCGATGGCAATCAGCCCGACCGCCGCCGCCGTCATGGCGACCGGGTTGAGCGACTTAAGCGAGGCCACGACTCCTGCAAACAGCTTGGCGACCGGCAAAAGCGCCGTCCCGAAAGTCACCAGCATATCGCCAAGGCCGCGCAGCAGCGTGGCGCCGAGCGCCCCGAAGGCGTCCCCAATCGTTGCCCCGCGCGTGACGAGGGTCTCAAACGCCGACGCAATGCCGCTTGCCAGCGTATCGCGTAGCTGCTCGCCCAGCGACCCGGCAACAGCCAGCACGTTGTCCCGAAACTCGGTGTCGATGAGCGCCCCAACCTCTTGCGCGCTGGCGCGAAGCTTGGCCGGGTCGATGATCTGGCCCACCTCTACCGCCATGATCGGCGTGGCGCGGCGACCTAGCCCCGCCTGGCGGAAGTATTCCTCAAACGCCAACACGGCTTGCTCGCCCGCCGTAGTGCCCGCCGCCGCGCCCGCCGCGCCCGCGCCACCCCCGCCCGCCAGCGGCTCAAAGACGCCCTTGGACAGCTTTTCGACCTGCTCCAGCACTTTCTTATACGCGAACATTCCTGCCGTCATGGCCGCGATCACCGCCGCGATCTTGACCACCCCGCCGCCGACGATGGAGAGCAGCGCCATTCCATCGGCCACCGACCGCACCGTCTTGGCCAGCGCCACAAACGCCGCGACGGTTTGCGCGCTGGTGATGATGACCGAGAACCCAATGGCCGCCTTGATGGCGATGTTATACGCCGCCCACGCCGCCGCCGCCGACGTAATGGCCGCCGCGATCTGCGGCAGGTTTTCGCGCACGGTGTTTAGCACGTCCACCACGGCCTTGGTGGCGCCCGTGGCGTTGTTCAGGTTGCCGATGAATACCAGCATCTGGTTGCGGAACTGCGTCAGCGCCTGCCCGATGGTGGTCGGAATGCGCGCAAACTCCGCCGCCACCGTCTTGTTGTCCAGGATGGCCTGCGCGAAGGCCGCCGACGACATTCTGCCAGCAATGACCAGCTTTTGAAGCTGGGACACGTTAAGGCCCATGCCTTCGGCAGCCGCGCGCAACAGGCGCGGGGCGCCCTCAAGCATACTGTTAAACTCCTCGGCCCGCACGGTGCCACCGCCCAAGGCTTGCCCAAGCTGCATAAGCGCGCCAGACGCTTGCGCTGCCGACGTGCCAGAAATCACCAGCGTCTGCGACACCGTGCGCGTAAAGTCGATGATGTCGCGCTGCGAAAACCCTAGAGTTTCGGACGCCAGCGCCACGCGCCCATACAGCTCCGACACGGCCTCAAGTGGCACCCGCTGCTTCTGCGCGAGATCAAATAGCTCGCCCTGCACCGATGCCAGTTCTTGGGCGTTGGCCGTGGTCAAAGCCAGCCGCGCCGAGAGGGTGCTGTAACTGTCCGCCATGCCGACCAGCTCGCGCACCCCAACGCCCGCCGTGATGGTGGCGGCTAGCGTGCGGAACTGGGCACCGAGGTCGGAAACGGCCTTATCCGTCTTGCGGGCTTCCTTGGCGGCATCCGCCAGCACCACGCGCAGCGCGTCCACGGACGCCTTGACGACTTTGCCGCCGACTTCCTTGAGGGCGATGGACAGCCCAAACACTTCGGCCATTTACGCCTCCACCGGGACCAGCCGCGCGTGCTGCTCGACCATGGCCGACAGCCGGGTCCGCTGCGCGTCCAGCATCCGCGTGAGCTTGCCCGCCGCCTTGAGGTAGCGGAACTCCGCCTTCTGTAGGCTCGCGGGCTCGTGAAATGCGACGGCGACGAGGCCCGCCAGGTCTGTCCGCTCACCCATGCGCTCCACCGCCGCCTCCTTGTCCATCGCCATGATCTCGCCCCACGCCCACAGCGTTAGGGCGAACGATTCCCCCGCCACCTCGCGCACCGGGCGCCCCGTCTCGCGGGCCACCTGCACGATGACCCGCTGGACGTACTGCGAGACGGTCCACGGCACGGCGACTGCTCCCGCCGTGCCGGGACTCAGTTTCCCGCCGC
>JBEIJM010000245.1:0-4101 GCA_040380205.1 Gemmatimonadaceae bacterium
AGAGGGGGTCGCGCACGGCTATAAGGACGCCCCCCTCTTCTCCGAAATTGACCTGGCCATCGAGCGTGGCGACCGCATCGCCATCCTGGGCCCCAACGGCGCGGGCAAGAGCACCCTCATCAAGACCCTGCTGGGGGAGCACCCGCCCATGGCGGGCGAGGTGCGCGTGGGACCAAGCACCACCGTGGCGTACTATCGGCAGGACCTGCGGCACCTGCCGCTGGACCTCGTCATCTACGACGCCATCGCCAACGAGCGCCCGTTGTGGGAGCGGCGCATGGTGCAGGGGCACCTGGGGCGCTTTGGCTTTTCGGGGGACGAGGCGCAGCGCACCATCGGCACCCTCTCCGGGGGCGAGCGCGCGCGGGTGGCCATGGCGCTGCTCACCCTCAGCACCAACAACCTCCTCATCCTCGACGAGCCCACCAACCACCTGGATGTCGAGAGCATCGAGGCGTTGGAGGATGCCATCGACGCGTACGGGGGGAGCGTGCTGCTGGTGAGCCACGATCGCGCCGTGCTGCGCGGGCTGGCCACGCAGGTGTGGGAGCTGCGGGACGGGGCGTTGCACGTCTTCCCGGGCTCGTTTGTGGAGTGGGAGGAGTGGAAGGCCGAGGCGCGGCTCAAGGCCGACCAGGCCGCGCGCGCCGCGTCGCAGGCCGAGTCGGAGCGGGTGGCGCGTGCGCGCGAGAAGGAGAAGCAGCAGGAGCGGGCGCGTGCCGCGCAGGGGAAGGGGGCGCCCCCTGACGCGGGCGACCGCAAGGCCGCGCTGCGCCGGGCGCGCAAGCAGCTGGAGGAGGCCGAGCAGCGGGTGCAGCTGCTGGAAGCCGAGGTGGCCGCGCTCACCGCGCGGCTGGACGATGGCGCGCTGTACGACACGCCGGCCGGGGTGGAGAAGGCCACGCGGTGGGGGCGCGAGCTGGACCAGGCGCGCGAGGGGTTGGAGGAGGCGATGGCCCACTGGGCCGACGCCAGTGAAACGGTGGAGCGGCTGGAGGCGTAGACCGCGCATGCGCCGCCTCCGTCTCTTCCGTCTTGCCCCCCTGCTGCTGGCGGCGTGGCCGTCGATGGCGGCGGCGCAGCCCTCCGCGCTGGACCGCCTGCTGGCCGATGCCAACCGGCGCAACCAGTTGCCGCCCGCGCTGACGTCCTACACCGCACGGGTGGAGACCGAGATCTCCGTCATCGTCCAGCGCGAGCAGGGGAACGAGGCCGTCGCGCAGCTGGAGCAGGTGGCCAGCCGCCTGCGCTGGGACCGGGCCGGCGGGTACGAGCAGCGCGTGGTGGGGCACCGCATGCAGCCGGGGGGTGGGGCCGTGTCGCTGCTGAGCGGGCTCGAGGTGGGGTGGCTGCAGCCGTCGCTGTACGGCAACCGGCTGCGCGTGCGCGCGCAGGAGCGCCCCCGGGATCGTGCGCCGGAGCGCCCCGATTCCTCCGCCGGGGCCCGGCGCGACCGGCCGCGGCTGTTCGGGCGTCGCGGGACGGGGGCGCGCGCCGACGGGGCCGACACCCTCCCCGCCGTGCATCCGCTGGCCGACGACCGCGCGCGCTACTATCGCTACAGCGGCGGCGACACCGTGGTCACCATCCGGGCGGGCGACCGCACCATCCCCGTGGTGAGTGTGCGCGTGGAGCCGCGCCCCGACGTGGAGGCGCGCGTGCTGCTGTTCAACGGCGAGATCCAGCTGGACGCCGCACGCGGCGCGCTGGTGCGCATGCGCGGGCACTACGTGGTGCTCAACCGCAAGGTCCCGCCGCCGCTGCGCGCGCTGGGCGACGGCGTGGCGTTCGTGGAGTACGAGAACGCCGAGCGTGCCGGGGAATACTGGCTCCCGGCGCGGCAGCGCGTGGAGATCCAGGCCACCTCGCCGCTGCTGGGGGAGGGGCGCGCGGTGGTGCGCATCGCGTCGCGCTTCCTGGCCATGGACGTCAACGACCGCGCGCTGGACTCGCTCACGCTGGCGCGCGCCGACTCGCTGCGCGCCGCGGGGCGGCGCCCGCTCACCTTTGCGGCGCGCGACACGCTGGACGGGTACCGCGACTGGCAGCTGGCGCTGGGCGCCGTCTCGCAGGGGATGGGGGTGGACGACTTCCAGGACGTGGCCCCCGAGCGGCTGCGCCCCACGGGCGCGCCCACCTTCTCCTTCACCCATTGGCGCGCCACCGACCTGGTGCGCTTCAACCGGGTGGAGGGGCTCTTCACCGGGATGAGCGGCCGCCTGGCGCTGCGTGACGCCGCCCCCGGCGTGGTGGTGCGCGGCACCGCGGGGTATGCGTGGAGCGAGCGCACCGTGCGCGCGCGTCTCTCGGTGCAGAAGACCGCGGGCCCCTGGCTGTTCGAGGTGCGCGGCGGCCGCTCGCTGGACAACACCAACGATTTCCGCGTCCCGCTGGACTCCATGAGCAGCGTGGGCGCGCTGCTGGGGTCGGTCGACCCGCTGGACTATGTGGACCGGTCGGGGGCGCACCTGTCGGCGCTGCGCACGGTGGGGAAGCGCGCGCTGCTGGTGCGTGGCGAACTGGGGGTGGCTGACGACCGCTGGCGCGCCAAGCGGGTGGACAAGGGGCTGTTCGGCCCTGAGCGGTTCCGCGAGAACCGCTGGGCCGATCCGGGCCGCTACCTGCGCAGTGCGCTGCTGTTCGAGTGGAACCCCGATGTGGCCGCCGAATTCACGCGCTCGGGCTTTGGGGCGCGGCTGTCGCTGGAGCGTGGCGACGGGGAGCTCACCTGGCGGCGCGCCGAGTTCCGCCTGTCGGGGCGCCGCCCCGCGGGGCCGCTGCTGCTGCTCTTCCGCGGTGACGTGGGGATGGTCACCGGCGCCGGCAACGGCCCCATCCCCACGCAGCAGCTGTTCGAGCTGGGGCGCTACCAGAACCTGCCGGGGTATGGCGACAAGCAGTTTGCCGGCTCGCAGGCCGCAATGGTGCGCAGCACGGTGCAGTGGACCGGCCCCTGGCTGCGCGCGCCCATCCGGCGCGGGTCGCTGGTGTTCCCGGGGCTGGCCCCCGGGCTGTCGGTGGGCGTGCAGGCAGGGTGGACCGACACCCACAACGCCGCCGCGCGCTCCGCAGTGGACCGGCTCGCCGTCACCGATCCCAACCTGCTGGCCGTCTGGATGCCGGTGGCTGAACCGTCGCAGTGGATCCGGGGTAGCATGACCGCAGGGCTGCGCTTCTTCTCCGGGACCGTCTTCCTGGGCGTTACCACCCCGCTGGAAGGGGACGGCTCGGGGCGGTGGCGAGGGATGGTGACGGTGGGCAGCCCCTGGTAGGCGGTCCGGTTTGTGGGCTGGTCCCTGTCATTTCCCACTGGCCTTTACCGCCTGAGGTGGTGAGGGGCCCTGGGTATGAGGGAGAGGTCCGAGGGGTTTGGTACGAGGAGGGTGCTTGCGTACCTCCTTGCTCGTGCCTCTCCCTGGCTTCTACCGCCTCAGGCGGTGAGGGGCCCTAGTGAAGAGGCAGAGGTTCGAGGGGATAGGTACGAACACGGCTCGTACCTGATATCTCGGACCTCTCCCTCCTACCTAGGGCCCCTAACCACCTCAAGCAGTAAAACCCAGCGAAACACCCCCCCTACCGCACAAACCTGACAATCTCGTCCCGAAACCCTATCACCCGGCTGGGCGCCAGGATGCGGCCCACCACCACGTGCCCGTCCTCGCCGTCCTTCGGCACCACCGCCACTTCCGTCACCCGCGCCGACGGGCTTTCGGCGCGCAGCCGCGCCACCCACGCCGCCGTGCGGGTGGCGTCCACCACCTGGTCGTTGGCGTGCACGAATAGCAGCGTGGGCACGCGGTACCCCGCCAGCGCCTTGTCGCGCACCACCTCCACCAGCGCCTGCATGGGGAACAGCGCCGCGCTGGGATAGCGGGTGGTCCAGTAGCGCCCCTGCTCCGGCGAGCGCGGCGCCCATTCGCGCCACGGGAGCAGCCGCGACAGCACCGGCTCCGCCCACGGCGCTGTCAGCAGTTCGGCCGTCCCGTCCGCCACGCCGAAGTTGGGGGAGATGAGCACCAGCCGGTGCACGCGCGCGCCGTACGTGGGGTGCGTGGCCAGCCACGTGGCCAGCGTCCCGCCGGTGCTGGTGCCGATGACCAC
>JBEIJM010000246.1:0-4100 GCA_040380205.1 Gemmatimonadaceae bacterium
CCCCCCCCCCCGGCGGGGGGGGGGGCGCCCCCCCCCCGCCCCGGGCGCCCGCCCCGCCCCCCCGCCCCCGCCCCCCGCGGGGGCCCCCCCGGGGGGGGGGGGCGGGGGCGGGGGGGCCGGGCGATCTCTGGACCGGCCTGCAGGCCGGCTCCCCGAGCGGCTCCCCGAGCGGCTCCCCGAGCGGCTCCCCGAGCGGCTCCCCGAGCGTGCCGGGGGGCGCACGGCGGGGGCTGCCGGCGGGGGCGCCGGCGGGCGATCTGGTGGGCGATCTGGCGGGCGATCTGGCGGGCGAGGGGGGGGTCGCGGGGGAGCGTCCCGGGGGGTGGGATCGGGTACCGCGCGCGTTGGTGGCGGGCGGGCGGGTGCGGGTCGTGTCGGCGGGGGGGGCGCGGGGCGGGGTGATGGTGGGGATGACGGAGGCGGAGGCGCGGGCGCGCTGTCAGGCGCTGGCGTGTCGGCCGTGGGATGCCGAGCGGGTGGCGGAGGGGGTGTTGGAGGGGACGGCGGCGTTGTTGGCGGCGTCGCCGCAGGTCACGCCGGTGCCGGACGCGCCGGGGTATTGGTGGGTGGGGGTGGGGGGCTTGGAGGCGGTGGGGGGTGAGGCGGGGGGGATCGCGCGGCTGTTGGCGGTGGCGCGGGGGTGGCATCCCGAGGCGCGGGTGGGGGTGGCGGACAGCTGTGTGGCGGCGCGGGCGGCGTTGTGGGCCAGTGGGCGGGGGGTGGGGGCGGTGCGGGTGGTGCCGCCTGGGGGGTGTGCCGCGTATCTCGCGCCGGCGCCCTTGGGGGTGTTGCCCATGGGGGAGGGGATGCGGGAGGCGTTGGGGGCGTTGGGGGTGCGGACCGTGGGGGGGTTGGCGGGGTTGGCCGTGGGGGAGGTGGAGGCGCGGTGGGGGGCGGAGGGGGGTGGCGGCGTGGCGGTTGGCGTGGGGGGAGGATGGGCGGCGTCCCGGGGTGGCGCGGGTGGGGGTGGAGCGGGGGGCCGGAGTGGAATTGCCCGTGCCGGTGGAGCGGGTGGAGCCGTTGCGCTTTGTCTTCCGGGCGCAGGTCGAGCGGGTGGTGACCGACTGTGTGCGCGACGGGATGGGGGTGGCGGCGTTGGCCATCACGCTCTTGGTGGACGCGGGGCGTCGCGACGGGGGAGTGCGGGCGGTCACGCGGGAGCTGCGTCCGGCGCGTCCGTCGGGGCGGGTGGCGGTGGTGGCCGAGCAGGGGTGGGCGTTGCTGGAGCAGTGGCGGTTGCCGGCGCCGGTGGTGGGGGTGGCGGTGGCCGTGGTGGCCACGGCGCCGTTGGCGGCCGACCAGGGGGATCTGCTGGTGCCGTCGTGGCGCGATGCGGCCATGCAGGTGGACGCCGTGTGTGCGCGGGTGCGGGCCGAGCTGGACCCCGGGGGGGATGGGGACGTCGTGGTGCGTCCCGTGGCGGGGGACGCGCACCGTCCGGAGGGGGCGGGGCGGTGGGTCGCGGCCGATCTGCTCGCCCTGGGGGAGGCGCCGCTCCCGATCGATGCGGCGCCGCGCGCATCGGCGGCGCCTCCGGTCCCCGCGGAGGGGGCGCCGGCCGCGCCGGTGGTGCTGGAGGCGGTCCTGCGGCTCCTCGACCCCCCCGAGCTCGTGGAGGTGGAACGGCCGCATGGGGCCCCCGAGGCGCTCTGGTGGCGGGGCACCCGGTGGGCGTTGGCGGCGGTGGCGGGTCCCGAGCGGTTGGACGGGGACTGGTGGCGGGGGGAGGCCACCGTGCGCGACTACTGGCGGGGGACGGTCCCCGGGGAGGGGGAGCTGCTCTTCTACCACCAGCCCGGGGCCGGGTGGTATGTGCAGGGGTGGTACGACTAGCCGGCCGCGGGCGGCGGGGACTCGTCCACCACCAGCACCCACACCGTGCGGGAGCGTCGGGCGTACCATAGCCGGACCAGCACGTCGCGCGGGTGCTGCTTGAACGCGAAGTGGAAGCGGAAGGTCGCGTCCAGCGATTCGCGCACCACCCCGTCGGCAAAGCGGCCGTGGAAGGCGGGCACCTTGCAGCAGGGGGCCACTTCCGTGAAAAACGCCTTCCCCAGCGCCGTGGCTTGCGGCACCGAGGCCAACCGGGCTTCGGTGGCGTTGTACGCCAGGATCCGCCCCGTGGCATCCAGCTGGATCAGCCCGTACGGCACCCCGTCCAGCGCCTCCGCCCGCATCCCGTCCGCCGCTTCCAGCACCCCCTGCGCATCGGGCGGGAGGGTGCTGGCGGGAAGCAGCGGATGGGTGGCAACGGCCGGGGGCATGGCTGCAACCTAACCGCGTGCACGGCGGCAATCCCGGCTCGCGCTTTTCGGTCTTTCTTCGGGTAGATTTCGCGGGCCATGTCTGCCGCCACCGCCCCGTCCCCAGCCCCGTCGTACGTCGAGCTGCACTGTCACTCCGCGCTCTCCCTCCTCGATGGCGCCGCGCTCCCCGAGGCGCTGGTGGCGCGAGCCGTGCAGCTCGGGTATCCCGCCCTCGCCCTCACCGACCATGACGACCTGGGGGGCGTCGTCCGCTTCGGGGTGGCGGCCGCCGAGGCGCACCTCGGCGGCATCCTGGGCGTCGAACTCACCGTGCGCATGCCGCACCTCGGCGTGCCGGGCGCCGAACGGCGCACGCACCTCGTGCTGCTGGCCGAGTCGGCAGCCGGTTACCGCAACATCGCCACCCTCGTCACGCGCGCGCGCATGGATGCGCCCCGTGGTGAGCCGGCGGTGCCGTGGGCGCTGGTCACGCGCCATGTCGAGGGGGTCGTCGCGCTCACCGGCTGTCCGCGCGGGTGGGTGCCGCAGCTGCTCGCCGAGGGGCGTGATGACGAGGCGTGGACCGCTGCGGTGGAGTTGCGCGACGTCTTCGGCGACCGGCTTGTGGTGGAGTGCTGGGATCATCGGCTGCCGGCGGAGCGGGCGCTGGTGCGGCGGCTGCGGCCGCGGGCCGCGCGGCTGGGGGTGCCGTGGGTGGTCACCAACAACGTGCACTACGCCGAGCCGGCGCAGCGCCCGGTGCACGACGTGCTGGTGGCGTTGCGGCACGGGGGGACGGTGGACGCCATGGGGACGCGGCTGCGTCCCAGCGCCGAGTGGGCGCTCAAGCCGCCGGCGCTGGTGTGGCGGCGGTGGCGCGGTGCCGAGGAGGGGGTACGGGCCACGCTGGCCGTGGCGGAGCGGTGCGCCTTCCGGCTGGCGCAGCTGCGTCCGGCGCTCCCCGCGTTCCCGTTGCCCCCCGGCGTGGGGGCGCAGGAGTATCTCGCGCGACTCGTGGAGCAGGGCGCGCACGAGCGGTGGGGGGACGCGCGCACTGCGCGGCACGACGCGCAGCTGGCGCACGAGCTGGCGATGATCGGGCGGCTCGGGCTCGCCGGCTACTTCCTCATCGTGTGGGACATCGTCCGCTTTGCGCGGCGCGAGGGGATCCTCTGCCAGGGGCGCGGCTCCGCCGCCAACTCTGCCGTCTGCTACTGCCTCGGCATCACCGCCGTCGATCCCATCCGCATGGGGCTCCTCTTCGAGCGGTTCCTCAGCGAGGGGCGGGCCGAGCCGCCGGACATCGACATCGACTTCGCGCACCGCGACCGTGAGCGCGTGCTGCAGTACGTGTACAACCGCTACGGGCGCGACCATGCGGCCATGGTGTGCGAGCAGATCACCTGGCGCGGGCGCAGCGCGGTGCGCGACGCGGCGCGGGCGCTGGGGGTGGGGGCCGCCGCGGCCGATGCGCTGGCCGCGCAGGCCGGCCGTCACTCGGCGCGGCACACCGCCGAGCAGTTGCGGGGGGAGGGGGCGCTGGCGGCGGCCGGGTTGGACCCGGCTGACCCGCGGGTGGCGGCGCTCCCCGCCCTCGTGGCCGGGATGCACGACCTGCCGCGGCACCGCTCCATCCATGTGGGGGGCTTCGTGCTCACGGCGGAGCCGCTGGGCGGGGTGGTCCCCGTGGAGCCCGCGTCCATGCCCGGGCGCACCGTCATCCAGTGGGAGAAGGACGACCTCGATCCCGTGGGGCTGGTGAAGATCGACCTGCTCGGGCTGGGGATGCTCACCGTCGTGCAGGACTGCCTGCTGTACCTGCGGCATGCGCGGGGGGTGGACATCGATCTCGGG
>JBEIJM010000247.1:0-4064 GCA_040380205.1 Gemmatimonadaceae bacterium
GGGGTGGGGGGGTGTGCGTACCCGCCCCTGCGTTTTGTCAGGTCCCCCCCCCACCCCGCCCGCGGCTTGGGGGGGGGGGTGGTGGGGCGCGGGGGGGTGGGGTGGGTATTGGCCCTTGGGGGTGGGGGGGGGGGGGGCGCGCCCCCCCCGGGGGGGGCGCGCCATCTCCAAACCATGCAATATAAGCGGGCGCCCCCTACCCCCAGCTGCGCACCACCGTCACCAGGCGCCATTCCCGTCCCACCAGGCGCCACAGGTACACGGCGCCCCCCTCGGAGCCGCCGGCCACCGCCACCCCGCCCCGCTCCACCGGGCGGCGCACCCCGGTCAGCGCCCACTCCCGCCACACCACCACGGGGGCCAGCTGCAGGTACGCCAGCGGCGCCTCCGGGTCCCGGGCCCCCACGGCGGCGTAGAACTCGTCGCGGGCGTGACGCTGGGCCTCGGCCCCGAAGTAGGCCTTGATGCGCGGCCGCGGCGCCCCGGGGAGCGGCAGGTCGGCCACCCCGGGCACCACCACGGTGACCGTGTCCCGCGCCACGGGGGACGGCAGGCACCCCGGCCCCCGCGGGTCGGGGACCTCGCCGGTGAGCCCGGCGGCAAAGGCCCGCGGCGGCTCTCCGTCCGCCACATCCCACCGCGGGCGGAGGATCCCCGCCTCCCAGGCCAGCACCACCTGCAGCAGCGCCCGCGCCTCGGGGGTGGCCAACGACCCGCCCACCCCCGCCGCCAGCACCGCCGCCTCCATCCGCTCCATCTCGCGCTGCAGCGTGTCGCGCTGCGCCGGCGTGGTGTCGGCCGGGAAGACGCGCAGCGCCCCGGGGTCGCACCGGTCGCCCAGCGGCGCCCATGCCGCGCGCGCCAGCAGCCACCCCCGCCCCGTCTCCAACCGGGCCGCGTACCGCGCGTCGTCTTCCGCCTGCAGCCGGGCCCGGACGCGCGCCACCGAGTCGGCCGGCTGCACCGCGCCCTTGGCCGCGCCCTTGGCCGCGCCCTTGCCCGCGCCCTTGCCCGCGCCCTTGCCCACGCCCTTGGCCGTGGCCGCACCCGTGGCCGCCGGCGGCTTGGCGGCCGGCGGCGTCGGGCGAGGCTGCGCACCCGACGGTCCGGCCGCCAGGAGTGCCAGCGCCGCCAGCCGCGCCCCCGTCACCCGCCCCCGCCGCACCGCGCCCCCCTTAGGCCCCGGCATCGCCCGGCTCCCCCGCCCGCGCCACCGGGCGTTCCGCCTCCTGGCGCGCCGCCGCCGCCACCTCGCCGGCGTCCTCCTCGGCCAGCACTTCGGCCTCCTCCGCCGCCGCCTCCTCGTCGATCGCGCGCTGCTCGGCGCGGTAGCGCTCGTACCACTCGCGCGTCACCTCCGCCGCCAGCTCGCGGTTCCCCAGCCCGAAGGCCAGCGCCAGCGCCAGCGCCACCGCGCCGAACAGGATGGCGAACGCCGTCGTCACGATGTCCGTGGCGATCCCCAGCTCCTGCAGCGCCATGAACACCGCCAGCACGATCACCCCGCCCCGCCCGGTGCGCGCCAGCCACGGCCCGCCGTGCAACCCCCCGGCCGACGCCTGGATGAGCCCCCCCACGAACCGCCCCAGCACGATCCCCAGCAGGATCACCACGATCGCCGCGATGACGCTGGGGATGTAGCTCACCAGCTCGGAGAAGACGTTGGCCAGCGACTCCAGCCCGATGGCGTTGGCCGCCACCAGCAGCACCGCGAACATCACCAGCCAGAAGAGCAGGTTGGCGATCACCCGCGCCGGGTTGAGGTGCGCCCCCGACCGCTCCACCGCCTGCAGCACCCCGCCGCGCTCCAGCAGGTCGTTGAAGTGCACCCGCCGCAGCAGCTTGATCGTGGCCTTCTCGAGCACCTTGGCCAGCAGGTACCCGGCAAAGAGGATGACCATCGCGCCGAACAGCGCCGGCACGAACTCGCCCAGCAGCACGAAGCCCTGCTCGAGGCGCTCCGTGAAGGTGGAGGTGGCGCCCTCCGACTGGGGGACGCGCGCGGCGGAAAGGACAGGACGCACCAGGACGGATCCGACGGGAAGCACGGCAGCGCTCACGGCGACAGTGACCACGGAAGTGGGGAACCCGCTCCGCCCGGCGCGGCGCCCCGCCTGCAGGGGCGCGCCGAACGGCCAGCCCCAAAGCTAGTCGCCTCCCGCAGCGCGCCACAGGCGGCGCGCCACCGGACGCGCGCCACCGCCAGCGCGCCGGTCCGCGCTACAGCCGCGTCCCCCGCCGCACGTCGAAGATGGCGCTGCGGCGGCACGACGGGCACAGCAGCCAGGTCCGCTGGCGCCGGTACCCCAACCCGAAGGAACCGCCCCCCAGGGGACGCTGGGTGAGCCGCACCGCGCAGCGCGGACAGGTCGGCGCCTCCCCCGCGGCCACCGCCGTCCGCAGCGCCCGCTCCTCCGGCGGCGTGAACCGCGCCGCGCCCGCGTCTCCACCCGCGTCTCCGCCCGCGTCCCCCCCGGGCGCCGCCGTCACAGCCGCACCACCACCTTCCCGAACTGCTCGCCCGACGCCAGCCGCGCATACGCCGCCGGCGCCTCCGCCAGCGGGAAGACGCTGTCCACCGGCGGGTGCAGCCGCCCCGCCCGAAACGGCTCAAGCATCGCCAGGCACTCGGCGTCGCTCCCCATGGTGGAGCCCATCAGCGTCCACTGGTTCCAGAACATCCGCCGCACGTCCACCTGCACCAGCGGCCCCGCGGTCCCGCCGCACGTCACCAGCCGCCCCCGCTTCCCCAGCGCCACCAGCGACTGCGCCCACGTGGCCTCCCCCACCGAATCGATCACCACGTCCACCCCGCGCTTGCCGGTGGCCTCGCGGATCCCCTTCCCCACACCGTCGCCGTGCAGGAGCAGGTGGTCGGCCCCCAGCGCCCCCGCCCGCTCCAGCTTGGCGCGGCTGCGCGAGGTGACCCACACCGTGGCCCCCTGCGCCTTGGCGATCTGCAGCGCGGCCAGCGCCACCCCCCCGCCAATCCCCCAGATCAGCACCTGCTCGCCCGGCTGCACCCGCGCCCGTCCCATGACCATGCGCCACGCGGTCAGCGTGGCCAGCGGGAACGCCGCCGCCGTCTCGACGGGGATGCCGGGGGGGATGGGGTGGACGTTGCGGGCGGGGACCACGACATAGTCGGCCAGCGTCCCGGGACGGTGCTCCCCCAGGATGCCGTACGACAGGCACAGCGGCTCGTCCCCCTCCCGGCAATAGGGACAGCCGCAGGCGGGGTCCACCACCCCGGGGTTGAGGAGCACCCAGTCGCCCGGCGCCACCTGCGTGACCGCCGCCCCCACGGCCTCGACCTCCCCCGCCCCGTCGGACCCCACGATCCACCCCGGGTGGATGCGCACCCCCGGAATCCCCCCCAGCACCCACAGGTCCAGCCGGTTGAGCGAGGCGGCGCGCACCCGCACGCGCACGTCGTGCGCCCCCCCCAGCGGGGGCACCGGGAGGTCGTCGCGGAGGCGCAGCTGCTCCAGCCCCCCGTGGGCATCGATCGTGACGGCGCGCATCAGGGCGGACATGGCGGGGGGGGCGGGGGGTGACGGCATCAGGGCGCGGTGGCGGAGCCGGCGGCGGGACGACGCGGGCGCACCGGGGCACGGCGTGGTGACCACATGGACACGACCGCCGTCGCCCCTCCCGGACGCCCGCTCCGACGCGGTCCGCCCCGTATATTGCGCGGACAGCCGGGACGGTGGCAGGGTGGCGCGGTGGCCGGGCGCACCCCCTCCCGGCGCCGCCCCTTCCCTGACTCCGTCACGCTTCCACTCATGCCGTCCATCAAGGTTCCGCCCCTCGGCGAATCGATCGTCGAGGCCACCATCTCCCGCTGGCTGCGCCAGGTGGGGGACACGGTCGCCGTCGGCGACGCCCTCGTCGAACTCGAGACCGACAAGATCACCGTCGAGGTGCCGGCCCTCGAGGCCGGGGTGCTGGTGCAGCAGCACAAGGGCGCCGGCGACGTCGTGGCGGTGGGGGAACTGCTGGGGGAGCTGGCCGCCGGTGGCGCCGCCCCCGCCGTGCCGACTCCCGCCGCGCCGCCCCCGACC
>JBEIJM010000248.1:0-4056 GCA_040380205.1 Gemmatimonadaceae bacterium
GCACGCCATACTGCAGCACGCCCCCGGTGGTGCGCACCAGCAGCTGCGGCGCGCGGGGCGCGGCCAGGCTGTACACCGCCAGCCCGCCGTTGGGGTTGGCCTCGACCGCCACCACCAGCAGCCGCCCGTCGTCGCTGGCCTGCACGTCGCCGGTGGTGGTGGCGTTGGCCACCAGCACCGAGTCCAGCAGCCGCGGCACCGCCCCGGCCACGTCCCACACGGTGACGGCGTTGCCGCGCACCCCGTTGCGCTGCCCCCAGCTGCTGAGGTAGGCCAGCCCCCCCTGCACCCACAGCTCGCTGGTGAAGCGGGCGGGGACGGCGCCCAGCCCCAAGGCGGTCAGCGTGACGGGCCCCGTGGGCGGCGGCGGGGTGGGCGGGGTGGGGGGCGCGACCGGCGGCGGCTCCACCTTGGGCGCCACCGGGTCCGTGCCGCCGCCACAGGCGGCCGCCAGCAGGAGGCCCCAGGCCGCGCCGATGGCGCGCCAGCGGCGGTGGCAGCCCTGCCACGGCACAGGTGCAGTGCCCCGGGGCGGGGCAGGAATCCGGGGCGCAGCGGCGACGAACACCGACATGGCGGGCAGGTTAGGGGAGATCCGAACGAGCGGGGGCCAGGACACCATAACGTCCCATGCGCGCCCGCATCGCCCCGGCGTGCCAGCGCACGCCGAGGGAGAGCGTGACGGGGGTGCGCGCCCCGTAGAAGGCGGGAGGATCGAACACGGCGGGGCGCCGGCGCGCCACGGGATGGGCCGCGGCCACCTCCACGAAGGGGAGCACCGCCCCCGCGCGGGGCAGCCGGCGGGGGGGGAGCGCCAGCTGCGCGGTGAGCACGTCAAAGCGCGTGATCCCCACCACCTGGAAATCGATGTGCCCCGACGGCGTGCGGTACAGGTTGAGCAGCCGCTCCGGCTCGGGACGGTCGGTGCGCTCGGCGCGCACCGCCAGCTGCCAGCCGCGGCGCACCCAGGCGCCCTCCAGCAGCAGGCTTTCGTAGCGAAACGCGCGCACGCCGTCCGCCCCCTCGTCGGTGCGGGCGCCCTCCACCAGCAGGTAGCGCAGGCCGTCGGGTACGGCGCCGTGGGACGCGTGCGCGGCGGCGTGCCCCGCCCCCTGGTCCTCACGCCCGAACCGCAGCGACACGCTCTGCTGGTGATGGTCGAAGGCGCCCCCCTGGATGATCCCCGGCGAGCGCACGACGGCGCGGCTCCCCTGCAGCTCCCAGCGGCCGCCTGGGGTGCGGCGCTGCGCGGTGAGGCGTGTGGCGCGCGAGTCCCCCAGCCGCCGCCACTGCGGCGACGCCCAGGGGCCCGTGGGTTCGTCCCCGTTGAACCACCCCTGTTCCGCCACGAGCGCGTGGGCGCCCCGCGCCAGCCGCACCGCCGCCACCCCTTGCACCCGCTCGGGGAGCTGCGCGTGATGGTGGTTCACCGGAAACTTCACGAACGGGCGCATCATGGGGTCGTCGGTGCCGAAGGGGACAAACCCCTTGCCGGCGGCCAGCGAGCCCTGCCAGGCGCGCCCGGGGGCGGTGACCAGCGCGCCCATGGCCTCATGCACCAGCGTGTGGGGGTGGCGTCGGTCCACGAACCCCTCGCCGTAGCTGCCGGGGGTGAGCTCGCCGCGGGCGAGGGTGAGCCCTTCCAGGTTGACCGTCACCACCGCGCGCCACGGGCCGCGCCAGGCCTCCCCCTGCACCGACGGCTGCGTGAGGTACCCCTCGGTGGCGGTGCGCCCCAGCAGCGCCGGTGCCACGTGGGTGGCCACCCCCACCGCCATGGCGCCCATCGTGGCGCCGGCGGGGCGCTCCGTGGGGCCGACCCCCGAGACGGCCCCCCCCTGCGCCTGGGCCGCCACCGGCGCCAGCAGCGCCCCCCACAGCGCCGTCACGCCCGCCCACGCCCGCCCGCCCGCCGCCCCGACGGTGGGGGCCACGGTCGGCAACAGGGCGGGAACGTCCCGGGAACGTTGGCGGGGAGCGGAAGGGCACGGCATGCCCGGAAATGGTAACGCCCGACACCGGCAATGTTCCCCCGGGCCCATGCGTCCCGTATTCTTCACCGGTTAGCCCGGTTGCGGCCCACCTTCCTGCCCTGTCCCTCCCATGCCACTCCGTCATCCCCTGCCACTGCTTGGGGCGGTGGTCGGCGCCCTGGCCGGCGCTGCGCCCCTCGCTGCCCAGACGCTGGAGCTCACCGCCTCCCCGGCCACCGCCACCATCTACCGCCTCAAGGAGCTGGACCGCTCGCTGGTCCGCATCGGGGTGGGCGCGGCCAAGATCAAGCTGGAAAAAGACGAGTCCAACACCGTCGTGGTCCGGCTGGACGGGTTCAAGGAGGTGCGCCGCTCCTTCCCCAAGGGCCCCGACTACAAGGACAAGAAGATCGCCCTCTTCCTCAACCGCCGGGTGGTCGAGGTGAGCGCGCTCCCCTTTGACGCCACCATCCACATCAACGGCGTCCCCAGCGGGCAGCGGCAGGCCGAGGTGGAGGTGGAGGAGGGGAGCTCGGCCACGGTGGAGCTGCGCAAGCCGGGCTATGCGCCGGTGCGCCGCGTGTACCAGTGGGACAAGGGCTCCACGCAGTACCCCGTCAGCTCTGACAAGCTGGAGCTGGTGGACCGGCGCGTCGCGGTGACCGCCGCCGTCACCGGCGCGGAGGTGTTCGTGGGGGACACCAAGCTGGGCGACGGCGTGGCCGACGTGGTGGTCCCCAACGGGGGGTGCACCACCATCCGCGTGCAGAAGGCCGGGTGGTCCCCCGCCGAGCGGCAGTACTGCAACAAGGAGGGGTTCCCGCCGCCGCCCATGGCCGACCAGGTGGCGCTGGCCGGGCGCGTGGTGCAGGTGAACGCGCCGCAGGGCGCGCGCATCTACGTGAACAACAAGCAGGCCGGGCAGGGCTCCTTCGCCGTCAAGGTGCCCGACGGCGGCTGCACCCGGGTGCGGGTGGAGCAGCCGGGCTTCATGCCGTGGCTGCAGGAGTACTGCGCGCAGGACAACGCCCCCGCGCCGCCGCAGGAGGCCGCCGTGGAGCTCTCCGCCGACGAGTCGTATGCCGCCTCGGTGGCCAGCGACCAGGCCAACGTGAACATCACCGTCGAGGTCACCCCCAAGCTGGCCGACGAGCAGGCGTGGAAGCTGGTCTCCAGCATCGTCCTCTCCGCCTTCGACGTGCTGGAGAATTCCGACAGCCAGACCGGGTACCTCCGCACCGCCTGGGAGGTGCGCACCTGGAAGGAGACGGGGCGCGTGGTGCGCACCCGCGTCATCGTCAAGCGGCAGGGGGAGTCGCCGCTGCGCTACGCCGTGAAGATCGAGTCGGAGCAGAACCGCGACCCGCTCAAGTCGGCGCGCGACGACGAGAACTTCGAGCCGTGGGACCGCCTCCTCAACAGCTACAAGGACCTCATCAGCGAGATGCAGGCGCGGCTCAAGTAGCCGGCGCCGTCGCAGGGACCACGCACGCGGGGGGCGGTGCCGGCTGTCGGCACCGCCCCCCGCGTCGGATCCCCCCCCTGCTCGGGGCTACTTCACCGGCTGGTAGCGGAAGGCGAGGATCTTCTCCCCGGTCGCCTTGAACTGCAGCTGCTTCACCTCGCCCTTCTTGAGCGGGCCGGTGCTCTGCTTGTCGGTGGCCACCACGTTCCCCTCACGGTCCACGAACTCCATCACCACCTCGTGCGTGCCGCCGGTGGCGCCCATCTCCTCCACCGAGATCGACACCGTCGCCTCGGTGTTGCGGCGCGAGAACTCCACGATGTCCACCTTCACGGGGAGCCCGTCGGCGATCGTCTGGTACTTGACCAGCGTGTCGCCCCACGCCTTCTGCTGCGCCCGCGCGTCGGCCATCGCCTTCTGGTCGGCGGGGGTCATCACCTTCTTGGCGGCGGGGACCTTCACCGCCTTCATCAGCCCCTGCGCCGCGTAGGCGTTGAACATCCATGCGTCGAAGTTGTTGGGGTCCACCGACAGCAGCTTGCGCGTTGGCTCGAACATCTTCGCGAACTCGTCACGGCCGTAGTAGGTTGCCGCGACGTTCCGCAACGCGTCGCGGGC
>JBEIJM010000249.1:0-4043 GCA_040380205.1 Gemmatimonadaceae bacterium
CGCAGCTGCTGCGCCTTCGATGCGCCGCTCTTCTCGCCGTCAGCGCTGGCCATCGCCATCACCACGATCCGCGCCTTCCCGGTCCCCCCCGCCAGCTCCACGAACTCGCGCACCAGCGCGTCGGGCTGCGGGCCACCCCCCACGATGAACAGCGTCCCCTGCGCGGGGACTGCGGCCAGGGGCAGGACAACCATGAGCGCCAGGAGACCGGCCAGCAGGGGAGCGGTGGATGGCACGGGCACGGACAGCCGAGGACGCATGGAAACGCTCCGGGGTGAGGGGGCGGCGACGGACGCGGCGAATGTAGCGCCGGCGGCGACGCCGCGCCCCCACAGCGGCGCCAGTCACCCGATGGGACGCACCTGCGCCCGCGTTCGCGTCCGCACCGCCCCGATCCCCAGGTCGAACAGCTGCCGATTGAGCGCCGGGAGGTCGGCGTCCAGCAGCGTGTCCGCGCGCGCCTTGAGCTGCGCCCATTCCGGCTCCAGCTCGGCCAGCCGGTCGCGCGAGGGCTGGTTCACCCGCGGCAGGTCGCTCTCCGTGGCGTTCACGAGGAACAGCCAGTTGGCGGTGAACTGCTGCGGGAAGTTCTCCGTGTCATCGTAGGCGCGCGTCTTCCGCGACACCATGTCCGCGTCCCAGGCGGTGAGCCTGGCCAGCAGCGCCTCCCCCTCGCGCCGCACCGCGGCGTATCGCGCGTCGACCGGCAGCCGGGCCAGCAGCGCGGCCAGCTGCTCGCGCGCCGCATGGGCCTCGTTCACGGTCTCGTGCATGCGCGTGAGCTCCCCCTCCACCTGCGCCATGAACCGGTCGTACTCGGCGTAGGCGGCGGCGTTGGTGGCGTACCGCGGGTTGGCGCGGACCTCGGCCTCGGTGGTCACCGCGACGGTCCCCAGCCGCAGCGTCAGCCGGTAGCGCCCCGGCGGCACCTTGTGCCCGCGGTAGCTCCCCTCGATGTACACCCCGGGAACCCCCGCCATCGTGGCGTGGCGCAGGTCCCACACGAAGCGGTTGAGCCCCGCCGCGGCGGGGAGCGCGGGCTCGGCCGGTGGCCCGCCGTCCCACGTCGTGGCTGCCGTGTCCTTCACCGAACGGAACGTGCGGATGGTCCGCCCGGCGCTGTCGGCCACCTCCAGCACCAGCGTGTCCGCCGTCCCCACCGCCGGCAGCTGATAGTACAGCACCAGCCCCGTGGCGGGGTTCACGCCGCGCAGCGGGTGCGCGCCGGTGAAGCCGGCGTCGGGGTCGTCCAGCTCACTGCTGCCGTTCACCAGCGTCGCCGGAGACGGCCGGTAGGCGTGGAGCACCGGCGCGTCCGCGCGGTGCTGGCGCAGCACCGCCAGGTCGTCCAGGATCCACAGCCCGCGCCCCGAGGTGGCCGCGATCAGGTTCCCCTGGTGCACCCTGAGGTCGGTGATGGGCGCGCGCGGCAGGTTGCGCTGGAACGGCGCCCAGTCGCGCCCGCCGTTCCACGACAGGAACAGCCCCTGCTCGGTCCCCGCGAACAGCAGGTCGCGGCGCCCGTCGTCCTCGCGCACCACCCGCGTGAACGCGCCGACCGGGATCCCCCGGTCGATCTTCGTCCACGTGGCCCCGTAGTCGGTGGTCTTGTACAGCCCCGGCGCATGGTCGTTGAACTTGTAGCGCGTGGTGGCGAGGTACGCCGTCCCCTTGTCGTGGGGGGACAGCTCGATGGCGTTGACCAGGCACTCGGCCAGCCCCTTGGGCGTCACGTTGGTCCAGGTGCGGCCGCCGTCGCGCGTCACGTGCACCAGTCCGTCGTCGCTCCCCGTCCAGAGCACCCCGGGCTCGTGCGGCGACTCCGCCACGTACGCCAGCGTCCCGTAGTTCTCCGCCCCCACCGCCTCGTTGGTGTACGGCCCGCCGGGGGTCCCCTGCTTCGCCACCTCGTTGCGCGTCAGGTCCGGGGACACCGCCGTCCACGTCTTCCCCATGTCCGTGGTCTTGAGCAGCCGCTGCGCACCGTGGTAGAAGGTCCCCGGCTCGTGCCGGCTCCAGACGATCGGCGCGTTCCAGTTGTACCGGTACTTCATGTCCTTGGCATCGCGCCCCAGGTACTGGATGGGGGCGGCCATGATCTGCGTCCCGGCCGCCGCCTCGGTGTCCAGCACCTCGATGGTCCCCTGGTAGCTGCCTCCCAAGACGTAGCGCGGACGGTCCGGGTCGAACGCCAGGAACGCGCTCTCCCCCCCCGCGGACGGCTGCCAGCTGGCGGTGGTGATGCCGCCGCTGGCCGGCTCGCGGCTGGCGATCATCACCGACGTGTTGTCCTGCTGTGCCGCGTACACGCGGTACGGGAACGCGTTGTCGGCGTTGAGGCGGTAGAACTGCCCGGTGGGCTGGTTGCCCTGCGTGCTCCAGCTCGCGCCGCCGTCAAAGGTGATCGCCGCCCCGCCGTCGTCGGCCATGATGAGGTTGGCGGGGTCGTCCGGGTTGATCCACAGGTCGTGGTAGTCGCCGTGCGCCCCCTCCACCTCGCTCCACGTGCGCCCGCCGTCGTCCGACCGCAGCGCCGGCGCGCTCAACACGTACACGCGGTCGGCGTCCTTCGGGTCGGCAAACAGCTCGATGTAGTACCACGCCCGCTGCACCAGCCGCGGGTCGCCCGACACCTTGCGCCACCCCTTCCCGGCATCATCCGACACGTACAGGCCGCGCTCCTCGCCCGCCGACTCGCTTTCGACCAGCGCGTACACGCGCTCCGGGTTGGCCGGGCTGGCCGCCACGGCCATCTTCCCCATCTTCCCCGGGAGCCCCGTGGTCATCTTCACCCACGTCTCCCCGGCGTCGGTGGACTTGTACAGCCCGCTCCCCGGGCCGCCGCTGGTGATCTTCCACGGCAGCCGACCGTGCTCCCACATGGCCGCGTACAGGATGCGCGGGTTGGTGGCATCCATCGACAGCTCGGCGGCCCCCGTGCGCTCGTCCACGAACAGCACCTTCCGCCAGGTGGCGCCGCCGTCGGTGGACTTGAACACGCCGCGCTCCGCCGACGGCGCGTACAGCGTCCCCTGCGCCGCCACGAACAGCACGTCGGGGTCCTTCGGGTGCACCACGATCCGCGCGATGTGCCGCGTGGCCTCCAGCCCCGCCCGTGCCCACGTCTTCCCCGCGTCGGTGGAGCGGTACACGCCGTCGCCGGAATGCGTCATCACGCCGCGCACCGCATGCTCCCCGGTGCCCACGTACACCACGTTGGGGTCGTCAGGGGCCACGGCGATGGCGCCGATGGTCTGGGTGCCCAGGAAGCCGTCGGAGATGTTGCGCCAGCTGATCCCCATGTTGTCCGTCTGCCAGACGCCACCGCCGGTGGTGCCCATGTAGTACCGGCGCGGGTTGCCGCGCACCCCCGCCACGGCCACCGAGCGGCCGCCGCGGAAGGGGCCGATGGAGCGCCAGGTGAGCGCGGCGAGGGCGCTGTCGGGGGCGAGGGACGCGGGGACGGGGCCCTGCGCCGGAAGCGCCGAGGGCGCGCCGGCGAGGGCGAAGGCGAGGGCGAGGCGCAACGGACGGGGCATCGCGGGAGGGGCGGACGGAGGGAAACGCGGGGACGGCAACGCGGCGGCGCGTCAGCGCGGCACCGCCGACTCGATGAACCGCCGCAGGTCCGCGCGCAGCCCCACCATGCTCGGCTCGTCGATGTACATCATGTGGCCGGCGGTGAAGTACCCCCGCTGGATCCCCGCCCGGATCGCCGGGTCCACGCTCATGTGGTCCAGCGTGTACTGCACCGCCCAGTACGGCGTGGCCATGTCGTAGTAGCCGAAGGCCACGTACAGCTTCATGTGCGGGTTCTTGGCGAACGCCCGCTCCAGCGACGGCACCACGTTGGGATACTTGGCCTGCTCGTAGCGCCACGGCCCGATCCCGCCTCCGAGGATCCAGTAGGGGCGCTCGTCGGTCCACCCCAGCTGCCGCCGCACGTAGTCGTTCAGCACCGGCGTGTAGTCGTTGCGGATGTTCGACTCGCTGGGATCGAACGCCGGCTGCGCCGCGCCGGGATCGGTGTTGTAGGCGGTGAA
>JBEIJM010000250.1:0-3999 GCA_040380205.1 Gemmatimonadaceae bacterium
CCCCATGAGCAGCCCCGGGAGGTTCTTGTCGCACCCGCCGATGGCCACCGCGGCGTCCCACTGGTGCGCCTCGATGGTGGCCTCCACCGAGTCGGCGATCAGCTCGCGCGACACCAGCGAGTAGCGCATCCCCGGGTGCGCGATGGCCAGCCCGTCGGAGACCGACACCACCGGGCACTCGTGCGGCATCCCGCCGGCGGCGTATACCCCCGTGGCGGCGTGGCGCGCCTGCTCGCGCAGCGTGCTGTTGCAGGGGCTCATCTCGCCGCCGGTGTGGATCACCGCCACGTGCGGCCGGGCCACCTCGTCATCGTCCGCTCCCAGCGCGCGCAGGAAGGCGCGGGTGGGGGTGCGCAGCGCCCCCGCGTGGATGGCGGTGGAGCGAAGGGGACCCTGCGGGGTGTCGGCCACCGGCGCGCGCCGCCGCTAGCCGCGCAGGTGCAGCCCGTTGTCCAGCCGGAGGATCTCCCCCGTCATCCCCGGCGCCTCGGCGGCCAGGTAGTACGCCAGCGCCGCGATCTCGGCGGGGGCGATGAGGCGCGGGATGGGCTGCGTCTCCTGATACGTGCGCTCGATCTCGGCCAGCTGCGCGGGGGTGACGGTGCGGCTCAAGAGCCCGTCGGCCACGTACCCCGGGGCGATGGCGTTAACCCGGATGGCGGGGGCCAGCGCGCGCGCCAGCGACTTGGTGAGGGTGATGACCGCCCCCTTGGAGGCGGCGTAGGCCACCGACGAGCCCACCCCGCTGACCCCGGCGATGGAGGCCAGGTTGACCACGCTCCCCCCGGCGGCGGCCAGCAGGGCGCGGCAGGCGCGGATCATCCGGAAGGTCCCCACCAGGTTCACGTCGTAGGTGCGGGTGAAGTCCTCCTCGGTGAGCGCCTCCAGGTCGTGGTGCGGCACCAGCCGGGTGACGCCGGCGCCGTTGACCAGCGCGTCCAGGCGCCCCAGCTGCGTTCCCAGCGTCTCGGCGGCGCCCCGGCACCCGGCGTCGTCGCGCACGTCCAGCGTGAGCACCACGGCGCGGGCGCCGGCGGCGCGGCACTCGGCGGCCACCGCCTCAGCCAGCGGGGCGGTGTGGTCGCCCAGGGTGGTGATGCCCACGTCCCAGCCACGCTGGGCAAAGGTCCGGGCGCAGGCGGCGCCGATGCCGGTGGCGGAGCCGGTGATGAGGGCGACGGGGCGGGGGGAGTCCATGGCGGGAGTGTACCGCCGGCGCGCTACGGCGTCGAGCCGCCGGGCGCGGGGGGGGTGGGCCCCGTCGGCGCGGCCGGCTCCAGCGCCGTCCGCAGGATCCCCATGAGCGAGCCCTGGGCGGCGAAGTCCCAGGTGCCGCCGTAGCGGATGTCCGCCACCACCCACCGGTTGCCGCTGCGGGTCACCAGCACGCGGTCCTCCCAGCGGGCGGTGTCGCTGGGAGAGGCATGGGTGAAGCGCACCGTCACCAGGTGGTCGGCGTAGTCGTCGGGGACCACGCCCTTGGGGTCGCGCAGCAGGGAGTCGCGTGCCACGACGAAGCTGGTGGGGCCTTCGAACAGGCTGGTGAAGAGGGAGCCGTCGGCGAAGGGGGGCTTCTCCCCCGGGTACGCGGTGGCGGCGGCGTCACGCAGGGCGCGCGCCTGTCGGAGCCCTTCCATGAGGTCGGCCGACAGGTAGGGGGCCAACCGCTGCAGATCGGCGTCGGTGGGGGCGCCGAACACCGGGGCCGAGTCGAGGGCGGCGAACAGCGCGCGCACCGGGGCGGTGGCGTCGGCGGTGGCCGGCGGGGGGGCGCAGGCGATGGCGCCCGCCGTCAACAGGGCGGCGGCGGCGGCGCAGCAGCGGGTGGCGAGGCGAGGGGCCATCACAGAGCGGGACAGGAATGACATCAGGGTGGCACGGGACGGTCAGTGTTTTCGCGGGTACGTGACGATAATATCGCTGGGGGTCCGACGACGGAGCCCGGCAGGGCGTCCGGCGGGCACTCCCGCGGGGGCGCGGCGTCTCACCACATGCGGGGGCCATGCAGGCTGCAGAGGCGGCGCCCACCGGGCGCACGATGCGCGAGGTGCTGGAGAGCCGCTTCTTCCACGAGGCGCCGCTCCTGCTGTGCCTGGCCGACCTGCAGGGGCGCTTCACCAGTGTGGGGGGGCCCTGGGAGCGCACGCTGGGGTGGAGCACGCCGGAGCTGCTGGCGGAGCCCTTCCTGTCGTTCGTGCACCCCGACGACCTGCCGGCCACGCTGACGGAGGTGGAGCAGCTCTCGCGCGGCGAGCCCTCGATCCGGTTCGTCAACCGCTACCGGCGCAAGGACGGCGGGTGGGTCACGCTGCAGTGGAACGCGCAGGCGCCGGCCGACGGGACGATCTTCGCGATCGCGCAGGACATCACGGCCACGCAGCAGCGCGACCAGGCGCTGGCGCGCCGCTCGGCGGTGCTGGAGGCGATGGCCGAGGTGCAGCGCGGCTTCATCGAGGAGGGGCTGACGCCGGCGATGCTGCAGCGGATGCTGCGGCGGCTGCTGGCCGCGTCGGAGAGCGCGCTGGGGGTGGTGGCCACGTTGCAGCCGCGCGACGGGACCACGCCGGCGCTGGTGGTGCAGGGGTGGGCCACCACCGACCTGGCGGTGCGGTCGATGCCGCCCTTCCTGGAGCAGCTGGAGGCGCCCTACGGCGCGGCGGTGACGGCGCTGCAGCCGGTGCGCCTGGTGGCACCGCCGGAGGGCGCCATTCCCACCGAGCTGCCGCTGCCCGTGCACAGCCTGATGGCGCTGCCGCTGGACGGGGCCACGCGCGGGATGGCCGGCGGGGTGCTGCTGCTGGCCAACCGCTCGGGGGGGTACGAGCCCGGCTGGGAGCCGCTGCTGGAGCCGCTGGCCAGCGCGCTGGGGGCGATGGTGCAGCTGCAGGAGCGGCGGGCGCAGGCGGCGGCGATGGAGGGGGAGCTGCAGCGGTGGGCCGACCTGTTTGCCGTGGTGTTTGACGCGGCCACGCTCACGGTGATCACCACCGACGGGCAGGGGGCGATCCGCTACATGAACCCGCTGGCGTCGCAGCTGCTGGGGGCGTCGGCGCTGGAGCACGCCACCAACCTGGCCACCTTCCATGACCCGGCGGAGCTGGCGGCGGCGGCCGCGCCCCACCAGGAGCTGGACGGGCTGCCCCCCTTTGACCAGCTGGTGACGCCGGCGCGGGCCGCGGGGGGGAGCGACCGGCGCGAGTGGACCTACGTGTCGCTGGCGGGGGTGCGCTACGCGATGCGGGTGACCATGAGCATGCTGCGGGATCGCCAGGGGCGCGCCGCGGGGTGGGTGGCGGTGGGGACCGAGCTGAGCGAACTGCGGCAGGCGGAGGCGGACCGGTCGCGGGTGGCGGTGCTGGAGGCGGAGCTGTGGCTGATGCGCCAGCGCATGGCGGAGACGGCGCGGATCAGCGAGGCGGCGGCGTACGTGGCGGCCAGCCGCACGGTGCGCGAGGCGCTGTCGGTGATCGGGGCGCTGCTCCCCACCGTGTACCAGGGGCGCGCGCCGCAGCTGCTGGTGCCGCGTTCGGCGGAGCGGCCGCGCGGCGGCGACGCGGACGCGCTGCCGTCGGGGTGCGTGGGGATCGACCTGGCCAGCTGCTGGGGGTACACGACGGGGCAGCCGTTCGTGAGCGTGGCGGGGGGCGTGCGGTGCGCGCACCTGGCCGACGTGGCCGGCGACTGGGGGTGCGCGCCGCTGAGCGACGGGGCGCGGGTGGCGGCGGTGCTGTCGGCGCCGCTGCCGGCGGTGCGCGCGATGGCATCGGGGCCCGAGGCGGGGGAGGCGGTGCGCGAGGGGGCGGTGGCGGCGCTGCGCGAGGAGGCGCGGCAGTTCTCCGCCGTGCTGGCCAACCTGCAGCTGCGGCACACGCTGGAGGAGCAGGCGCTGCGCGACCCGCTCACGGGGGCGATCAACCGGCGGCAGCTGGAGCGCGAGCTGCGGGTGGCGATGCACCGCGTGGCGCGCGGCGGGGCGGCGTGCGCGCTGCTGATGCTGGA
>JBEIJM010000251.1:0-3967 GCA_040380205.1 Gemmatimonadaceae bacterium
GCGCGGAACGCCACGTCCAGGTTGATCGACTCGGCGGCCACCACGGGGGCGATGGCGTCGTAGAAGGCCAGCGCCTCCACCCCCAGCCGCGCGCGCAGCGCCGCCGCCAGCGCCTCGGAGGTGAGGGGGCCGGTGGCCACGATCCCCACGGCGGGGAGGGCGTCCACCTCGCCGCGCACCACCGTGATGCGCGGGTGCGCCAGGATGCGCCGCTGCACCCCCTCGGCGAAGAGCGCGCGGTCCACCGTGAGGGCGGTGCCGCCGGGGACGCGCGCCTCGTCGGCGGCCTGCAGGATGAGCGACCCGAGCTGGCGCATCTCGGCCTTGAGCAGCCCGTGCGCGTTCCCCACCTCGGTGCTCTTGAAGGTGTTGGAGCACACCAGCTCGGCGAGGGCGTCAGTGCGGTGCGCGGGGGTGCCGCGCCCGGGGCGCATCTCGTGCAGCACCACCGGGTGCCCGCGCTGCGCCACCTGCCACGCCGCCTCGCAGCCGGCGAGGCCGCCCCCCACCACCTGCACGGCGGCGCTCACGCGACCTCGGCGACCTCCTCCGGCGCCACCACGTCCCACTCGTTGCCGCACTTGAGGCACTTGCGATAGCTGCCGCGCGCCTTGCTGGCCTTGGCCTCGGCCCCCGCGTAGCCGCAGTCGGGGCAGGTCTCCAGCACCGGCTTGTCCCAGCAGACGTAATCGCAGCCGGGGTAGTTCTCGCAGCCGTAAAACGCCTTACCGCGCTTCTTGCTGCGCCGCTCGGCGATCTCGCCGCCGTCCTTGGGACACTTGACGCCGGTGGGCATGGAGCGCGTGCCGCGGCACTTGGGGAAGCGGCTGCACCCCAGGAAGTCGCCGGACTTGCCGTGGCGCACCACCATGGGCGCCTGGCACTCCTGGCACAGGTGGCTGGTGAGCACGGCGGGCTTCTTCTCCCCGGCGATGGGGCGCGTGTAGCTGCACCCCTTGGGGTGCTGCTCGCAGGCCACGAACGGGCCGAAGAAGCCGCCCTTGGCCACCAGGCGCCCGCCGCAGGTGGGGCACCGCTCCGTGGCCAGCGCCGACAGGTCGTGCGCCTCGGCGATGAGCACGTCGAGGTCGTTGTCGTTGAGCGTGGCCTGGAACGGGGTCCAGAAGTCCCCGAGCGCCCGCACCCACGCGATCTCCCCCTCGGCGATCTTGTCGAGCTCCTCCTCCATCTGCGCGGTGAAGCCCACGTTGAACACCTGCGGGAACTTCTTCACCATGACCTTCTCCACCGTCTCCCCGAGGGGGGTGGGGAAGAAGCGGCGCTGCTCCACCTGCACGTAGCGCCGCTCGGCGAGCACCGAGATGATGGACGCGTAGGTGGACGGGCGGCCGATGCCGAGGCGCTCGAGCTCCTTGACCAGGGAGGCTTCGGAGAAGCGCGGCGGCGGCTCGGTGAAGTGCTGGGTGGAGGCGATGCCGACCACCGGGACCTGCTCCCCCTGCTCGAGGGCCGGGAGCGCCTGCTCGTCCTCGAGCGCCTTGCTGTCGCCCTCCTCGCGGGCCTCCTTGTAGAGCGCGAGGAACCCCTGGAACTTGACCACCGAGCCGGTGGCGCGGAACAGGTACTGCCGCTCGCCGGCGGGGATGTTGAAGTCGACCGTGGTGGTGTCGAAGACGGCGGGGGCCATCTGCGACGCCATGAACCGCTGCCAGATCAGCTGGTACAGCTTGAACTGGTCGGCGGTGAGGTAGCGCTGCAGCTGCTCGGGGCGGCGCGCGGGGTCGGTGGGGCGCACCCCCTCGTGGGCGTCCTGCGCGTTGGCCTTGCCGCTTGGGTAGAGCTGGGGGCCGGCGGCGAGGAAGGGCTCGCCGAACTGCTGCCGGAGCACGTCGCGCGCGCCCTGCGCCGCCACCTCGGAGACGCGGGTGGAGTCGGTGCGCATGTACGTGATGAGGCCGGTGGCCCCGTCGATGCCGATGTCGATGCCTTCGTACAGGTCCTGCGCCAGGCGCATGGTGCGCTTGGAGCCGAAGCCGAGCTTCTTGGCCGCCTCCTGCTGGAGCGTGGAGGTGGTGAAGGGGGCCGCGGGGTTCTTGCGGCGCTCGCGGCGCTTGACCTCGGTGACGGGGAACTGCGTGCGCCCGTCGAGGTCGCGGAGGATGCGGTCGGCCTCGGCGCCGGTGGCGATCTCCGGCTTGCGCCCGTCGATGTGGTGGAGCTTGGCGCTGAAGGGGACCTGGCCCTTGCGGAGGTCGGCGACGACGCTCCAGTACTCGACGGGGGTGAAGGCGCGGATCTCGCGCTCGCGCTCGACGATGAGGCGCAGGGCGACGGTCTGCACGCGCCCGGCGGAGAGCCCCTTCTTGACGGTCTTCCAGAGGACGGGGCTGGCCTTGTAGCCCACCAGGCGGTCGAGGACGCGGCGGGCCTGCTGCGCCTCGACCTTGCGGGTGTCGATGTCGGTGGCGCGCGCCATGGACGCCTGGACGGCGTCCTTGGTGATCTCGTGGAACATCACGCGCCGGATGGGGGCGGTGACGGCCTGCCGGCGCGGGTGCGTGAAGAACTGCTCCACATGCCAGCCGATGGCCTCCCCTTCGCGGTCGGGGTCGGTGGCGATGTAGACCTCGCGGGCGCCGCGGGCGATCTTCTTGAGATCGGCGAGGAGGTCTTCCTTCCCCTCGATGGTGACGTACTCGGGGGCAAAGCCGTGCTCAAGGTCGATGCCGAGCTTCTTGGCCGGGAGGTCGCGGACGTGGCCGACGGTGGCGCGCACGGTGTAGCTGCGGCCGAGGTACTTGCCGATGGTCTTGGCCTTGGCGGGGGACTCGACGATGACGAGGGCCGTCCCGTTGGCGGGGACGGCCTCGAGGGTGTCGTCGACGGCCTCGCGCTCGGCGGCAGCCGGGCGGCGTGCGGGCGCCTTGGCGACGGTGCGGGCGGCCTTCTTGGCCACCGCGCGCGGCGCGGGCGCCGCCTTGGCGGCAGCCTTGGCGGGCGTCTTGGCGGCTTTCTTGGCGGCCTTCCTGGCAGGCGCCTTGGCGGCCGGCGCCTTGGCGGTCTTCTTGGCGGGCGCCTTGGCGGCCTTCTTGGCCGGCGCCTTGGCGGCCGACGTAGTCACGGACTTCTTGATGGGCATCAGGTCAGTGGAACGGGGAACGGGCATCGTGACCGGGGGCCGCATCCAGCCCGGCCGCTTCCGCCATGAGGCGAAGATCGGCCAACTCGATGCGCCCTTCCATGTGCATCAGCGCGCGTTCCACCAGGTGCTCGAACGCCACGGGCGGAACCGCCCCCGTGGCCCGCAAGGCCAGCAGGTACCCCCACGCCTCCGCCGAAAAGCGACCGCGCTCATGCGGTCCCTGCACCCGCAGCAGGTCGCCCCCGCGGACGGGGTCGCCGCGCCGAGCCGAGGGCTGGGCCTCCTGCGCGGCGCGGAGTGAAAGAATCTCACCGATCTGCCGCCGATTGTACCCCTGGGACGCCAGAAAATCGGCCACGGCGCCCGATTCCGCCGGTTCGGGGAAGCGCCGTCGCAAGGCATCCAGTACTCGGGTCCACCGATCAGCCATCGCCTAACCTACCCCGAGGGCGTGATCCCGGGCAAGCGCCACGACGGACTCGGCAACCTCTTGCGGCGAAAGGTTTTCCACATCCAGGATCGCGTCCGCGGTGCGATACAGGGGGTGGCGCTGCTCCCACAGCGCCGCCAGGCGCGCCGCGGGATCGCTCCCGTGCAGCAGGGGACGCACCACCGCGTCGGTGCGCACGCGCGCGAGCGCGGTGTCTGGGCTGACCTGCAGGTAGACCAGCACGCCGGGCGGCCGGAGGCGTGCCACCACGCCCGGGTTGGTGATCCACCCGCCCCCCGGCGCCCGCACCATCGGGGGGGCGGGGGCCACCTCGGGGGTCAGGGAGATTTCCATATCTCGGAACGCCCGTTCGCCGCGGGTGGCGAACAGGTCAGCCACCGCGTGCCCGCCGCGCGCCGCCAGCTCCCGATCGA
>JBEIJM010000252.1:0-3955 GCA_040380205.1 Gemmatimonadaceae bacterium
CGGGCTGGCCGCTGAGGATGTAGTCGACAAAGCCCGCCTCGGAGTCCGCGGCCAGCACCGCCGGGTTGTGACGCAGCTCGTACCCCACGGTGGACGTGGGGATGTCCCCCAGCGACTTGCCACAGGCGCTCCCGGCCCCGTGCGCGGGCCACACCTGCACGTGCGGCGCCAGCGCGCGGAACCGCTGCAGCGACTGATACAGCTGCCGCGCCCCGGGCTCCTGGCTGCCCGCCACGCCGGCCGCCTGCTCCAGCAGGTCCGGGCGCCCCAGGTCGCCCACGAAGACGAAGTCGCCGGTGATCACCGCGATCGGCTCGGTGGCGCCGCTGCCATGGTCGATGACCGTGTACGCCACATGCTCCGGCGTGTGCCCGGGGGTGTGCAGCACCTCGAACGCGATGTTCCCCACCGTGAAGCGGTCCCCGTCGCGCACCAGGCGGTGCGGATACGCGGAGCCGCGCAGCCACTCGACCTGCCAGTCCTCCCCCCCTTCGGCGCTGGCATACACGGTCACGCCGCGCTCGGCGAACTCGCGCAGCCCCGAGAGGTAGTCGGCGTGGATGTGCGTGTCGGCGGCGGCGACGATGCGGAGCCCGTGCTGCGCCGCGAGGTCGAGGTAGCGGTCGATGTCACGTTCGGGATCGAAGACGATCGCCTCGCCCGAGCGGGGGCAGCCGACCAGGTAGGCGTATTGGGCAAGCGCGGGGTCCAGCAGCTGGCGCACGAGCATGGCACCCTCCCACGGGAGCGGAACGGACGGTGGACGGCCCGTCGCCGGGTCGGCGCCGGGGCATATATTCAAATATCAGCACGTCGACATATTTTGCCAATCGGGGGTTCCCCGACGGCGCCGTGGCGCCCCGAGTCCATGGCGGGGCCCCGGGTGGCACCGCTCGGGCGTCCCGGGCATCTTTCCCGGTGCGGCTGACGCGCCCTCGTGTCCCGCGCGCGCCGCCGTTTCCCTTGCCCCGCATCCGTCATGACTGCCCCCGAATCCGGCGCCCTGCGCCAGACCCCCCTGCACGACCGCCACGTGGCGCTGGGGGCCCGGCTGGTCCCCTTCGCCGGCTACCAGATGCCCGTGCAGTACCCCGCCGGGATCACCGCCGAGCACAAGGCCGTGCGCGAGGCGTGCGGGCTGTTCGACGTGTCGCACATGGGGGAGGTGCTGGTGACCGGCCCCGACGCCATCCGCTTCGTGAACCACGTCACCAGCAACGACGTGGCCGCGCTGGCCGTGGGGCAGGTGCAGTACAGCACGCTGCTCCGCGACGACGCCACCGTGGTGGACGACCTCCTGGTGTACCGCCACGCCGACCACCTGCTGCTGGTGGTCAACGCCAGCAACCGCGACAAGGACCTGGCGCACCTGCGCGCGCACCTGGCCGGCTACGACTGCGGGCTGGAGGACGTGAGCGACCGCACCGCGCTCCTGGCGGTGCAGGGGCCGCAGGCCCCGGCGGTGGTGCAGGCGCTGGCCAGCGTGCCGCTGGGCGGGATCAAGTACTACCACTTCACCCGTGGCGAGGTGGCGGGGATCCCCTGCCTCATCTCCCGCACCGGCTACACCGGCGAGCTGGGCTTTGAGCTGTACTGCGACGCCGCGGTGGCGGGGGCGCTGTGGGACGCGCTCATGGCCACGGGGCAGGTGACCCCCTGCGGGCTGGGGTGCCGCGACACGCTGCGCCTGGAGGCCGGGATGTGCCTGTACGGGCACGAGCTGGACGACCAGGTGACCCCGTTGGAGGCGGGGCTGGGGTGGCTCGTGAAGCTGGGGAAGGCGGAACCGTTCCTGGGGCAGGCGGTGCTGCGGCGCCAGCATCAGGAGGGGACCGACCGGCTGCTGGCGGGGTTCACGCTGGACGAGCGCGCCATTCCGCGGCAGGGGGCCGGCGTGCTGGTGGGGGGCGTCCCCTTTGGCGAGGTGCGCAGCGGGACGCAGAGTCCCACGCTGGGGATCCCCATTGGCACCTGCTTCCTGCCGGCGGCCGCCGCCGTCCCCGGCACGCCGTTCGCCGTGGACATCCGCGGGCGGCAGGTGCCGGCGCGGGTGGTGCCGCTTCCCTTCTACCGTCGCCCGGGGAAGGGGTGAGCGCACGGGGCGGGGCGGTGCGGCGCGCGCCGGCGGACGAGGGGCTGGGGTTGGTGGCCATCCTCCTCTCCGACGTGGAGCCGGGCGTGCGCCTCAACGCCGCGCTGGAGGCGCGCGGGATCCCCACGGAGACCTACTCGCCCATGGACGACGTGCGCGGGGGGCTGCGCCGTCGCCGGCCGGCCATCCTGGTGCTCACGGGCGCGCTGCTCGACCCCAATCACGTGGCGCTGGTGCGGTGGCTGGCGTGGGAGAACGTGACCGTGGTGGGGTTCACCGACGTGGCCGACCCCGCGCTGGCCGAGCGGCTGGCGGAGCTGGGGTACGCCGACGCGTGGGCCAAGCCGGTGGCGATGGATGAGGTGGCCGACGCCATTCGTCGCCGGCTGGAGCGGCAGCGGTTGGCCGAGCTGACCGGGCTGGTGGGGGAGTCGGAGGCGATCCGCGAGGTGCTGGTGAAGGTGGAGCAGATCGCCCCGGTGTCCAGCACGGTGCTGATCGAGGGGGAGAGCGGCACCGGCAAGGAGCTGGTGGCGCGGGCCATCCATCGGCTGGGGCCTCGGCGCGCGCGGCCGTTCATCGCGGTGAACGTGGGGGCGCTCCCCGAGACGCTGCTGGAGAGCGAGCTGTTCGGGCACGAGAAGGGGGCGTTCACGGGGGCGGCCGAGCGGCGCCTGGGGCGCTTCGAGCTGGCCGACACGGGGACGCTGTTCCTCGACGAGATCGGCGAGATCCCCTCCAGCACGCAGGTGAAGCTGCTGCGGGTGCTGGAGGAGCGGGAGGTGACGCGCATTGGCAGCGGGGAGCCGATCCCGGTGGATGTCCGCGTGGTGGCGGCCACCAACCGGCCGTTGCGGGCGCACGTGGAGGAGGGGGCGTTCCGCGCCGACCTGTTTTACCGGCTGAACGTGCTGGGGATCTACCTGCCGCCGCTGCGGGAGCGGCGGGAGGATATCCCGCGGCTGGTGCGGCGCTTCGTGCAGGAGTTCGCCGCGCGGCATGAGCGCCCTTTCCACGGGATCTCGGCGGAGGCGATGGGGCTGCTGGTGGGGTATGCGTGGCCCGGCAACGTGCGGGAGCTGCGCAACCTGGTGGAGAGCATGGTGGTGCTGGCGCACGGGCGCGAGATCGTGGCCGACGACATTCCGCCGGAGATGCGCGAGGGGGGCGGGCGGCGGCTGCTGCCGGTGCCGGTGGGTCCCGTGGTGCGCGAGGAAGCGCGGGCGCAGGGGCGCGAGCTGGAGTTCATCGTGCGCTCGCTGGTGGAGCTCAAGCTGCAGGTGGAGGAGTTGCGCCGGCGGATGGACCAGGAGGGGCGGGCCGGGATGGCGCCGGGGGTGGCTGGGGGAGGTGCGTCCGGCCGGGGTGGCAGGCGGGGCGGTGGTTTTGGGGGAGGGGGGTGGCTATGCCGGCTTTGGGGGCGGCATGGCGGGGGTGATGCCGGGGGGGATGCCGATTCGGGGGCTGGAGGCGCCGGATGCGTCGGTGCCGCCCACGGTGATCACGCTGGGTCCCGGGATGACGATGGCCGAGATCGAGCGGGCGGCGATTGTGGGGGCGTTGCGGGAGAGCGGGGGGAACCGGCGGAAGGCGGCCGAGCGCCTGGGAATAGGGGAGCGGACGCTGTACCGGAAGTTGCGGGAATATGAGGGGGAGGGGATGGAGGAGGGTGGGCTGGTCGAGGAAGCGGGGGACGCGTCGTAAGTGAGGGGAATGCCGGTGGTGTGACAGGGCGCGGTGGTGGGGTAACGGTTGGGACGTCGGTTGAAGTGGTGATTGGTAGGCTGTTGTGTGACAACGTGTTGGGTGGTTGGCGGCTGGAGTTTTCCACCCTTGCGTGTGGAAGAACGCGCCCGCATATTC